>NZ_ACLR01000128.1 GCF_000174775.1 Porphyromonas uenonis 60-3
GATCGTTTTTACCGACAACTTCAAGGGCTGGAGTGCCAAGAAGATGGCTAGCTACTGCGGTATAGCGCCCTTCTACGAGAGCTCTGGGAGCTCAGTCTTTCACAAATCCAACACAGGAGGCTACAGTAACCGACGGCTAAAAGGAATCTTGACCCAAGCAGCCCGAAGTGCCATAACTCATAACCCAACATTTAAACAGTATTACCAACGCATGAAAGCTCAAGGCAAGCCCTACGGGGTCATCCTCAACAACGTCAACAATAAGCTCCTCCACATCCTCTTCTCGCTGGTTGCGCACGACTGCGACTTCGAGCTAGACCACGAAGCGAAGAGAGCTCTACGAGCCTAGTCCAAGGAAGGAAAATCTCCGCTCCGGGAGCGCCCCGCGGCAAGGGGTGGGAGCCCCCACCCCGACGAGCGGTTACGAAGAGAAGAGAGTCCTCCGAGGCAAGTTCAGAAAGGAAAATCTCCGCTCCGGGAGCGCCCCGCGGCAAGGGGTGGAGCCCCCACCCCGACGAGCGGGTTCCCGAAGAGAAGTCGACCGAGCTTGCGAAACGAGAAAAAAAACTTCGCTTTTACTTGCATTGAACTTAGAAAGCGCTC
>NZ_ACLR01000127.1 GCF_000174775.1 Porphyromonas uenonis 60-3
CATCTCGTGATCGAGGTAGTTGATCTGTCTCCTAGGTTTCTGTTGCAAAATTAGACTTCAGCGGTGTTAAATATCTTATCAATTGCGGACAAAAACTTGTCATATTCGGACAGGATTACATGGCGCACTTGTCATTTTCGGACATGACATCATATCTAATGTGTTGATGTATAGTGTATTGTTGGTGCCAAGGGCCTAAATATCGACAAGAGCCTCTACAAGATGGTTATTTCTTGATAAGATATAAAATGACAGTCCCGCTTGCCCAGAGTTGACGCATGATATACGATGAGTTCCTCTACGCCTCTATGGAGGAAATCGCAAATATCCAGTGAGGAAACGAACTTTTTCCACGGAGCCGGGAAATGAAACTTCGGAAGAATCGAAAGTGGTTTTATAAACATCTCGTTTATAGGGTACTACGAATTTCGTGAAACATCGTGTAGCCATTTTGTAGCCAAACAGGCACTTTCAAAGACCTCAGTGGAAGGAGGTGGAAACTCTCTCTTCATCACAGGGGCAAATATACGACTTATTTTCCATATAGACAAGAGGATAGATAGCTAAATCCTCTTTTACGGATAGAAAATTAGACTAGAAAAAAACTTGGTAAGTGTCAGAGTTTTTTGTTATCTTTGTAGTAGAGATGAAGCAGATAATCTTAATCG
>NZ_ACLR01000126.1 GCF_000174775.1 Porphyromonas uenonis 60-3
AGTCTGTTTTTTTACCCAGCCGACCTTGTTCTGTGTAGATGAAGTGCCTACACTATCGAGGGGTGGTACGTCTTGTTTCATTATTGATTACTCTAAATTTAGTGATTAGGAAGCCCTGCGGATTGCGATCACTGCGTACCGTGTTGAGTAATGAGCAGGCGGTTACAAGAGACCGCTCTGTGACATTACTCTTGCGGTAGATGGTCTGTGTGCCATAGACCACAGCCTCATAGGGGTAAGTATTAAAGTCACAAGAGATAGAATCAACCGTCAGCACCTGAGAGGTGTTTGTTGAGATGAGACGATTATAGTACTTTTCCTCTTGCAAGTCTGTGTAGTAGTTGTAAGCAGACTCGTCGGCCATATCCAATGCTCGACTGATATTGCTCTGTATCGCTTGCGACTCAGGAGCCAGCGTGAAGAACAATTCGTGAAATCGTCTAAGATGCTCACGAGCCTCTACAGGACGATTGGCTTCAACATCTTGTGCTAGAGCAAGGATAAGCGACTTACCTTGGTCAAGTACGTATATCTTCTCACGTTGCTTATTTGCAAAGTTATAGGCACTGACAAGAGAGCTTAACGCTACGCCCATACACAATAGAGCGAAGACTATTGTGTACAGACGTACACGCCTAAAGCTATTCTCGATATTACGTAAGCTCTTAAAGTCCATAGTAGATTATTTCTTTGGCTTTAAGAAGTTGTACGCTTTCTTGGCTCCGCTTGCAACCACTGTAGCTCCAGCAGTTACAGCTCCGCCAGCTACGGCACCTGCCCTAGCTCCAGCTAAGCCCGCAAGACGAGAGCCTCCCGAGGTGAGGTTGCGAGTGAGACCTCCACCGCCACCTCCAGCCTCTACAATCCAGCCTGATACAGTCGGAACGGTCGTGAAGGCAACCAAGCCAATGATGTAGAAAACAATCATAGCATAGGAACACCCGAACTTACCACTTTGGAAGTCTGCAAGTTGCATACGACACATCTCAATTTCGATACTGTTAAGTATCAGATTGAGAATGTTCGCCACAGGTAACCATAGCGACAAGTGGATATATCGTGAAATCCACGAGACCAAACTAGCCTGAAACCCATCAAAAATGGCAAAAGCAAAGACGATAGGACCGAGAAGAGTTAAGATGAGTAGCATAAAGGAGGAGACCGTGTACAGCAGTAGCTTAGCACAGTCTAACAGCCATTGCAGAATATCTTGTACGATACCCATTATCCAAAAATCAACCTGAACTCTAAGAGATGCAGTATTGCCTAGTATCAAATCAAAAAAGCTACCATCGCTCATCTCTTCTAGCTTCTGCTCTATATAGTTTTGGAGGTCGTTACGAGCTTGCTCTAGCTCCCCCTGATTGGACTCACAAAGAGTTTCTGTGCCTTGAGAGATAGCCCCAATCACATCGTTCAGGGGTTCTGTCACCCAAGTGAAGTTCATAATAAGCAGACCTAAAACGAACGGTCTCAAAAGAGGAAAGACATCGATAGGCTCAGCATTAGCCAGCGAACGCCATACTCGATAAGCTATGTAGAGCAACGCTCCCAAAGCTCCTAGCGATTGGGCTAGGAGCATATAGCCATCGAGGTTCGCCGTGATAATTTGCTCGATAAGCCTATCTAGTGTCTCATATAAACTACTGAAGCTCATCTGCTTTTATATCCATTAAGGCGGTTAATCATTCGACGGGTGTTAGCTCTAGCCTCTCGACCCATTGCTATTCGATCGTAGTCTTTGACAATGCGATAAGCTTTGTCTCGGAGATCGACAACTTTATCACTAAGTTCCTTGACTATTTTGTAGCGATCGGCTTGAGACATCTGGAGGGTTTTGCCATCGGAAGATTTGCGAGGTTCAGAAAAACTCTTTAACTCTTTTACGAGCCCCATACACTCCTGAAGGATTTCCATAGTCTTCTTCCAACTTTTAGTCTTTTCGGAATCAAAGAGGTACTTATTATTGCGTTGATTTCGCAACACATTATCGGGAATTCTACTCAAATCCTCAACTGCCTTAACGGCTTTCTTCACATCTTGACCAGCCGAAACGATAGAAGATACATTAGAATAAAGAGCCGCCCATTTTTCAGTTTCTTCTGCGAAGCGATCAAATTGTTTTTTAAACTCAACGACATCGCTCGCAATAACCGAAGGATCGGCAACAATTAGTTGCGCTTTAGCAGGTAGCCCTGCTCCAAGGAGGAGCAGAGCTGTAGTTATGATGGCTGTTAGCCATCGGACGTGATTACGTTTCATAGATTATATTGTGATAGAGGTTTAAGACTGGCGCGTGCAATGCACCAACACTTCGACTTCTTGATGCTTAGAGGTGTTGATCAGATACTCAGCCTCACTGGAGGTTCTTCTCGTAGGACGAAGAAGCCCTGAAGGATCTGAGGCAACAAAAGTAATTCTATAACCATCCTTTGCTTTTATAGAGAGCTTGACATCGTCACCCATTCGAACGGAAATTGTATGCAAACCAGGACCATCGGACGTCATCAGAGGGGGTAAGTCGTTAAGAGACATTTCTGCGATTTCTGTCGGATCGTAGCGAACTACAACTCTAGACTCTAGCACTTTATAAAAGACGACATTGACGTCTGTAGCCCCATTG
>NZ_ACLR01000125.1 GCF_000174775.1 Porphyromonas uenonis 60-3
ACTCGTGAGTCGTAGTCGTAGCGCTTATCACCGCTGTAGAGGCGAGTGCCGTCCCACGTGGCAAGGACTCGTGAGTCGTAGTCGTAGCGCTTGTCACCGCTGTAGAGGCGAGAGCCGTCCCACGTGGCGATGACTCGTGAATCGTAGTCGTAGCGCTTATCACCACTGTAGATGTAAGTCTGAGCGGAGAGCGTCAGAAGGCTATTGAGGAGTAAGGTTAGGAGTAAGAAGATTCGCTTCATATTAAGGGTGCTAGATGTTGGCTTTCTTCATTAGGCCGTGGGTTGATACGCTTTCTGCGACTACCCTTTTACAGTATACTCTTTCTCGCGCTTGTACCTTCGATTGATGATCGGCAGGAGCAGGATAGCGATGACTCCCACGGATATAGTCCACAAGGTCTGTACGGCATGCACGATCAGGGCAAACTGCCCCGCCTCGGCTTCGCTCACCCCGAAGGCTGTAAGCGATGTAATCACTGCGTAGTGCCACGGGCCTACTCCCGCAGGCGTAGGCACGACAATCATCAAGGTGGAGAGCGCAAAGGTGGCAAAAGCGACCCGATGCCCTAACTCAGCGGTGAAAGCAAAAGCACCAAATGTGACGTAAAAGAAGTAGTAGTACACGATCCACAAGAGGAGCGTCAGCACGAGGAACTGGCTCCAAGCGCGCCATCCTCTCAGTGTTGACGCAGCCTGCAGGACAGAGCGTAGCTTGCCTCTGACACGCTGCATGAAGCTACTCTTTCTAAAGCGATAGAAGACCAGCGCAGTAACGAGTAGCACCCCGCCTGCGATGATCCATGCGGTGGCATAGTCTGACGAGAAGAGGCGCCCTACCCCACCTCCGAGCGATAGTCCCCGAGAAGCTAAGATCTGGGACACAGCTCCCGTCTGAAACAGCATCATAGCTACTAGGAGAGCTAAGACTATGAGCGCATCGGACAGACGATCCACTAGGAGCGTACCGACCGTTGCCGAGAGCGCATAGTCCTCTCGTTGCTTCATCTCAGTGCAGCGCCACACCTCGCCAGCACGTGGTATGACAAAGTTGACCGCATAGCTCCCGATTGTGATCAAGATCGGATTGATAGGACGGGCGGGCGGGTTGTAGAGGGGGCGCATCAGCAGATGCCAGCGATAGCCTCGCACCACATTGCCTAGGAGCCCCAGAGGCAAGGACAAGAGCAAGTACTCGTAGCGCACGCCATGCTGTAACAAGCGTAGCGTGTCTCCGAGCTCTAGATGGCGATAGAGGTAAAACAATATCGCCAAGCCTATGAGGAGTGGCAAGAAGTTCTTCAGCCACCACTGCCAAGAGTGTCGTACTATCTTCACGCTTCAAAAGTACAACAAATAGCTCATATGCCAGCGCAACGTCAAGTCTTTTATGCAAGAGACTAACCGAAGCGTAAACACATGCCTGGCTGCCTGAGCTACTGAACCGTAGACTGTGTAACCGTTGCGGGGCTGAGCCCACTCTTGTCACTTAAGGCGATCAATGATCTCGTCTTGTGCACGACGCCCCTCAGGAAAGAAGCGAAAGAGTGGATAGCAATGGCACAATCCCTCTCCCACATGAATCTCGTAAGGGACGCCATACCGCACGAAGGCCTCCTTAAAGTATGGGGCACAGGCATAAAAACACTCGCAAGAGCCGTAGTAAAGGTAGGTCTTTGGGAAGTGCGAGAAGTCTCCCACACAGCTATTGAGCATATAGGCGGGAAGCTTCTGCCCCTTGCTCAGGACAGGAGCAATAGTGCTAACGTAGTGGTAGTCGGTGATGATATCCTCCGCCGAGAGCTTCTCCAGAGAGGCTATCAGATCCGCATCGTCAGCAGTCGCTTCATACCCCTCACATAGCGAGAGCGGGCAGGCTCCAGGAGACACCGCTATGATCTGTCTCGGCATGGGCAGAGGCTCAGGCTGTACATTGTTGTGGAGCCCGAGTCCGATGGCAAGACAAGCGCCCGAGGAGAAGCCCAGGATCGAGATCTCCTCAGCTGCCATAGCACTCTAGCATACGCTGGTAGAGCTTATAGCACTGCTCGAAGGTCACATCCAGGCGATGCTCTATAGCTAGGTGGATAGAGAAACAGCCAAACGTCACTCCCCGTCTGGTCCACTATACGCTTGGCGAGCTTAAAGTCTCGGCTATCTGGAGGCGTTATATAGCCACCGCCATAGAGCTGTAGCACAGCCTTCGTCGCGGGCTTCGGGCCAGCTTGTAGCTTGATACACGAAAATCCGCCAACCTCCTCAATGGAGCAGTTGTACCCCTTGAAGCGATTTAGGTCAAACTTGAACTTGTTACACTGCTTCGTCGCAAAAGCAATGATCTTTTTTCGTGGCATCCTAAAGAGCTTCTTGATGTTGAGAAGTCTCACGATCGTAGCCACCACACTGTATGTGATACTCATAGCTATACTGCTTGCGAGAGCGTAGGTGAGTCTAGGTCGCAGCCCCACAGCCTGAGGGAGCTTCTAGACCAGACACTACAGTCTCCGTCAGTCCAAAGGTAGCACATCCTCCGATACGTTCATGCGCCGAGGGATACCCACAATTTAGTAGAGCGGAGAGAGAGCTTCCCCGCCAGGAGCCTTCAGAGCTCAGGGTCACCACGCTCTTAGCTCCGTCCAGCTACCACCTTAATAAAAGGTCACCTACCCCTCACTAGGAGGAGTAGGTGATCTTCATCATGTTTTATTGCTTAGGTTATCTCAGATTCTGAGTGATCTAGAGAAGTTGGTGTTTACTTCTTGATCTGGTCAGCAGTCTCCTGAGCCTTGTCAGCTGTAGCCTGAGCAGCCTCTGCAGTTGCATCAGCAGCAGCGTTAGCCTCGTCAGCAGCTACCTGAGCTGCATCCTGAGCTGCGTTCTGCATATCCTGAGCTGCTGCATCAAGATTCTCCTGAGCGTTCTCAACGTTCTGCTCAGCATTCTGAGCGTCCTGATTCTGGTTCTCCTTGTTGCAAGAAACAAGGCTTAGAGCTGCAACAGCAGCTACGAGTACAAATACCTTCTTCATATTAGCTTTAGTATAAGTGATTAGTAACTGGTGCAAAGGTACACATTATTTTTGAATGTGCAAGGGGTCAGGATACCTAGAATTAGTTCTTTGATCTTTCAACCTGTCTAAGCCGTTGCGTCAAATGCTTTGTGGGAGCGGTCTAATGGCACAAAAGCATCTATTCATTGATTGACCTCTGAGCTTTAATGAGATTGAGAAAATCTACCATCCGATGAGACTTGCACAGATTGGAGACCCTGGATTAAGTCGTCAAGGGTGTAGTAAGCGTGAGATATGCCTGGCACATGACCCGTAGGCGTGATCTGATAGTCTGGGATGCCTGTACTATTGTAGGCTAGTGCGACAAACTCAGTGCAGTAGAGCGTAGTCGTATCTCTGAGGTCAAAGCGCGAGTCGAACCTCTTGGGATACCTTCCCCCAGGGCTGTGAAGCGCTATATAGGCTCTCATCAGCTGCAAGCCCAAGCTGTCCAGCGCTAAGGCGGGATAGATGACGACCGCCTCCGACTCCATCAGAAAGCTGTCTAGTGGCTGGCGAAAGATACCGTCAGCACCCAGATAGTCATCCTGATAAGCGTGCCATACGATCCAGCGATGGCTAGTAGAGTCAAAATCAATGATACCGCAATGGCTGTAACGCTGCCCCTCGGAGGCCACCTTGCTAAAGAATGCCGAGAGCATCCCCTCGCCACGACGCAGTATGAGACTGCCAGGGCGCAGTGTCGTCGTATCGATAGCTATCATCTCCTGGTCACGATGATGAGACGTGCAGGCGACAGAGCCAAATAGCGCAAGCCCCAAGAGCAGTAGGAGGAGAGACCTCGCTAGCTCTTGGGGCTTGTGGTAGATAGACTTCATCATGAGATTAAGTCTAAGGAGTGCATGCCAGAGTGGCAGTCACCTAGGTTACTTCATAGGGATGTCAACGATCTTCCACTCGTTGTCTACCTTAGTGAGGACCACCTTTTGCTTGAAGACATCTGCACTATCAGCAGGCTCTGACTGTTGCTCAGTCGTCTCTACATAGCAGATGATCGTGTCTTGGTGATCCTCTGAGCTTGCAATCTTGGTTGTTCGCTCTGGTTCGCCCTCTTGAGAGAATGCCTTGACACTATCAGAGTCAAAGTAGGACATAAGATTGACATACGCCTCAGCCTGCTCAGACGCTGTGTAAGTACGAGCCTTGTCGTAGTCACCAGCATTGAGCGCCTTGAAGAAGTCCATCGTGACCTGCTCCGCCTTTTTCGTAGGACTAGAGCAAGCTACAAACGCCAGCATGCTGACGAGTGCAAAGCTGATTAAAGCTAATCTCTTCATAATATATAAGGTCTTAAAGATTAGTAGTTCCTATTTCCTCTGTAGTCTAGGGGGATGTATCGACGGGGTGGCTTGTGTCTCCCCCACCCCGTCAATATCCGCTTATAGTTGCTTCTTAGGCTTGATGTGATCAAGCTTCGAGGGCTGAGTCATATGCTTGGGATCCATCACCTCGTCAAGATCCTTCTTGTCTAGGATGCCATGCTCCAGGACTAGCTCGTAGATACCCTTGCCCGTCTCAAGCGCCTCCTTGGCAATCTTGGTTGAGTTCTTGTAACCGATGATTGGGTTGAGCGCCGTAACGATCGTGATCGAAGCCTCGATCTGCTGACGACAACGCTCCTCGTTGGGCGTGATGCCAGTGATACAACGCTCGATGAGGGTCGTGATACCACGCATCATCAGATCAGAGCTCTCGAAGCAGCACTGAGCCATGACAGGCTCCATAGCGTTGAGCTCCATCTGAGCAGCATCTCCAGCCATCAGGACGGTTGTATCGTTGCCCATCACCTTGTAGCATACCTGGCTCATCACCTCGGGGATGACAGGGTTTACCTTACCTGGCATGATCGAGGAGCCTGGTTGCACAGCGGGTACGTTAAACTCGCCAATACCAGCTCTAGGACCAGAGGATAGGAGGCGGATATCGTTGCAGATCTTATTGATCTTGACAGCGATACGACGTAGTGCGGATGAGTAGCCGATCATGACGGAGGTATCGCTCGTAGCACCGACGAGATCAGCGCTCAGCTGGACAGGCCAGCCCGTGATCTCAGCCAAAGCCTTGACACAAGCCTCTGCATAGCCTGGCTCTGAAGCGATACCCGTACCGATAGCGGTAGCACCCATATTGACCGTTAGGAACTCCTCGCAGGCACTCTTGAGCCTTGGTAGCTCCTCCTCAAGGATAGAGGCAAAGCCGTGGAAAGTCTGTCCCAGCGTCATAGGCACAGCGTCCTGTAGCTGCGTACGACCTATCTTGAGGACATGCTTCATCTCCTCAGCCTTAGCACGGAGCGCTGCAACGAGCTGCTCGATATGCTTGTACACCTCTAGCCCCTTGGGGTATAGCCCTAGGTGAATGGCTGTAGGGTAAGCATCATTGGTAGACTGCGAAGCATTGACCCCATCATTAGGAGCGAGATACTTGTACTCGCCAGGCTGGTGCCCCATCTTCTGGAGGGCAATATTGCAGATTACCTCGTTGGCAGCCATATTGGTCGTCGTACCAGCGCCACCCTGGATCATATCCACTGCAAAAGCATCGTGATGCTTACCAGCGATCAGCTCCTTGCAGGCGAAGACGATAGCCTCGTACTGCTCATCGGTCAGGATGCCCTCGCTGTGGTTGGCGACAGCTGCGCCCCACTTAGTGTAGGCTAGACCCTTGATGAAGTAAGCGCACTGGCTCAGTTTGAAGTTGCTAATCTGAAAGTTCTCCATACCGCGTAGCGTCTGCACACCATAGAGTGCGTCTGCGGGTAGTTGGCGATCGCCTAGCAGGTCGCCTTCCGTTCTCATTTGCTTATTAGCCATGTCTATATAGTTGTATTATCTGTATTTCGCTTTGCAGGAGAGTCCTAGAGACGCTTTCAGCCCCAAGAGTCGCAGTGTCAAGCGTAGGGTTGCAAGCGTGATTGTACAATCCGTTTGGCAAAGATACCTCTTTATTTTCTTACTGCGAAACAATTGAGGCAAATGTTACCAGCTTCCGCAGTAGGGATCACACGAGACGTGTAACGGCTGTAGGGACGCACGATCTGTGCGTCCGTCCCCGTTAAAACCACGGATACCGTAACTTTTGACACAACGGACGCTCGACCGAGCGTCCCTACAACCGTTACTCGTCTGATAGCTCCGATCACTCCGATGTCTCTCGCTAACCGCCCGCAAGCCGCTGACAGCCGATCACCGCCACTCAGCCCACACCTCCGAGGAAATCGAAAATCTCCACGGAGCAAACGAAAATCCTCTACCTAGCAATGAAAAAATTCTTCCGAACTTTGATTTGCTTCTTCCGAAGTTTCATTTCATTCTTCCGAACTTTTATTTCCCGGTTCCGTGGAGAATTTTCGTTTGCTCCGTGGCGATTTCCGATTTCCTCGGTAGGCGAGACGTGTAGCGAAGTGTATGGACGCACGACCGTGCGTCCGTTGTAGTACGGCAAGACGAGTAACGGCTGTAGGGACGCACGGTCGTGCGTCCGTCCCCGTTAAAACCACGACGCTGTAACCTTTGACATCACGGACACCGTAACCTTTGACACAACGGACGCCCTCTCGCTAGACACTCCCGTGCGTCCCTACAACCGTTACTCGTCTTGCTTTGACACAACGGACGCTCCGACGGTCTGCGTCCGACCGTGCGTCCAGACAACCGTTACACGTCTTGCTTTGACACAACGGACGCACAGATCGTGCGTCCCTACAAAGGGCTACTCGTTCTGTGCGTCCCTACGACTACAAGCCTGGCTGTAGTCGCACTGTGCTAGGGGGGGGTTACTCCTTGACGACGGGCGTGATGCGGTCTAGCTCGAAGCCGTCAGCCAGCGTAGCACCCTTGGTCACCTTACGGGTGTTGAGGTTGTACTGGTAGATGGTCGTGGGAGCGCCCTCTACATTGGCACCGATGCTGACCAAGTCACCATTGCGTACGACCAACTGACCGAAGTTGCCATTGCTAAAGGGGATATCCTTGATATGCTCCACCTGATGCGTCTTCATGTTGCAACGTAGCCAGTAGTAGATGTAGCGGTTATCCTTGCTACTCCAGTTGGTATTGCCCTTCTCCTTGAAGTCGGGGTCCTGCATATAGAGGAGCACCTCGTCATCATTGAGCGGGAAGACGGTGATGATCTTACCACGAGGCTGTGCATATCCGTCGAAGCTCTTGTCTGTCTCCATAGAGCCTGCATTGACACGGAAGAGGAAGCTACGCTGCTTCGTACCGCTCTTCTTCTTAGCATTCTCGGGGATATTGCAGGTAGCTGTAGCAAAGTAGAAGTTGCCCTTAGAGTCGAAGAAAGTCTTCTGACTGCGCGTCTCTCCAAAAGAGGTAGAGCTCAGGTGCTCGCAGCGTGGGTCCTTGTCGATCTTCTTCACCTGCATCGTACTTGCGTCGATGAATGCAATGTAGATCTCATTACGCTTAGGAGGTAGTGCCATAGCGGTCTTCTTAGACTTCTCCATATATACGTGTGGGAAGATGAGCATATTGTCAGCCTTGCGGTAGCCTAGCAGACCGCTAGAGTTAAAGAGCTCACCCTCGGCAGGCTTAGGTAGGTCAAGCTTGCCCTCAGATACGATGGCCATCTTATTGACATCAACCTTGACCCAAGACATCTCCTGCTTGTCACCTACGGAGCTGACTAGGACGAGCGTGTTGTCGTCTAGCCAAGCGTGTGAGAAGCGACGATCTAGGATCTGTGGCATAGGGATCTCCTTGATGGTCTCGATGCCCGTGCTTGACACGCGGAACTTGCTAAAGTCCCCTTTACGAGAGACGCTGTAGTAGTAGCCCTTGTGGTATACCACGTTGGGCGTTATGGTAGATGCAGAAGTCTCTACTCCCTGCCCCTTGATACTCAGGGCACCCGTGGTCAGGTCAGCAACACGTGCGATGATGTGTGCATCCTTGTTGGCGGTTGACTGACCAGTGGCTCCTCCCAAAGGAATCCATAGGTCATAGCCCACGGTTATCTCCTGCTCAGGCTGGGGCGTATCCGGGTCACACGCTGTGAATGAGAGTGTGACGAGAGCGACCACGAGGGCCGCCAGTAAGCGATAAGCTTTAGTCATAGTAATCTAAGTTTTGATGATTGATATAAGTGTTTGTATGTCTTCTAATTGAGGAATATGCGGAGCTTGCAGTAGAAGGCGCGTCCAGGCTTCTGTAACATATAGTTGTCATAGAGCGGACGGTCTAGTAGATTGCTGCTCTGCAGAGATATGGAGTAGCGGTCGTGAGCGAAGCTCCAGGTGACCCCGGCCGAGAGGTCGTAACTGGTCGGGATGACCGCCTTGGTGTTTTTGCGCCCAAAGGCTGCCCAGGTGAGGTAAAACCAATGGATATAGCCTAGACCCGCATTAAAGTGTATGGCACTCGCCTGGATGCCAAACGGCTTGCGCCAGTTAGCCCCTAGGAGTAGATTGCCATAGAGGAAGGGATCGTTGGGGATCCGATAGCCGTAGGTCGGGTTGGGCTGACCGTAGACGTTGATGTGCGTGCGGTCCCGCTCGTCGGTGTAGGTGCCGTTGAGCGTGAGGTCAAGGAGGTTAGCATAGTTGTACTTGACCTCCATCTCGCCACCGAGGACGAGCGACGAACCGACATTCTCGTACTGGCTCTCGACGTCACCCAGCACCACACGGTGTATGTAGTTGGAGACGTTGCGATAGAAGGCGGTCGCCTCGTAGTTGAGGAAGTGCAGACCAGCCCACTGCGCCTGTCCGTAGAGCGTTAGGTTGAGGTTGTAAGCTTGCTCAGGCTGAAGCTTGAAGTTGGGGTAGATATTGGCACCATTGCCCATCAGCTCACGAGCTGTCGGCAGGCGGGTGGCACGCTCGAAGGAGGCTTTGACAGCCAGCTCGTCAGCAATCGTGTAGCGTAGGCCTAGCCCATAGCCTAGTTTGTTTTTAGTCTGTTGCGTGGGCACATCTTTGACACCCGTCAACCAGTACATATCAGCCTGCTCGATGGCAACGTGGTAGAGGTAGTCCTTGGCAAAGATCATCCCACGCAAGCGCCCGTGGAGGAGTGTCGTGCCATACGAGAGCCCGAAGATGTGCTGCGCCATGCGGTCACGTGACGACTCAAAGTCAGGATCGTAAGTATCGTACCGCTCATTGGCTATGGAGCTCATCTGATAGTTGAAGTTGAGATCTCCGCCCTGAGGGATGCTATAGGCGAGGTTAGCACGTGCTGTCCAGGAGGGACGCACCGTGTGACGGATCATACGAGTGCGACGCATCAGCTCGCTGTAGTGTGTCTCTACGAAGGTGCCGTCCCAGCTATACTTGCGGTAGGCAGTATCTGTGATCATGATATGATTGCGAGCGAAGGAAGCGTCCAGCGTGGCGGAGAGCCCTGGGGTGAAGAGATTGCGCTTGGCATAATGTGCCGAGAAGCTCAAGTCGTCGCGATCACGCATCGCCTCACCAATGACCAGCGTCTGACGAAAGCCGGTCTGTATCTCGCTGGCACTCTTTGTATAGCCTACCCCGAGCAGAGCCGCATCAGCCCACGGCTTCTTGGTCACGCCCAGTTGCAGACGTCCTAAGATCGACTGGTAGCCATCGTGAAAGCGTCGGAAGTCGCGCTGCTCGTACTCTTGCTTTTCACCATTCCACACCTCCATGCCACGCATGATGTAGTCATTCTTAGAGTACTGATAGCGTAGTGTGGGGCGCACCGTAAAGCCACTCCGCTGCTCTCTATACTGCCCCGCTAGATCTAGGGCAAAGGTGTGAAAGGAGCCACCCCGCAGCGAACAGTCCAGATAGCTCTCCCCGCGGCTGTTGGTCACGATGTTGACCGCTCCACCGAGGGCATCCATACCGAGCTCGGGCGGCACCACCCCTTTGTAGATCTCAACACGATCAATGAGGTTCACCGGCAGTGTAGCGAGCGAAGCCCCCTCGCCCATCGAGGAGAGTGGCACACCATTGATAAAGTAGCGAACGGCACTACCCGACAGACCATTGATAGACAGTTCATTGCTTGAGCCCACGCCACCAGACTCTCTGAGACGTACGCCCGAGCTCTGAGCGACCAGTTCATTGAGGCTTCCCATCGAGGCGATGAGGGGCTTGACATCTAGGCTGATCGCCGATAGCGTCTGCTGCTGCATGATACGTCTATGGGTAGGCGCCACGACGATCACCTCGCCGAGGTTCTTATAGTCTATCGTGTCGTGAGGCTGTGTGCGTGTCTTCCGCTGCGCTGTGAGCGGGAGCACACAGCTAGCTAGGAGCAGAAATAGGTAAAGGTAGCTACGTCTCATCGGCTTACTGAGCTATAGAGTCAGACTGGTGTAGCTTCTCGCCAGTCTCCTCGTAGATCGCTTTCTTGTCCATAATGGAGAGACGACGGTGTGTCATGAAGAAGTCGACCTTTCTCAAGATCATCTCCTGTACCTCAGGTAGCTCGCCCAGGCCACGCACCACGCTCTCAACCTGATAGCCGAGCTTCTCTAGACGGGGCTGCCACTCTTGGAGCATATCCTCCTGGGCATGCTCGCCTGCCACGATCATGAGCGGCTGTAGGCAGACTCGCTTGAGACCAGTAGCACGCAGACGCTCGAGCGCCTCCTCATAGTAAGGATAACCCTCCACACAGCCCACGATCACCTGTCCATAGCCGTGGCGCTGCAGATAGTGATCCAGCATCGCATACTGAGCCGTGGCACTATCGTAGGTGCCGTGACCCACCCATAGGTAAGCCACATCGGGCTCTAGATGAGCGGTCATGATGGCGGTCAAATCCTTATAATCACTCTCGTAGAAGAGGAGTGGCGTCACCAGTCTGATCTTCTTAAAGTGGCTCTGCTGATGCGCCACCTCATAGGATAGCGACTCCATCTCTACCCCATCGACGATGGTCGTCGAGACAACCAGCAGATGGGTAAAACCTTCACGGGCTAGCTCTTTGAGCGCTTCGCCTGGCGTGGGGATCTCTATACCCCGCGCTGCTAGGCGCTTGCGCACGATACGCGAACTGTAAGCTTGACGAACCTCTAGGTTGGGATAGGCGGAGGCTATGCGCTTATTGATCGCATCGAGGGTGACCCGACGGGTGTCGTCATGGGTCGTGCCAAAGTGAACCACGAGGATAGCGCCTTTGTCACCGGGTGCCATAGCAGCAAAGAGCGAGTCGGTCTCAAAGATCTTATTGCCCGCCTGTAGCGAGAGCCCACCTAGGAGTAGTGTCATATATAATAATAGGAGTCGTTGCATCATACGATTGTTGCTTTGATCTGCTAGGTCAAGTCTAAGCATAGCACAGGGATAGCACCACGCTCGCAAGCGTAGCACCTTCTGAGAGAGATATGCCTCTGATCCATTGACATAGCATTGAGGTACGCTTGCCACCGAGCGTACACAGTTATATACTAAGTTACGAGTGGAGGCAGGTCTCCTGACTTACCCCAGCCTATCAACGCCTTCCCACCAGACCTCAGTCGGGCAGTGGCTCATACGACTCTTGTGATAGGCTCTGTGAAATAGGGGGATCACAGTAGCGGGCACTGTACCAGATTCTCACTGGACTTCCCTCTTGCATCGCTCGGCAGGCGAGCTGATGCACCACCACTCAAAGATGTTGTACGGCAAAGATACAAAAAAGAGGCTAGAAACTAGAGGATTAGAGAGGGGAGAGGGGATCGGAACTATCGGAGCGATCTGAGGGGATCGGAGCCATCGGGAGGAGGGCGAGAAGAGATGGTCGAGTAACGGTTGTAGGGACGCACGATCTGTGCGTCCGTTGTGTCAAAGTTTACGGTGTCAGGGTTTTAACGGGGCATTTCTCGGAATGCGTCGCTCCCCCTTAGAGGATGTTGAGACGTTTGCAGATCACAGCGTGACGCTGAGAGCAACTGAGCTCCGTCTTGATGAACTGTCGTATTACCTTTGCACCGTCTATCTATGTAGAGAGGCATTGACAAACATCCCCCATCCTAGCCACACTCCTATGGCTATGATACAGCAATCGGGGTAGCTCTCACTAGGAGGACTACCCCGATTACTCTATTATTTATATGCGACGAGCGCGTTCTTAGCGCTGGAGCTTCTTGATCCAGCGGAGACCGTCGGCGGACTGTACGTCGAGCAGTACGACGTCTGTCTCGGGCATCTCGATATCTACCTGCGTCTGACCATCGGTCGTAGCACGCTCTAGTAGATAGCCGTGGACGCTGTATAGCTGGTAGCCTGCGATACCCTGATCGTAGGATATGCGATAGCCCGTAGCGGTGCGCTCGATGGCTAGATCAGCCTGGTGATCCTGCTGCTCCTCGTAGCGGACGTTGCCGTACGACATACGCAACTCGAAGCGGCGTCCGTCACGCTCGCTATAGCCGTAGCTGTAGGTCGGGTTGACCAGCAGATCCTGCTCGGTGCCTCTCAGACGGTCGTAGAGAGACAGCTTGTCAAAGGGCTTCTCCGCCAACGTCGTGAAGTCTAGCGTGAGCATCCCATCGGTAGGCGCAAAGACGCCTAGCTCGACCACGGCACGATCCACATTGGTCTGTACGAAGTTGCAGCTGCTATCGATCGGGCTGATGAAGTAGACAAGCGGAGCTGTCTGCATACCCTCCGGCGCAATCAGTGCTGGGATTGGCTCATCCGTATCTTCGGGCAGCAGTACCGCAGAGGTATAGCCACCCTCGGCATCGGTGACCTTCACCGCGACATGTCGCTCGGGTTCCTTGCTTGACCCCTCGTCCGTACTGCGTAGCACAGCACCCTTTCCTTCTGAACTATTAGGATCCACAAGCACTGAGTACTCTGGCGCAGTAGGGAAGTAAACATTGGGAGTGCCATCCAACCTTAGCGAGACCATAAAGGCTTGCAGTGGTGGAATCGTTTTGAGTGCTTCATCACTCGTATCCCCAAATATTTGCTGACCATAGTAGCGCCAAGCGCCATCGGTGAATATATAGATACTCTTTGTGATGTTATTCTTGTTCACCTCAAAGAACTTATCAGAGCTTATGGGGCTCATAAACGGGTTACCCACGATAACATACTTATCAGACTTGGAGCTGGAGGTGAGCTTCATCGTGTAGCCCTCGATCTCCTCTTCGACCCAGTCTAGGTCAGTCCCTTCACCAGCAGGTTCCCCTGTCGATGCTCTAGTCCTACCTATCGTATGTGTCTTGTCATCCTCAAAGAGGAAGCGGTAGTCCAGTGCGGGGTCTCTCTTGACAGAATCCACCCTAGAGAGAGGTCGCAAATCCTTCATATCAAAGTAAGCAAAGTATGAGTGTGGATCTACTACAAATCCTTCTAGCTCCCATTTTTTCGTTTCTTCATTAAACTTATATCGATCTATCGTCTTGCTATAGTGGTGTAGTGGATAGAAAGACGCACGCTCCTTGTTCTCATAGTAAGGCAAGCGGATGATACCCTGTAGCCCATTGAGGTTCGTGTGATCCTTAGCTCCTAACTTTTCAGGGTGATAACCCTCCACCTTGTATGCTAAAGCGTGATTGTAAGCAACCATGGAGCGTCCCTGCTTGGTGATGGGGATATCGAAAGAAGCCTCTTTAGGTCTTTCTCCATAAAACTTCACCTTGAGGTAGCGCTGATAGGTGAGTGGTTGGGCACCGAGTGAGAAGTCTCCAGCATAGACATTCTTGAGTGGCGTAGCAATCATATACCAGCGATCCCGATCTAGGAGAAGATCGTAAGCGCCCTTATGGTTGGGGGCCTTGTGCGCTTGGATAGTTCCGTCAGGCTGTACGACTCCAAAGTTGTAGTCGATAAAGGCGCGGGAGTACTCAGTCAGTCGCTGAGGCTCGCCTAGCGCAGAGCCATAGTGGAAGTAGATATCGTTGCACACAGGCTCTCCGAGTGGCTCTCGTTTCGTCATCTTCGGGTCTAAGTTTGGATAGTAGTTTTTAACCACCGCTGGGAGGTGTACATCGGTACACTTAGCAGGGATTGCCTTAATAGGCTTACCATCCTTGTCAGCCCAGTTATCGAGCGAGTTCCAGTCTGGAGAGCCAGCATCCGTACGCCACCACAGCTCGAGCGGAGCGACATATAGCATGAAGGGCACCTCCTGTGTCGCTGTTGCGCCATCGCACGGCACGTTTGAGATTTCGAGCTTCCACTTTCCAGAGAGTTCTACGGTTGCGACACCGACGGTGATCTTGCGTCCTGTTATCTTGGTTCCATCAGGCTTTGTCCAAGTGTACTCCGACTCAGGCGTGACGGGCGGGCACTCTAGTGTGACCTCATCCCCCACGCAATACTTGGTATTAGCAGCACCAATGATGAAAGAGGAGCCTCGCAGATCGTTCATCTTGATGATCTCACCACCATTGTCTAGGGGACAGTTTTCGTCGTTAGAGCCTGTTTTAATATAGAGCATATACTCAGGCTGGATCTGCTCCCCAGTGAGGTTAAAGACGACAGGCTTACCCTGATCCGTCATGGGGAGCGTCGCACTTGCGTAGAGCTTGTTTTTATCCTTGACATCACGTAGCTCTACGAGCGTCTCACCTGCCGTATGAATAGGCAATACCGATACATAGGCAGTCTTACCACTCGGACAGGTATAGGTGTAGAGCTGGTCCCGATCATAGGTAGGGGGCGTGGTATCTATGACAAGCTTATTCTTTCCTTGATTCAAACATTTAAGAATCTCGGTGCGCGGACGTATAGGCTCAAAGTTATATTGTATCTCTACAGTAGAGTTTCGCCAAGGTAGCACTATGTAGCAACTGTCGGGATTCTGAGCAAGATTCGCAGGGTCAAAGGAGATGCTTCTGCGCCTCCTACCACCAGATTTGGCAGTCTGGACAGCCATCGCATATACTGGAACAGGCTCACCATTGCGCAAGAGAATGTTACGAGACTTCGCCCCACGGAAAGGATAGACACGTATCTTGTCACAGCCGACCTTTTCGTACTGAGGCTTTAAGTCTTGAGCATCAGCCGAAAACTTATATTGCACATTGTCGTACATAAAGGCGAAGTTTTCACCGACATCTCCAAAGAAAGTCACCTCCTTATCACAGACGTTTATGTACTGAATCCTGAAGATATAGACTCCCTCGGGGATTTTGACATCATAACATGGTGCCATATAGGGAGTATCTTCTGGAGCCTCACTATTAGGAAAGGGGAAGAAGTCAGAGCTAGTATGATACTTTTTGATATGAATTGGCTCTCCAATCTTAGGAAAATATTTATTTTGTGGTGTATATCCAGGGGGGGCTTTAAGAAGCGTAACCGTTGCATTAGCAAAACTGTTTTTGTAACTATATCCATAATACGTCTCCCATAGAGTTATGGCATACACAACATCTCTCGTTCCTGCACAATAGTCAAACCCAATCTTACCATCTCCAGGGCGGGTTACCCATCCTCTATGCTCATCCCAATACCTATATTTTTTAGAATCTCGGTAGTAGTGAGCAAGCAAAGCATGTGGCTTATGTTTTTCTTTTCCTAGACTTAATCCCATAGGATTTAGTCCTAGAGAGGAGTCATGACCATCATTGTCATACATATAAATTCTGTTCCAGTCAGCAAAGCCTAGTCCACCATCATCCTCATCAAATGTTTGAGGAGTCGTATAATTATCCTCAGTAAACGTGAGAGTCAACACGCTTGCATTATATTCTTTGAACCTATTCCGAACCTTGATCGTCACTGGGAACTTTAGTCCCAACCTTTTGACTGCTTCTTTCTTAATACTGAAGAGTGGTCTATAAGGAGCACAAGGAAGTAGCTTAGTGTTCGTAACTTCTAGCCAATTGTTAGGATCAAAAGATTGTCTTCCATCAAACAAGTCCTTCGCATAAGTGAAATACGAGTCGTTGGGGTCTGTTGATTCTTTTACGCGGATAGCTACACCTATCATTTTTGTATTAGATGGGTCATTAGCCCATCTATCCGACTCATAATACGTTTTATTAGCGGAGAGCATATTGTCAGGCACCTTGACAAATAGATGTGACCTCTGGACTGTCTGTCCTGTTGGTTGGAGATTATCATCATAAACAGGATCCTGAACGAGCCAACAGCCATGGTCTCCTTCAAATGTGGGTGGCGTTTTAGCTTCTTTTAAGTCCCACCAGTTGAGATTATCCTGACCCTTCATATAACCATTAAAGTAGTCATTAGGGACGCAGATGGCAATGTCAAAGTACTTAGCTATAGAGTCTATCTCAGAAGAGTAGTAGCGTGGTACTATTGAATTATCAGGGTCAAAAATCCTTGTTGAGATCCAGCGCGATTTCTTTGCATTAGAGGTGTGTAATTGAGACCACTTCGCATTAACGCGGAACTCATTAAGACCTACTCCTTTCTCTTTGACAGAGCGGCTTACTGTTTCCACAGAGCCATTATCATCTGAGACCTCCAGTTTGTAATCCCCTTTAGGTAGATTGTAGATAATAATCTCATCGTTGGAACTTGTAAACAAGAACGGTCCTGGGTACTCTGGAGGGTATGCTGTTAGCTTGACTGTGTAAGGAGCTTTACCTCTAGAGAGGGTTAGCCTTATTTGACCAGATCCTCCTCGGAATCCCTTAATAGTGGCGCGAGATGCGGAACTAACACGAAGCTGCGCCTCTGCCGTGGTGGGTATCAGGCAGAGTGCTGAGAGGACGAGGAGGAGACTCCATATAGTGCGCACGAGTGTCGTGCTATTGTATTGCTTCATAGCCTATATCTGTTTATAGGATGGATTTACTTAGTAATGTGTGCCTGCGTAGACTTTAAGATGCTTGCGATAGAGCTCTCGTCGCCCTATTTAGGCTGAGGGAACTCATATCGATACGGAGTGATCGTGATCTTGTAGAGACTATTTCTAAAGACGCTCTTGTCTGAGGGAGCAAACCCTGCTGGCAGAGGCTCGAGATACTTACTAGCACCAGCATTCTTCTTATCAAAGTCGAAGGTTTCCACTTTGGTCTCCATTGTTGTTAATGCAGGCTCAGAAATCTCTTGCCAAGGATCAGGACCCTTAATATGAGACCAAACGTAGATCATTTGGAGAGCATTCTTCTCACCCTCTGCATCTCTGGACACAAGCTTCTCTGGAATATAGAAGTAGTGCCTATAATCTAGTAGATAGCCCCCACCGATGGGGAGACCATTCTTTTTGATCTCTTTGCGCTTCTCCTCGAGGTCTTTGACAAAGTCCTCTTGAGGATCATCTGGTCCAGGATACTTAACTCGACCAATATCGTCTATTATAAAGTCCTGAGCTTTGGAGTACTCCGGTATAGGGAAGAGGTTGACTTCTTCAGGTACATTCCTAAGCTTGAAGCGCATCTCTCTACCAAAGCCCCAAGGGCCACGCCATCTCAGCTTTTCCTCACCATCTTCCCAGTATAGTAAGACACAATCCTTGATGGTTATATCAACCTTAGCGAAGGTACGTAGGAGCTCAATGCCACCTGTTTGTGTGGGCAAAACAATCTTCCGAGGGTTTTCCTTCGTTCCGCCCTCTGAGAAATCTACTTTCTTATACTCGGCGGTCATTGGCGATAGGACCTTTACGTATGGATACTCTGTATCTAGCCATTTGCCCTCATAAGCAATTCCTTGATGCGTATCAGAGTAACGTCTCGTGACGGGGATACGTATCTTCTTGAGGTCTTTTAGCGTCTGTGCCTCTCTAAGTGCCTTTCTAAGCGCAGCATCGGCCTCTTCCTCTCGCTCTTTCTCTCGGTCAATAGGTAGCTCCTTAATCTTACCCTCTATGGACGGAGGATTTGTATAGGCACCTTCGTTGGCGACGACGACGAGATCATACTCGCCTAGCTCGTTCTCTGTGAGCCGGAAGGTGACCTGAGCCTTGCCACTTTTATAATTATAGCTGACTCCATCATCTTCTGAACCCGAGCTATAATCATCGTATGAATACTTCGGCACCAGATTGGTAAAGAAGACATTCTTCTTAATCACTCCGTTTTGGATCAGGAAGATGCGCAGATCGTTCACATAGTCCTCACGATTATCCTTGTCGGAGTTGATACTGTAGTCGGGGCCTTGCGTGCGTAGGCCTTCGTTGCCACTGGGTGCTAGGGAGAGGGTCAGCGTAAGATATTTGTTGCCGTCATCCTCGCACTCAAGAGTATTGTAGTCCCGCACGCAACTGGTGCTGGTGAGGAGCGCTCCCAAGATGAGGAGGAACGTATATATATGGGTATATCGTAATCGATTCATAGTGATATGACAACGTTGGTGTGTAGTGATATTAGAGGACTATCTCGTAAGAGTGTACCGTCCAACCATCGATGAGGATCTCAACGGCGTAGTGCGTGTTGTCAGGCAGGCTCTTCAGACGTATCTCTACGTTGTACTCAAACTGGCACTCGGGGCGGTAGTCGTGCGTCTTGGCTAGTAGCTTCTTGAGATCGTAGGTAAAGATCTTAGCTCCCGTATCGGAGCGCACGAGGCTCAGCTGGGGCTTTGCCTTCGGGTCATCTAGTCGTAGCGTGCTGAGACGGGTGCTGCGCGTCGTACCTTCGTTGGGTAGTGGCGCCTGATAGATGACATGCTTGGTAGGATTGGTCAGCTGACCCATGAAGTCGTAAGCAGCGTTGTTGTCCTCGATCTCTATATGGAGCGGATAGATGATCTTGCTGGGTAGCTCGGTAAGAGATATATCAAAGTCGTTGCTGTAGCGCGTCAGGTTTGGCGCAACGGGGACTCTAATCGTGCTACCTCTAGGAGGCATAGGACACTCAATGGTGTCTGTAGCAAAGTATAGAGGCTCAGGCAGTAGACCCTCGTGTCTATCTTGCTCGTTGAGCCGGAGTGCCAGTCGGCAGTCGGGGTGCTTATTGCCCGAGGCTGGTGCTAGGTCACTCATAGTATAGTGCTGGGGGGTAGCTCCTACCCAAATAGTGTATCGATAGGTCTCGCCGCACTCGTTTGGTACGGGAATCTCTATCCTAG
>NZ_ACLR01000124.1 GCF_000174775.1 Porphyromonas uenonis 60-3
CAGGTACGAGGGAGACATATTTATTCGACTCTGCGAGGGCTCTTCGGAGATTGCCATCCTCTGAGAGCATCTGCGCTTTGGTATAAATGTAGGTGTAGTCTGTAGGGTCTAGCGAGATAGCCTCATCGATATACTTGAGGGCAGAGCTGTAGTCACCTATCCCCTGATAGGCAGTCGCTATGTGGCTGGCTACGACATCGTCTAGCTCTTGTCGCTCTGTGACTTGCTGGTAGTACTCCAGCGCACCCTTGTTGTCTCCGATGTTTTGATGTGCCAAACCGATAAGGAAGAGGTACTCTCCCGTTTTGCTCACTGACTCCAGAGCCTTGAGCTTAGATTCGAGGGTAGGCATCGCCTGAGCTGCGATGACATTGAGTAGGGAATAGGTGTCTTCGTCTGCCAGGCTGTTTGCAATGGTATAGATAATGTCATCCATCGCCTCATCGTAGTGCTCTAGCTTGACGTTGCTACCAGCTCTCAGATAGTAGAGAAAGCCTTCGTTAGGTTCGAGCTTGATAGCGTCGTTTAGGTTCTGTATGGCATCCTCATACTTCTCTTGTAGTATCGCAAGCGTAGCCAATCCAGTATAGCCAGTTGCGTCTTTAGGAGCTAGCGAAATAAACTTACGCAGGTCCACCTCTGCGAGTTCGTACTGCTCCATATTCATATAGAGACCACCACGCTTTAAGTATAGAGCAGACGTGTCGGGAGCATCCTTGATAGCAGAGTGCAGGTCCATAAGTGCCTTGACACCATCCTCGAGGTCTGTATAGATATCAGAGCGGAGGCTGTAGACCATAGCCCTACGTGCAGGCTTCGCCTGTAGGAGGGTGATCGCCTTGGTTGCAGCCTCTAGCGCTTGCTCGGACTTGCCCTGCATACGGTAAATGGTGGCGACGTAAGCCCAAGCGACACCATTGTTAGGTTCGCTCTGGAGTGCCTTCTGGACGTTCTCGAGGAATGCTGTCTGATTCTCAGGGTTAGGCATGATAGTCTCTAGGGCATCCTGGAGGTCGGGTGAGAATGTGTCAAACGTTCGCTCCAGGGTGGGTAGGTCTTGTGCAGAGAGGTCTGTCGTGTCCTGCACCTGAGCGGACAGCGTAGTGGCTAAGCAGAGGAGGCTTAGCAGTAGAGCCATGATTCGCTTCATCATATTGAGTAAGTTGCTGGTTTGTTGCTACAAATGTAGCTAATTCTCCCGAAAGGGGATCAGTCCTGGAAGCTAGGATAGCTCTACCGTACATTTCACCCACTATTCCAATCCATTGCTGGTCAGTAAAAGGCTTTTGAGGGGGGATTGAGTAGATTGTCCTGAAGAAGTGAACTAACTATCAGTACCACTTGGGTGAAACTAAAGTTTCATACCCCATGGCACAAAAGTTTCATACGGGAGAAACTAAAGTTTCATACGGGAGAAACTAGAGTTTCATACGAAGGAAACTGTAGATTGGTCGAAATCGAGTAGTCGGGAAGTGTTGCTTTCCGATAAAAGGTTTCAACGGGAGAAGAGTCTCTTGCTCAAAAGGAGGTGGGAGGGCTTGGCAATCAAAAATAGAAAGCTCAACCGCTTCAATTCTACGGTTGAGCCCCCTTGATGTGCCCTCTCAGACTTTTATCGGACAGCAATAATTCCAATCTCTCCCGATGGCATTGAGGTCGTCGCAGATAACGAGAGACTGTTGCAACAGTCAACAGTCTCACAATCTTGCAAGCAAGATTGTCCTGACTTTGCAGAAAGGATGAAGCGCAAGGCGCTGAGAGTGAGGTCTGAAGGGAGCATACCTCCGTATGTGACCGAAGCCGAATCCCGAAAGCAACACAGCGATTCGCCTTTATGCAACAGTATCAACGAGAGAGGAGCCATCTGCCTAGGCGGATAGCTCCTCTCGTGTGTTGGGGGTGACGCTCTGCTACGTCACTGCCGTTGTGTTACTTGACCAGAGCGACGAACTCGGGTGTCTGGCTGAAAGCTGCGAACTCGAGGTCACGCTGTGCACGCTGTGCGTAGCTGCGATCCAGTGCGATAGCTGCGCGAAGGTTGCTGACGAGCGCCTGTAGATCGTTGGTACGAGCTGCGACGACTGCCTTGAGGTAAGCGGTCTCGCCATTGGGCTGTGCGATAGCAGCGAGGGTGCGTGTGGCATCTGCGTACTGCCCCTGCATGATCTGAGCGATGGCTAGCGTATTCGATGGCGTATTGCCAAAGGATCGGATAGCGTCTGCATACTTGCCCTCGTGCATCTGTAGGAGACCGATGCCCTGACCAGCCTCGGGTACCTCTACGGCACTACCCATGAGGCGCTGAGCCTCTGCTAGGTTGCCACGGTCGAGAGCGAGGAGCGCTTCGTTCATATTAGAAGCCGCGTTGGGCTGGATCTTCTGAGCCTTTGCGAAGTAGCTTGCAGCCTGCTCGTAGTTGCCCTGAGCGAGGTAGAGCGTACCGATGTTGTTGTAAGCACGGTAGTCCTTTGGATAGAGCTGTACAGCCTGCTGGTAAGCATTCATCTGATCCTTAGCGTTGTCATAAAGTGTAGCGGTGTAGAGGATCTCCTCGATGGTGAGGCGACCTGGGCGCTGTGCCATAAACATCTTGAGCTCGTCATCGCTCTTGCCGATGATGCGTACATTGGCATTGAGGCGTGAGCGACGTAGCTCGGGGAGGATCTCGTCGGCTAGCTGTGTGAAGACGTGCGAGAGGTTGCGTATCTCACGCTCACGATCCTCGGGATCGGGATACATAGAGAGGACGCGCAGGACTAGCTCCTTGTCTTGTATCTTGCTTGCCTCTAGAAGCTTCTGGAATCCATCCCAGTCCTCAGCTGTGTAGTGGGCATTGACCTCGATCTTCTTCTTGCCTAGCTGGCGCGCTACGACACGAGAGGTGTTGCGCTCACGCTGTGCCGAGAGACGCTCGTTGAAGTCCTGAGCGCCATCGGGAGAGGCGTAGGCCTGGATCTCAATGTCTACCTCCTGGTTAGGCACCTGGTAAGCGTTGTCAACGACATCTTGCCAGTCCTTGACCTCACGCTTGTTGAGCTCAGCTGCACGTACCTCAGCACGGTTGATGAGGAACTTGAGGTCGGCTGTGTACTGCTCCTTGATAACTCTCTGGAATGCGTCACGAGCAAGAGCTGGCGTGATATCGCTAATGCTGGCTAGGTCAGCAGTCATGATGGTACCACGAGCTACCTTGACAGCGGGGAGGTTGACTTTCTTGCCCTTGATTGTAGCAGCAAAGGTAAGGTAGAGGTCACTCTGCTCCATACCAGGCTTGTAGTCAAAGGTAAAGGGTATGATGACGCTACCACCACGCTCGTAAGAGATGGTCTGGTAGTTGTCACGTACGTTCTCACCCTGTATGGTGACGGTCTGTCCCGTCACGCTGGTGCCGTTGTAGCGTAGCTCGGGAGTTACATTGACGATAGCACGCTTGTGGCACCACTTAGCTGGGATCGTCAGACGAACTTGTCCAGGTATTTGCGTACCCACGAGTGTCAGGGGCGTGGGATCTACCTGAGCAGCAGAGCCATCGAGAGGCTTGAGTCTGCAAGCACACGAAGAGACCAAGACCGCTAGCAGTAGGGCGGTGGTGATCTTTAGTAAGTTTCGATAAGTCATAGTTTGATCTATATATAAAGGTAATTATTTCGTTTGTGAGTCTGTGGGGGCTTTCTTGCCTTTTCCCAAAGACCTGATGCGCCACACGATGGAGCCGATGAGCGCTAGAAGGATTAGGGCCAAAGCTGTGAAGGCTATGCTCTCGGTCACGGTTATGGAGCGTGGCGCAAAGGTGAGCGTGAGCTGGTACTTGCCTGCGGGCAGTGAGACGGCTCGCAACACGTAGTTAGCCCGTGCGATAGGTATCTCCTTGCCATCTATGGTGGCGTGCCAGCCGTGCGGGTAGTAGATGTCTGATAGGATGGCGATGCCAGGAGCCTCGGCCGATACGTTGTAGACTACCTGTCGTGGGGTGTACTTGGTGACGGTGATGCTACGCTGAGCGGTGCTGTTGGGTAGCATGAGTGGCTGTGGTAGCTCTTCGCCAAAGCGGAGATCGACGACTCCGACGTGTCGTAGATCTGCCGTGGTGAGTGCCTCCATCTCCTCATTAGCATTAGCGACCCAGCGAAGGCTATCGACAAACCACGCTGCTCCGAAGGCATCTGGATTGGTCATCGCCATAGGTGCTTTGGTCTCAGGGTTGGGGACGATGAAGTACTTCGTATTGAGCATATCGTAGACCTGCTTATTGCCTGTAGAGAGCTGGTAAGTGATCAGGTCTTGATAGCGCTGTAGCTTGGCGGCGTGATAACCGCCCACGCTGTGGTGCCAGCGAGAGGTGGTGGCATCGTTGAAGCTATTGACCGTACGATTGAAGACACGATAACCGAGGCTTTTGTCCTGAAGGATCGCTCGGTCAGCCTCCGTCATAGGAGCTGCCTGCTGCTGTACCAGTTGTGGAGCGATGAAGTCGTCATCGGCTAGGTAACGCTTGTCTACCTGCCACAGGTCTATGAGTGTCAGTCCGACGAGGATGCAGCAGAGCCACTGAGTCTTGAGATAGCCCTTGGCAAAGAGCCATAGGGGCACTGCACTCAGCACGATAAAGAGCAAGCTGCGCCATATGTCTGCTCGGAAGATGTCCATACGTATCGTCTTGAGCTGATCTTGTAGCGTCAGGTAGCGAGGGTCTTGTGTGGCTAGCTCGGCAAACATGCTCTTCTCTTGCTGGGATAGGAAGCCGAAGAAGAGATCTGGCAGAAGAGCGAAGAGAAGTAAGAGCAGAACTGGCACTCCGCCTGCTATCCAGACGCTTTTGCTACGTAGGAGCTGAGGCTCCTTGATGAGCTGCACGAGAGCCAGTACGGCTAGCGTTGGGATCGTTAGCTCTGCGATGACTAGAATCGAGGAGACCGCTCGGAACTTGTCGTACATTGGCATCCAATCGATGAAGAGATTGGTCAACGGCATGAAGTTTTTACCCCATGCGAGCAGTATCGAGAGGATCGTAGCGATGAGTAGTCCCCACTTGATCGGACCCTTGACGACGACACAGCCGATGATGAAGAGGATACAGACGAAAGCACCCACATAGACGGGACCCGAGGTGAAGGGTTGGTCACCCCAGTAAGCGTTCATCTGTCCCAGCATCTGCTGGTACTCGTAGGGAGCCTTGGCGAGTTGCTTGGCGTGCCCCTTGGCTATAGGCTCGGTTGCACCGCCCTTCGTATTGGGTACGAGGAGCGTCCAGGTCTCCCCGATGCCGTAGCTCCACTGGGTGATGTACTCTTTGGAGAGTCCCTTGCTATTGACCTCAGCTTCCGCTTGTTCGGGAGCATGTGGCGGAGCGATCGTTAGCTCACTGCCACCACGCATCGTCTCCTGAGCGTACTGGTAAGTGTGGTAGAGGTTGGTCCCATTGACTGCGATGGCGAGGAGCCCTGCGAGGATAAGTACACCTGTAGACTTGAGGAAGCCCACAACCTGTCGCTCTCTAATCGCCTGCACCAAGAAGGCGATGACTAGGATGCCCATGAGGAGTGCGAAGTAGTAAGTCATCTGCACATGGTTTGCCAAGAGCTGTAGCGCCATAAAGAAGGCAAAGAGCGCACCTCCCCAGAGGCGTTCGCCACGGTAGCACCAGACGAGTCCAGCGATCGTGGGGGGCACGAAGCAGAGTGCGGTCAACTTCCAAATGTGCCCCGCATGAATGAGGATGATGAAGTAGCTTGACAAGGCCCACATCACCGCTCCCAGTACGGAGGGCAGAGGATCGACCTTGAGCGAGCGCATGAAGATGTAGAAGCCCACAAGTAGCGCAAAGATTAGCCACGGATAGGTGCCAAGAATGCTCAGTGGCTTACGAAGCGTCAGCACATCTTGCAAGTATTGCAGAGGCTTGGTCGAGGGATAGGAGGGACTGATCTGATACATTGGCATCCCGCCAAAGAGCGAGTTGGTCCAGTAGGAAGTCTCGTCGCTAGCCTGCACGTCAGAGCCATTGCCTGAGACGCCCGCCACGTCCGCCTGAAAGAGCGTCCTCCCCTCAAAGTGTGCTGGCGCAAAGTAACCAAGCGCTACAATCAAGAAGAAGCCGAAGATGAGCAAGATGCGTTGCCAAGGAATCTGTTTCATAAGATAACTCAGAGATAGAGTTTGAGGATTAAGCTTTGCACCGTTTGAACCGCTGGCTGAGGTAGCCGATGCCATAGCCCGAAAGCTGGACAAAAGAGGCTACGACAGCTCGCCAAGCGACCGCCACTGAGTGCGTGCGACAGGATGCGTCTGCAAAGATAGTCACAATAAAGAGTACATGGTAGAGCCAAAACCATGGGCACCACACCGCAAGTAGCGTGAATAGTAGCGTTGTCACGACAAAGAGCGTGGGGAGTAAGTAGGTCAAGCGCATTGATCCTGGGTGTCTTCGTGAGAGCTCCACACGAGCTGTGCCGGAGTGCCACACTTGTCGGTAAAACTTACGCAAGTCCACGCGACGCTTGTGATAGAGCACCGCCTCGGGAAGGAGAGCGACCCGACTGTTCGCCTCGTAGAGACGCATGCTAAAGTCAATATCCTCGCCATAGCGCATCGTTTCGTCAAAGCCTCCCAACGATTCAAAGAGATCCTTCCGACAACCCAAATTGAAGGTGCGTGGGTAGAACCGCTTTGTCAGTCGCTTGCTCCCGCCTCGTATGCCGCCCGTCGTGAGGGGCGAGGTCATCGCATAGTTGATCGCCCGCTGCCACATGCCGAAGGAGCCGTCTTGCAGAGAAGGAGCCGCATCGGGCCCGCCCCACGCATCGCACTCGTCCGCAACGATCGCCTGAGATACATTATATAGGTAGTCAGGCGGTAGCACCACGTCCGAATCAAGGATGATCACCCAGTCGCCCGTAGCGTGGCGCACACCTATGTTGCGCGCCTTGGATGGTCCCCCGTTGGGAACCACCTCATAGTGTATGCTCATCTGGTCACGATAGCGATCCACAACCGTAGCGCAAGGCACCGAGCTCCCATCCTCCACGATAACGACTTCGTAGGACGGGGGCGTCTGTTGCTGAGCGAGCGAGTGTAGTAGCTCCTCAATCTCGTCAGGGCGGTTGTAGACAGGGATAATGAGCGAAAGCATTAGGACCTAGTTTGGGTCAAAGCGTCTTACAGTACCTTCCACTCGGCGCCGCTCTTGGTATCTTGGATTTCAAAGCCCAAAGCGGTCAGTTTGTCTCGTATCAGGTCACTGGTCTCCCAGTCCTTGCTTGCCTTAGCCTTGGAGCGAATGTCTAGAAGTAGATCAACGGCTCCAGCGAAAGCCTCTTGTTGGCTGCCGCTCAGATCGGAAGCCTCTGTAGCCGACTGCATACCGAGTATGTCGTGCAGGTAGAGATCGTAGGTCTTGCGTAGCTCCTCTAGTTGCTCGCTCGTGATCTGCTCGTGTCCGTCGTGGATCGAGTTAATGAGACGAGCCGCATCAAAGAGCGCAGCAATCACCATCGGCGTGTTGATATCGTCATCCATCGCCTCCTTGCAACGCTCCGCCAAATCAATCTTCTCGATCGTTGAGGTAGCCGATGGCTTGAGCGACTGAAGCTTAGCGTCAGCGTCCATGAGGCGTTGGTACCCCTTCTCGGCAGCTTGCAGAGCACTATTGCTAAAGTCCACCGTGCCACGGTAGTGTGCACTCAGGACGAAGAAGCGAATGGTCATCGGTGCATAAGCTTGCTCGAGTGCAGGGTGGTTGCCCGTGAAGAACTCCTCCAGGGTGATAAAGTTGCCCGCACTCTTTGCCATCTTCTTGCCATCCACCGTGATCATATTGTTGTGCATCCAGTACTTGACCATCGGTTCTCCTTGCGAAGCGACCGCCTGTGCTATCTCGCACTCGTGATGCGGGAAAGTCAAGTCCAGTCCACCGCCATGGATGTCGAAGTGAGCGCCCAAGTACTTACGTCCCATGGCGGTACACTCGCAGTGCCACCCAGGGAAGCCCTCACTCCAAGGCGAAGGCCAGCGCATAATGTGGCTAGGCTGCGCCTTCTTCCAGAGAGCGAAGTCCAGCGGGTTGTGCTTCTCGTCCTGCCCGTCCAGCTCGCGCGTGTTGGAGATCATGTCCTCCACATTGCGTCCGCTCAAGATGCCGTAAGGGTGGTCAGCGTGGTACTTGAGCACGTCAAAGTAGACGCTCCCCTCGCTCACATAGGCGTAGCCCGCATCAAGAATCTGCTGTACTAGCTGAATCTGCTCGATGATATGTCCCGAGGCAAGTGGCTCGATCGAAGGTGGTAGCACATTGAGCAGGCGCAGACTATCGTGGTAGCGGTTGAGGTAGTAGTAAGCCACCTCCATCGGCTCGAGCTGCTCGAGCTTAGCCTTCTTAGCTATTTTGTCCTCTCCATCATCTGCATCATGCTCCAGGTGCCCCACGTCGGTCACATTGCGTACGTAGCGCACCTTGTAACCGAGGTGCTTGAGGTAGCGGAAGAGAATGTCAAACGTAATCGCCGAGCGAGCATGCCCTAGATGCGGATCCCCATAAACGGTCGGTCCGCAAACGTAGAGCCCCACATGTGGCGGGGCAATTGGCTCAAAGGGCACTTTAGCCCTCTCCAGCGTGTTGTAGATGTATAGTTGGCTCATAGGTCTTTTTATAGTCCAAAGGTCATAGCACCGTGCAGATACACCAATGCTTTCGCAAAGATAAGGATTTTAGAGATACCGTGTCTCGGGTGTGGGGCTTAACTTTCAAAAGCTCCCGCCATAGCTTGAACGTAGGTGAGGTGGTAGGGCGCAGTCGTGATGCTACGAAGGAGGTAGCCCGTGAGAAGGGTAGGGTGGTCGTCCCCCTGTCGGCATAGACGGTGTAGCGGGCGAAGGAGTTGCTCTCCACGTCACAAGAGAGAGAAGCTTCGGGCGGAGAGACGGTATAGTTGGTCGCTAGGTGGCGCTTGACCTGTAGCGGGTAAGCTTTGTAGGCTGCTTCCTTGAGGCACCACACGGTGTAGAGCCATTCGTTCGCTTCGCTTGTCGTAAGATCTCGATAGTAAGCCAGTTCTGTCGGAGACATGAATCTCGGAGCGACTTGTGGCAACTTATCACTAGCCACCTGAATATCAATGCCGACACCGTGCGCTCCCTCACTAAGGACGAGAGCCACGTAGCTCCCGCTGTGGGATATGGAGATATGGTAGTCGTGGTCAGGCGAGACAAGGCGGGGTGCGCCAGAGGGGAGATGCGTCAGTTGCCAGACCGACTCCCTAGGAGCGATCTCGTCAAGTAGTTGCTGCGTTAATGAGCGGTAAGTAGGTAGGCTGGGCGCGATACTGGCTGGTAGCTCTGCGATGTAGAGTATGTCCCCTAGTGGGAGGGGTAGCTGAGAGTAGTTCACGCCTGAGACTCCGTCTGACTATCTGTCTGCGTGTCAGTCTGCTCCTTAGGATGCAGGCGCATCTTGAGCTGCATGATACGGTGGCGCTCCATGCGCGTCACGATGAAGTCAATGTCCGAGATGGTTATCTGCTGACCCACCTGAGGGATCTCCTGTAGCACCTCTAGGAATAAGCCTCCGACCGTATCAACCTCCTCGTAGTGTGGGGCAAAGTACTCTGGCTCTACATCCAGTAGCTTGCAGAGATCGATGAGCGACATACCTCCATCGATCAGATAGACCCCCTCGGCCAGCCGTACGTAGGGTGGATCCTCATCATCGTACTCGTCGACGATCTCTCCGACGATCTCCTCGAGGATGTCCTCCAGTGTGATTAGTCCCGAGGTTCCACCGAACTCATCAATCACGATCGCCATATGGATACGTTCCTGCTGTAGCTCCTCCAATAGGGTGTCAATCTTCTTATTCTCAGGTACGAAGTAAGCTTGTCGGATGATCTTTTGCCACGGGAAGGTGTCCTCCTCGTGCATATGAGGGAGGAGATCCTTCACATAGAGTACTCCTCGGATACTGTCCTGCGACCCATCGTAGACGGGCAGTCGTGAGTAGCCAGTATCCACAGCGAAGCTAAGCGTCTGATGATAAGCCCAGTGGTAGTTGACACCGATCATATCAACGCGTGGTACCATGATCTCATCAGCCGTCTTGTGGTAAAACTTGACAATCTCATGGATCATCTCCGTCTCCTTGTTGTCCCCATTTGTCGTCAGTGCAACAGCCTCCGAGAGATCGTCTACAGAGAGTTCAGGGCCTCGTCTAGCCTTAGAACCTAGGAGCTTAGAGGTCTTGATCAAGCCCTTGGAGCACCAAGCGATACCCTTGTAAAGTCCAGACACGGCTGGAGCCGTCAGTCGAATGAAGGAGAGTGGGTGGCGCTGAGCGTAGATCTTAGGGATGATCTCGCCAAAGAGTAGGAGCAGGAAGGTGATGAGGACCGTCTGGATGATAAAGCCTGCAACGAGATTTGCCGAGAAGTCCCAATGCTCGCCCACAAACCACGCACAGAGGATTGTGATCCCCACGTTGACCGCATTATTGCCGATCAGGATGGTCGCCAGTAGTTGCTCCGAGTGCGATAAGAGTTGGAGTAGTCGTGTGTCGTTGGGGTGCTCCTGATCTTTGATCTGCTGTACCTCTTTCGGAGTGAGAGAGAAGAAGGCCACCTCATTGCTCGACATGAAGGCGGAGCAAAGCAGTAGGAAGAGGATGATCAGAAGCGGTATAGCATCCATCCAAACGATAGGATTGCTGTACACGATTCCTCCGAAAAGGCTTAATAAGAAGGCATCACCCATTGCTCCTACTCTTGTAACTTATACCGTTGTCACCCACGCTCGTTGCGTCACTAGGGTCAGACGGTGATACTGATTGCTCGGCAGCAGGACGAGGCGATGCACTCTCCTGTCCACTGCTCTGCTTAGGACGATCCACAAAGGTGACCTTGTCCGCCCATATCTCTGTACGTGCATGGACCTGCCCCTGTCGATCTGTATAGCTGTTGTAGCGTATCTCGCCCTCCACGAGGAGGTGCGACCCCTTGCGCACCCAGCGCTCGACAAACTGTGCCAGCGTCCCGAAGATCACCACCGTGTGCCACTCCGTACGATCTGGGATCTGCGTACCATCACGCTTCGTATAGCCTGGCACAGAGGTCGCTAAGCGTAGCGACGCCTGACAGGTGCCCCGACGCGAATAGTGTACGCTGGGGTCTGCACCTACGAAGCCTATCAGGATCGCCTTGTTGTAGTACATAGAGCTGGTGAGTAAGTTGCTAGGGGTGACCTTATATACGAACGAAAGGGACTTGTCTTACGCATGGGCAAGGCAAGCCCTCGACGGATAGCCAAGGGGCTAGATACAAGGTCAGAGCCAGTGCTCCAGAGGGCACTTGGTCTAGGCTACTCCTTGATAGTTGTGATGCGCTTATTGAGGAAGATGTGTAGGAGGAATCCAGCAATCATCACGATACAACCGATCAGATTGAACATATTCCCACCCTTGTCCATCAGAGCGGGGACGATGAGGATGAGCGCCCCGACGAGGACTACCAGACTACCTATAGGGTTGAAACCTTTCATATACTTGTGATTACTATCTAAGGTGATACTTGTCAAAGGAGGGTGGTGCTGTATCCCCTCATAGGGACAACGCACCCTCGTGCCACAAAGGTAATACAAAATCGAGAGATAGCGCATGCCGAGATTTTCGCCATCATCACATCACGGGTTCCCCGAAAAACCAATTCCTCCGAAGAAATCTACAAATTGCTCGGTGGCAAATCGTTATTTCTTCCGAAGTTTGAAATAAAAGTTCGGAAGAATGAAATGAAAGTTCGGAAGAAAAATTTCGAAGTTCGGAAGAATTTGGCGTTTCCCCCGTGGAGAATTAGAATTCCCTCCGTAGAAAGTCGGATAAAAGGGGACTTAGCCCATAAATGTATCCGAACGAAAAAAAACTTAGAAGGGATAGCCTACGGCAAAGTGGTATCCGAGCGAATTGGCAAACCTGGGCAGGTTGTAGTAGCCACGCCGTGTCGTCTCAAAGGGTAGGTGCAGACCCACACCGACATCAAAGCGGATGACTAGGAAGTTGAGGTCGTAGCGTAGTCCTACGCCAGAGCCGAGGGCGAGCTGCTGGAAGAAGTCCTTAGCCCCAGTGATCTCTTGGAGTGATGCTCCAGGGCGGTTTTCGTCAGGACGAAGCAACCATATATTGCCTGAGTCGAGGAAGAGTGCACCGTGCAGATCGCCCGCAAGACGGAAGCGGTACTCAGCGTTCATCTCAAGCTTGAACTCTCCCGTCTGATCCATAAAGGCGTAGCGACTATTGCGTGGCACAAAGCGCCCTGGTCCGATACTGCGCACGGTGAAGGCGCGGATGCTGTTGGCACCACCGACGTAAAACTGCTCACTATACGGTGCCACGGTCATATTGCCGTAGCTGTAGATAGCTCCGACACCAGCTCTCAGGGCTAAGCTCTGGTTACGATCGATGCCGTAGGTATAGCGTAGCTCGGCGGTACCCTTGACAAACTGTGCGAAGGGGACGCCGAGGAGCTTTTTCGTCTCGTGGTAGTTGCACCCAGCTAGCGAGTAGATGCCGTTGAGGATATTGCCCGCCTGAGAGATGCCTAGGTCAATGTGCAGGTGGTGGCTGCCTAGTCCCGTGAAGATGTTGTCAAAGGTATACTGGTAGCTCATCTGCGGGATTAGTTGGCTCCGCAAGCTCAGCCCTAGGATGGGGTTGTCAGCGATGACCTTTTGAAATATCTCGGACTGGCGTGATAGGCGGTTGTAGTGTATCCGCAGAGGTGTGATCATGTGCTGATGCTGCGTATTGCGTACGCTATAGCTGGCGGTGAGTCCTAGAGAGGTGATCTGGAAGTAGCGAGCACGATTGAGCATGGAAGCGGATAGGGTGTAGGTGGTCTGCACGTCGTGTGTGAGGCGCAGATCGTAGAGCCACGGTAGTAGGATGCGTGGAGCCTGTAGGTTGAGGTTGGACCCGACCTCGTAGCTGTTGATGTCGGATATGGATACATTCTGATTGCTCCGTGTACGATTGGTCTGCCACTCATAGGAGCCGTAGAGATCGAGTGAGAGGCGCTCTCCACCTCCGAATACGTTGCGACGTCCGAGTGATAAGGTGAGTCCCGGACCGATGAAGTTGTTGGACTTGGTCGTGAAGACGGCAGAGAGCGAGGAGTCCCACGGTTTGTCTAGCTCGGCGGTGATGTAGAGATCGAGGAGGTTGTGTAGCGTATCACTAGCGACAAACTGCATGTCGACATAGGAGAAGGCTCCTAGTCCTAGTAGCGCCTGACGTGTAGCCTGCTCGCGAGACTGCGAGTAGAGCTCGCCAGTGCGTAGCTGTATCCTATTGGCAAAGACTGCGGGACGTACTCTTGGGTGCTCTCGGTAGTGTAGGGTTATACCCTTGAACTGCATGGAGTCTGTCAGCGAGAGCCGATCGTCCTCGGTGAGTAGGACGTGGACGGAGCCTATGCGCCATGGCTCGAAGGTATAGCTCGGGTAGCCACTCTGCTCTCGTACCTGCATATAGACTTTGCCTGGAGTGAGGAGCGTGTCTACCTGATAGACGAGCAGGTCTGGAGCGTAGAAGTAGTAACCACGGTCTCTCAGGTTCGTGACCAGCATGTCGCGGTCTTGGAGGATCTGTGAGAAGTTAAACTGATCCCCCTTGTGTATCTTCGACAGCTCGGCATGGTTGAGTATTTCGCCACTACCTAGGAGCCACGGCTCCATATAGCTGATGCTGTCGTAGAGGTAAGGCGCTCCGAGATCGGCCTTGTAGTAGACACGAGCCTGTAGCGAGTCACTGGTGGAGCGTGCTATACTATCGGTCACGACAGCTTTGAAGTAGCCGTGCTCGTGGAGGATCAATTTGGACTGCTTGGCGCGTACGTCGGGGCGTACGTCGCTGATGAGCTTGGGCTCCTCGGCAAAGAGCTTGTAAAGGCGCTTGCCGACCCACGTGCTGTCGTTGACAAAGCCGTTGTAAAACCAAAGTCCGATGGGTATGCGAAAACGAGAGCGTGCACTGCCGAAGAAGGCGTTATTGGGTGGTACGTTGAGCACCTTCTCCATATGAGAGATGGCTCGATCAGCAGCGTCACTGCCGTCGTCGCCCTGGATGCGTGTCTTGCCGATACCTATATATAGTAGCTCACCCTCGGGTATGTGTCGCGTCACCGAGCAACTACTCAGAGCTAGCAAGGTGCTGAGTAGTAGGAGTAGCGCATGAGCTATGGTTGGTCTGTAGCGATAACGGGTCATAGCTGTGGAGTCTGTGAGATTGAGGTTACGGTGTCAGGTGAGATAGGCGTAGTGTGTGACAGACTATCAAGGGGCTTCTTGGTGTCAGCCGGCTTTTCGGACTTCTTCTTTTGCCACCACATATAGTTGCGCGGATCAAAGAGATCGACGAAGTGACGTGCCTTGAGCTTGACCAGGTAGCCGATTCCTGTCTCGGTCACTACGCCCTCGAGCATGTTGTCGTTGTTGCGCCTGTGGAAGAGGGTCACATACTGCTGGCCAGCCTCGTCAAGACGATATTCGAAGGTGACGTTGTCGATGAAGGTCTGCTCGTAGTTGGTCGGCAGATTGCCCGAAGCGACGCGCCCACCGATGACGAAGCGTATGCGATCGTTGAGGAAGCGACGACTGAAGCTGTAGGTATAGTTCGTCTGCTGTAGCTGCGACTGGTTGTATCCACCCAGCTCCATGCCGAGGGAGAGGTTCGTCCCCTGGAGGAGCTTGCCCGTAAGGTTGTTGAGCTCGCTCATGGCGACGTTGCTGAGTACTTTCTCCATCGACATCTGTCCCATATCGGAGGCGAGGTAGGTGCCCGACACGAGCATGGCGACGGCCTGCTTGCCACGCTCCTCTTCGCTCATAGCGGAGAGCTGCGTCTGTGTCTCTAGGTCTTCGGGGGCTGCTAGGTCGAAGGCGAGTGCCATGTCCTTTAAGTTTTCATCGGCCTTGATGGATACCTTAAAGTCTACCTTATTGGTTGTCTCCCCTCTAGTCACGTCGGCGCGAAGCTTTTGCGAAGCAATGAAGTGTAGGTAAGGATCTAGTGGATCGCCACTCCAGACGAGGTAGCTCTCGGGCTCTATGTCGAAGTGACGTCGCCCTACGACGGGAAACTCATACTGTACCTCGCCACCGCTAAAGTCATACCGACCGACGAGGCTCATCGTGCCAAGTGGTGGATACTTCAGCCGGAGGTCGCCACCGCCCTGTATGCGTACGTAGTCTTGTCCTCGTGAGGAGAGGTCTATGCCGATCTGTACTGCGGGCTCGATGTGAAGCGCCACGGCTAGATCCATACGACCGAGGGACTGAGAGCGCTCTTTCTGAGGCTCCTCGACGATCGTTGTGTCTGAGAGATTGACAAACTCGACGACGCCTGACATGTTGTCCTGTGCCTTGATGGCTGCTTGCGACATGACGTAGGTCGCATTGGTTCCTCCATGTAGTGTGACTGATCCGAGTAGCTGGGGTGCTGTCAGGTAACCCTGCAGGCGTAGATCGGCAGAGAGGATGGCTCGTCCGTAGATCGACTGCTTGTTGTGGTACTTGCTGTCGATCACCTGTGCATGGTCGGCGTAGAGGCGGAGGTTGCTCTTGAGCGCCTCAGGCCCGAAGAGCTTTAGCCAGCCATCAAGGTAGAGCGAGGTCTCCTTGCCTTGTAGCGTTAGCTTGTAGTCCTGAAGGGTTAGTCGGCTCTGCTCGATAGTCAGCGGACGACTGTCGAGGGTGTACTTATTGCCTGTCAGAGATAGTGCGACCAATCCATCGGTAATGTGTGGCGCTCCATTGAGTATAGGACTCTTTGGCGTGCCCGTCACCGCAATTGAGCCATTGAGTGCACCTTCCAGACTGAGCAGATTGCCACCTAAGAAGGGGTTAGCCAGACGTAGTGGTAAGGATTCGAATGAAGCCTTCATATCCAGTGCTTCTTCGCCCTTACGGCTATGGTAGATACCGTCTACCGTGAGCGCTAGGTTACCATTGCTACTCACCTGTGCGGTGACATATTGCGAAGCATTGTCACGAGGCTCGTAGAAGAACGCGACACTCACGTTGCCTAGATCCCCATCCATGTAAGTCATGTCGTTGACCGAGAGATCGCCTGTGGCTCGGTAGACGTTGTCCACGCGCTCGATGCGCAGATCCATGAAAGTGCGTCCACTCATATCGGGGAGGCGTAGGATGCGTGCTAGGTCGCTCAGCTCTAGTCGCTGTACGTTGCAGAGCAAGCTCTGTACATTGCTAGGTTCGTCTAGATCGCTGTGGATAGAGAGCTTGGCGCCATGCGGATTCGTTAGCTCGAGATTGGCAAAGATTTGGTTGTCCTTATGAAAGTAGAAGAGCGCATTGTCCTCATTCGCACGAAGTCGCTCGCCAGCAAGGTAGATATCCTTGTCGGATAAGCTTACGCCAAAGCCCTGCGCATTGTAATACCCGCTAGCGCCCAAGCTGTAGTACAGCTCGTGGTCGCGTAGCCAGTCGAAGTCTAGGCTCATAGCTACAAGGTCTGTCTGAGCCGATCCGATGATCTTGTACGGTGGACGCTTGTCTTGTCGCTCGCCTTCGAGGCTGAGGTCTATCTGTAGCAATGGGTGTACGTATCGCTGAGCAAGGTTGTCGGAGTTAAACTGATCGGAGAGGTCTGACAGGAGTAGCGGTCGCATAGCCTCGGAGGGCAATTGCTGGCTCACGTGGGTCAGATGGTCTAGGAGTATGGGTCGACTTGGGGTGAGTGTCGTCAGCTGAAGGAGTGCGTTGTCACACTGTATCGTGTCGTACTGTAGCTGGTGCAGCTCGATGCGTCCATTGATCCCTAGATTAGGACTGGTTAGCAGATCTGCGTCGAGAGACTCTACGGATACATTGTACTTCTCCAGTAGTGAGTGGAGCGGGTGGTGCGATCCCATGTGCAGTGCTATGTGAGCATTGGGCAGGACGCTGATGAGGTCGCTGTAGGCGGTCAGGCGTGGCTTGTCAAACTGGTATTCTCCCGCCCACTTGGAGACTCCCGAGATAGAGGTCAAGAGATGGTTCAGTCCCTCCTGCGTCGTGACGCTCAAGTCTATGTCGTTGGCTCCTAGCTGTGCTATCACTTGCGACGTATCACTAGCCAGGCGCAGGTCGATCTGCTCGTTATCGATTCGCTGTGAGCCGACAGCTAGGTGCAGACCAGACAATTGTCCATCCACCATGTGGGTCTCGGCAAAGTCGCTATAGAGATCTGCCGTAAGCCTCAAGCTCCCCTCCATAATGCTGTCGCTTAGTCCTAGAGCTTGGAGGTCAAGGTGAGAGACATCTAGGTCTATCTTGCCTCCGAAGGAAGGCCGCTTGCCAGCTGTGATGAGCGTTCCCGCAATGTCCCCAGATAACTGTGCCGAGGGGTCGTACGACTGCAGAGAGACAGACACGGAGTCCCCACGCAGGAAGCCGTCGAGTGAGAGGTTGCGGAGCCTATGGTGCTTATAGTTGACTTCGTCTAGGGCTACTGCGACAAGTCCATTCTTGTTTCTAGACTTTAGAGAAAAGCCTGCGCCATCAGCCTTGATTGATCCCGAAATTACTCCGATGGAGTCGCGAGGCATAAACTGAGCGACATCAAAACGGTCGAGATGACCGTCAATCTTGTAGCGTTGCTGACGCAGGGCGTACGTTCCGTTGAGCGAGAGCGAGCCTCTCGGTGTGCCAAGATGCAGATCCGCTGTTATCTGGTCGCCGTGGAGTGTGCCGTCTAGGTCAAGGTCCATCTTCGCTGGTAGTGTCACAGATCCAGACGCTTTGTCTATCCCTGCTAGGGCTAGGAGTAGCTTAGCGGCAGGGCCTGTCTGTATGCTACTTCGCAGGGAGGCTGTGCGCCTGTGTTCATCAAGGATGTGCGTGGCTGTGCCACTGGCCGTGAGTGCGATGAAGCCCTCTTGTCGCAACTCTAGATTGTATATCTCCAGGGCACTCAGCGAACCTCGCGAACGCAGGTCTACGGACAGCGGTACATCGGCCAGCTGCTTGTGACCGCCAGGGCTATAGAGCATACTGTCCAGACTAATGCGTGTGTAGTAGTATAGGTCTTGCGGAGCTAAGGTGCCCTTGAGCTCGGCCGTGACGACAGCCTCTTCATCGTCCGAGAAGAGACTTAGGGGAAGAATCAGATCCCCCGTCAGCTGGCTCTTAGGTGTAGTGAGCATGAAGTTGCGCATGTTGACCACTTTGTCCTCAAGCTTGAAGTACCCCTGGAAGTGCTCCAGCTGAGCTCCACACTGTTCACGTAGACTCAACTGGTTAATGTCCATCTGCACCAGTCCCTTACTATTGATGGAGAGTCCATCTATATCGGCATGCGCATCGTGGTAAGACATATGACTGTAGTCCACGTAGGGAAGCTGTACCTTGGCTGTATCTGTTGCATAGCTAGCCCTAGTCAGGTCTACATTGATATGCTCTACAAGTAGGTTGAAGTCTGGTATCTCCACCATCACCTTGTCAACAGCGCCACGATCTATCACCGCATCTGTGTGTACGCCCGAAGGATAGAGGTGTATGTAACTAGCAAAGCGTGTAAGATCCACCCGATTGATATTGATGCTCATAGCTGGTCCAGGCTCGCTCGTCTCGGTCGTGTCAGTCTGGGTGTAAGCAAAGAACCCGTCCGCTAGGGAGACCGCAGCAATATCAATATCCATCGAGCTCAAGTCCACCTGCACATGTCCCGCCTCCATATTGCCCAAGCGGGCATCGATGCGACTACGGTTGAGACTATCTAGAGGCATCGCCACGACCGCATCTTGTAGATTCAGACGGGGAGCCTCTATGCGCTTGTTAAAGAGAGGCATCAGGGGCAGACTAGTGCGCAGTTCATTGACCCAAATAACCGTGTCTCCCTGCTCCGTGGCGAGTAGCTTGTCGACCCGCACCCGTAGCGGAAAGCTAATGCGCATCTCCTCGACCGTAATCTTCCAGCCCGTCTGCTCCTCGAGGGTACTGATGAGACGTCCTACAGCCCAGCGTTGTACACTAGGTAGGTAGATCGATCCTATCAGTAGCAGTAGTACTGTCAGTGGGGTGAGGAGTAGGATCCAAAAGAGTTTACGACGTCTTCGTACGGGGTTCATGGACTAAGTTTGGAGCCATCTGAGTAAGCCGAAGGGTGCACTCGGAGTGAGCTCTGAGCGAAGCATCCTAAGGCAAAACGGCTAGGTGCGTACAAAGATACGAATTTAGCGCCAAGATCTTATACTTCTTGTCGATGGAGTTACGGTTTCTTCTCCTTTGGCGGTGCGACAGCTTCGTAGGCACCTATGGTATAGCCACCCAGCTTATTCTTGCGTCGTGGTAGCCCCGTACGATCAAGGGCGCAGGCTGTGGGAGCTAAAGGCGAAAGCTCTTGCAGACCAGCCGTCTCTACGGGGTGAAAGTCAAAGTGAAAGTGATACTTAGCCTGTCTATTGTTACGATCCTTGTAGTCTTTGCCCAGCATCCAGTAACTATCCACAAAGGGGACAGTGGCTCGATGACAGGTAGGAAAAAGCTCCTCAACGAGTCGCTTAGCAGCGATAGAGTCCTGCCCCAGTCGCAGGTAGCAATGCTGCAGATCCAGCTGCGCCTGAGCCGAGGGGTGCCACGCTAGTTCGCCTGAGCGACGCAGCGTGTCGCTCTGTAGCGCAATCGTCTGTCTACCATCCACGATGCTGTTGATCATCTGTAGCTTGCCCTCCTTACCTACATAGAGTACAGGGCTGCGCCTGTGGTCAAATAGGTAGTCGCACACCACCGTCATCTGCTCTGCCTGTACGGTAGCTTTTCGCATGGATAGGCAGGAGCCACCCACATTGCTTAGTTCGCTGTTTCGTAACGTGTAGCTACCCCCTGCGAGGGTCAGGCCATCTCCGCCCATATTGGTGATGGTGCTTGACTCTAGGAGTAGCCGCTTCGCTAGAGGATCATTTCCCAGGGCAAAAGTCACCCCCTCCCGTCCATTACGAATGGTCGTATAGCGTATCTCATTGCCCTGGCTCTCAGCCGTAAACTGTATGTAGTCCCACTGATTTGGTAGCAAGCGATAGGAGACATCTGTCGTGAGATTGTCTCGTCGTACACCCTCTATGAGGATAGGACTAGCCGCTGAGCCTGCTAGTGTCAAGGCTCCTCGCACGATAATCCGCCCTCCTTGAGGCAGTAATAGGTGCCCCCCTTCGGCGATCGTTAGCCGTGCGCCTGGCTCTATCGTGATGCTGTCGGTTATTAGATAAGGGCGCTCACTACGCCAGAGGGTGTCCTTCGCTATGTGCCAGTTGGCGGGTAGGGTAGAGACATTTTGCCGATAACCCTCGATGCGCGTATAGTGTGTGACCCCATTGCAGCGCCACAGGAGCGAATCGGTCACCAGTGTCGGGAGGTCTGAGTCTCCAGCCGTAAAGGTAGCCTCCACAAAGACAAAGATACTATCACGCGGTGGTAGCGTCACATCTCGTATCTCCGAGCCACTACGTCCGTCCACGTTGATGCGGTACCCCTTATTGCCACCGCTCAGGAGTGATACCTCGTCGAGGAGTAGCGGATGGTCGTGCGGGTTGTAGATCATCGCCACGTGAGTCGCCGAGGAGAGGGCGCTGTAGAGTGTGTCCAGTCTTATCGTGTCCACGGAGAGGTGGGGCTGGCTACCCTCCGAGCGGTCATACTGCCAGGGCGATCGCACGCATGCCACCAGCAAGAGCGCTGCGCAGAGTGCTATGCTAGTCAGTCGTGCTAGAGCTCTGATAGATCTTTTTATTTCGTTCATCGAGTGTTCATCAGGTATGGAAAGTGTGGAGCCAAGCGACCTCTAGGTCACCAAACCCGTTGCGGGTCATGCTCCTCTTAGCAAAAGTACTGAAAATAGCGATTGGCGCAACCGCTCACACGCTACACCCCTGATAAAAACAAACGAGCGCAATCCAAATATACTGGACTGCACTCGCTAAGTGTGGGGATGCAAAGCGCATCGTGGTGGTCCCACTTGGGCTTGAACCAAGGACTCCCTGATTATGAGTCAGGTGCTCTAACCAACTGAGCTATAGGACCCGAGGAGCGGCCGTGTGGCTTACCTCTAAATGTCTGTTTCGAAGGGCTGGACGCATGCCGAGGAAGCACCGTTTGCTCTGTCATGGTGCAAAGGTAATGCTTTTTTCTGATATAATGCCTCCCACCCCGACAAAAAACTCGCAGATAGTAGGTATGCGTACCACGTTGCTTAGATGAAGTAAATGAGGTACCTTTGTCCTTAGAGTAATATATCAAGACACAAGTACTATGAATAAGAAAAAATCTAATCTACCCTCTGAGTGTACGACTATCATCGTCGGCAGTCAGATGAGTGCTGATGGATCACGTATCGTAGCGCGCTCAGAGGACTGGGACGCTATGTTTGCCAAGAACCTCACCATCCACCGTCCCGGCGAGCCAGGCTCGGTCGATCCTATGCGCTTTGACGCATTTGATAGCCCCTTCGCTTGCGATCTGCCTGGCAATGCGCAGAGCTACTCGGCACTACCACCATATCATCTGCCAGGACACTGGGGGAGCGCAGGCTTCAACGAGTCTGGTGTCGGCATGAGCGCCACGGAGTCTATCTTTAGTAGCGATGCAGCACTAGCTGTCGATCCTCTTGTAGAGAATGGTGTGGCTGAGAACTCTGTCTTCAACATCGTCCTCCCCTACATCCACACAGCTCGCGAAGGCGTAGAGCGTCTCGGCAAGCTTATTGAGGAGTATGGTGTCAGCGAGGGCTTCGGTATCGGCTTCGTTGATAGTGATGAAATATGGTATCTGGAGACCGCTTCGGGACATCGCTGGCTAGCTTGTCGTATCCCTGAGGAGCAATACTTCGTCACGGGCAATCAGAGCCGCTTCCGTCAGTATGATCCTAAGGACAAGGAGCACTTTATGGCATCCAGTGACCTGATTGAGTTTGCCCAGGAGCACGGACTGTACGATCCTAAGGAGGGTGCCTTTGACTTCCACAAAGCTTACATACGTGACGTGGAGCTAGACACTACGTACAACTATCCACGTGTCTGGGGGCTCCAGCAAATGTTTACCCCCGCGATGAAGCAGGATGTAGCTGTCAATAACTTCCCCGTCTATGCTAAGGCTGAGAAGCCGATCACGATGGAGGCTATGCGCCATGCTTTCCGCTTCCACTACGACGGCACGGAGCATGATCCTTATCTCCACAGCAATCCGCACGAGGTGTACCGCCCAGTCTCCATCTTCCGTACCACGCAGACGCATATCCTACAGGTGCAGCCTAAGCTTCCCGTAGCTGTCGGGCGTATCAACCACGTTTGCTTGGGTATGGCAGACCTAGGTCTCTTCGTACCGCTCTTCCAGGGTGTGACCTCTTATCCCGAGCCTTACACCAAGGGTGGGGGAGAGTCCTCACAGGAGTCGGCCTACTGGACCTTCCGCAAGGTACAGGTGCTCGGTATGACCAACTATAATAAGTATGCTCCGCTTATCAAGGCTCGCTACCACGCCTTCGAGCTGGAGTGCGACGAGCGCATCGAGGAGATACAGCGTCGCTACTGCCATAAGCTGGACAAGGGGATGCCTCACGCTGCCCAAGATATGCTACAGGAGGCATCGGATGCTATCTTGTGGCGTGCCCTTGAGGTAGCTGATGCGCTGATCGAGGAGCTCTTTACGCAGATGACACGCGACATACAGGCTGAGTATCTCTTCCACGGCGCTTAGTCGATCAACGTCCTGCAACAAAATAAAAAGGAGACCGCTCACCACTTGGAGGGCGGTCTCCTTTTTATCTTCTTAACGACCACCTCCAATTTCAGTTTCTACCGAGGAATTTGGGAAACTCTAGGGAGCAAACGAAAATTCTTCACGGAATCGGGAAATAAAAGTTCGGAAGAATGAAATGAAACTTCGGAAGAAAGATTTCGAAGTTCCGAAGAATTTTTCCGTTCCTCGCTGGAGAATAGAAAATAGCCACGGAGGAAATCACAATTTCCTCCGTGGCTCGTTACGATAGCTCTTAATTTATTAGACTAAACTCTAGGCTTCTTGCTGTAATTCAATTGTTTAGCCGATTAGACGAATCAGACAGTAGCCTCCGATGGTGAGCCAGAGGTAGAGCGCTCCTGCGAGGAGGAAGGGTTTGCCACCAGCACGCTTGAAGCGAGCAAACGAAGCATCGCTACCGAGCGCTGCCATAGCCATACAGAGTCCGAAGTCGTCAGCCCAGCGGATTCCACCACAGACTTGATTGTAGAGGTCGTTGATGCCCTGCTGCTCAGCGAGGTAAGCGATCAGTGTATTGACGCAGATCATAATGAGGAACCATATGGCAAACCAAGGTATAGACACCTTGCGCTGTGCCGTGGCGCCTCCTCGCCCGCCACGATGTAGGACGGAGGTGAGGATGAGTAGGAAAGGCGCCAAGAGGATCACACGGATCATCTTCGTAATGGTTGCTGTGGAGGCGATTGCTTCGCCCATAGCACCTCCAGCACCTGCCACATGCGCCACCTCGTGGAGCGTACCTCCAGTGTAGATAGCCATCTGATGGTCGGTCAGACCGAGCCATCCGGTCGCATGAACGAGTGGGTAGAGAAACATGCTGAGTGTACCAAAGAGCACCACCGTAGCGACGGCTATGACCGTCTTCTCGGAGCTAGCTCCCAGTACAGGCTCGGTGCCTAGCACGGCAGCAGCACCGCAGATAGCGCTACCCGAAGCGGTGAGGATGGCGGTGTCACGATCCATCTTGAGCCAGCGACCGATGAGCACTCCGAGGAGGATGACCGAAGAGACGATGATGAGGTCGTAGATGAAGGCCGTAGCGCCAGCCTCGTAGATGTCAGCCAGCGTAAGACGAAAGGCGTAGAAGACAATCGCTAGGCGCAGGATACGCTTCGATGAGAAGGCTAGCCCTGGCACCCACGTGGGGTTGAGCTTATGTCGCAGCGTATTGGCATAGATCATGCCTATCAAGACGCTAATGATGAGTGGAGATATGCGGAGCGTCTCCTTAAAGAGAGGTAGCTGTGCCAAAGCAACAGCTACGCCTGCGAAGGCTGCCATCAGGATCAGCCCACACCAGAAACCCCCTGAGGGGCGTGAAATTGCTTTTGTCATATATGTAATAAGGTATAGGTCTAGTCTAAGCTTTTACAGAGCCACAAACGTGTAGAACAGCGAGATGATAGCTATCATGGCAAAGATGAGCGCAAAGATGCGGTTGAAGATCCGTAGATTGCGCAGACTCACCAAGTCTCTCAGGCGGGTGGCAACGTAAGTGATAAAGAGCCACCAACCCAAAGCGCCTAGCGCGATGGAGATGAGTCCGAGAGCAAACATCCCGTAGGGAGGTGCACCGAGTGGATAGACGAAGTTGAACTGGCTGAAGAGGACTACATAGACGGGTACGATGAAGAGATTGGGAATGGTCAGTAGGAAGCCACTCCCCAGGTGTGAGAGATTGCGTTGATTGATCTGCCCGACGACACGCTGCGAGACGCCTAGCCGTGGCGTGCTGAAGTATAGGTAGCAGGCAAAGGCTAGGAAGAGCATACTTGCCACGATGCGCAGGACTATCTTGTTGTGATCTATATAGTCCAGCATGATGCCCGTAAAGAGGTAGGTGACAATCGCATAGAAGAGGTCGCCCAGTGTGGCTCCTATACCAGTGACAACCCCTGCACGTCGTCCCTGCTCAAGGGCTCTCCGCAAGCAGAGGATCCCCGCAGGACCCATTGGGGCAGAGATGCAGATGCCTATGATGATCCCTCCGAATAACTGTAGTATGTACTCTGTAATAAACATCGTATATAAGAGATAGAAGAGGAGACTTGAACCGTCTACCTCTAGTGACTCCGATGCAAAGGTACAAAAAGGAGAGATTAGAGGTTAGAGATTAGAGGTTAGAGATTAGAAGATAGAGATTAGAAGTTAGAGGGGGCTAGTGTTTCTAGGGACACTAGTGCTCCTAGTGGGGCTGGAGCCTCTAGTACCTAACCTCTAACCTCTAACCTCTAACTTCTAATCTCTAACCTCTATTTTCGTATCTTTGTCCCCGTATATGATACCTTAACTATAGATATGCAACAGAACTGGCGACTGTACAATCTGCTGAACAATGTGGTGGGCTGGGTGACTTTTGTCATCGCAGCGGTGGTCTACCTGATGACCATCGGTCCCTCGGCGAGCCTGTGGGACTGCCCCGAGTTTATCTTATCGGCCTTTAAGCTGGAGGTGGGGCACCCACCTGGGGCCCCCATCTACATGCTTGTGTACAATGTCGCTGCACACTTAGCCCCGACGCCTGCACTAGCGGGACTATACACCAATGCGCTGAGTGGACTGCTCAGTGCGGGGACGATCCTCCTGCTCTTCTGGAGTATCACCCATCTGGTGCGTCGTGTGGTACTACCAGGCGCTTCGCCTTGTGCCAAGCAATTGATCCCCGAGGGGGTGACTCCAGTGCCTACCTTAGCGCAGACGATACTGATCATGGGCTCTGGACTGGTGGGAGCGTTGCTCTACACCTTTACAGATACCTTCTGGTATAGTGCTGTGGAGAGCGAGGTCTATGCCTTTAGCTCCTTCCTGACGGCGCTGGTCTTCTGGCTGATGCTTAAGTGGAGCGACCGTGCGGACAATGCTCGCTCTGACCGCTGGATAGTCCTCATCGCCTATGTGATGGGTCTCAGTATCGGTGTGCACCTGCTCAACTTGCTCTGCATCCCTGCGATGGCGCTTATATACTACTTCCGCAAGCATGACACACTCTCCTTCAAGGGGATTGCTACGACACTGATCGTATCCTTCGTCTTGATAGCAGTCATCATGTTTGGTATCATGCAGGGTGTCGTGGCCTTCGGAGGTACGATAGACCGCTGGGTGGTCAATGGACTCCAGATGCCGTACAACAGTGGCTTCTACAGCTATCTCGTCATCCTTATGGTGGTGCTGGTCGGTTCGCTCACGTTGTATCAGCGAGGCGAGCGTGGTCGTAATCTGATCATCAGCTCGTTTATCCTCTCCTGGTGCTTGATCGGTATCCCATACTTCGGAGGAGCGGTCTGGCTAGGCGTGATTGTGACGATAGTATTGGCGATATACCTTTTCCAAAATAGAAAGGTCTCTCTACAGCTCCTACACACGGCTCAGATGTGTATGCTAGTTATCATGATCGGCTTTAGCTCCTACGGGGTGATCCTCGTGCGCTCGCTCGCTGGCACACCGATGAATCAGAATGAACCGAACACGGCGCTTGCCATCAAGAGCTACATCAACCGTGAGCAGTATGGCGCTATACCTCATCTATACAGCGCTACCTACGTGGCACGTCCTATAGCTATGGAGGAGGGAAGCCCTGTCTATGCGCCCAAGGTAAAGAGCAATCCGAAGGAACCTGACGAGTATGTCAAGATCTACAGCCAGCCAGAGGTGAAGTATGCCGAGGGGAGCAAGATGCTCTTCCCCCGTATGTTCTCGCCACAGCCAGAGCATATCAGAGCGTACAACAGTTGGATAGACCGCAACCCTGATGATATGTCTAAGCCCTCGATGGCAGATAACTTGAAGTACCTCCTGCGCTATCAGATTAACTATATGTACTGGCGCTACTTTGGCTGGAACTTCATCGGTCGTCAGAACGACCTGCAGGGCGATGGCGGTATGCTCAAGGGGGGCGTCCTGACGGGCTACTCGTTTATTGATCAGATCGCACTGGGTAAGACCAAAGATCTGCCAGATCAATTCCTTAGTAACAAGGGACGCAACGCTTACTACCTCTTACCGCTTCTCCTAGGCTTCCTAGGTATTGCCTATCAAGTGATGAGGCGCAAGAAGGGTATGCAAGCTTTTTGGATTACGCTGGCGCTCTTCTTCATGACGGGCTTGGCGATTATCCTGTACATCAACCAGACACCAGGGCAGCCTCGTGAGCGAGATTACGCCTATGCGGGCTCTTTCTATGCCTTTGCGATATGGATCGGCTTCGGTGTGGCAGGACTTTACGAACTGCTGAGCCGTGCTAAGCTCAAGCCTGTACTGAATGCCTCGATCGTCTCGGTACTCGGATTGATCGTGCCGATACAGATGGCTTCGGAAAACTGGGACGACCACGATCGCTCAGGACGTGTCCTAGCGAGCGACTTCGGATACAACTACTTGATCAGTTGTGATCCCAACGCGGTGCTACTTTGCTTCGGGGATAACGATACCTTCCCCTTGTGGTACTCCCAAGAGGTGGAGGGCGTGCGCACCGATGTCAAGGTGAGCAACCTGAGCTACCTGCAGTCGGAGTGGTACGGCAAGCACATGCTACGTCACAGCTACGAGGCACAGCCGATACCGAATAAATATATGAGTCCAGCCTTCTTCGTTACGAACTCCTATGCGCTAATACGTCCGACGAGTGCGGTGCCGATGCCTTTTGACCAAGCGATGAAGGCAGCGACGAAGGTCGTTCCTCAGGGTCAGGCGCTGATGCCTGCGGACAAGGTGTTAGTATCGGTTGATTCGGCGGTTGTTGCAAAGCATTTCCCGCAGCTTCAGGGTTTACCTATGCCCGAGAGTATGATGCTTTCGCTGGAGGGCAAGTCGGCTGTGACGAGAGATCAGCTCTTTGTCCTAGATATGCTGGGCGCAGCGAAGTGGCAGCGACCGATCATGTGGGTCTCTTCGGCTCCTCAGAATGTCTTTGCTAATCAGAGACAGTATATGTCGCAGGTGGGTATGGCGCAACGCTTTAACCCGACGACCGTGGCGGGCACACCTTACGAGGTGGATGTGGAGCGGATGTATGACTTAGTGATGAACAAGTATCGCTACTTCAATGCCAATGACCCGAACATCTACTTTGACGAGAATATCCGACGCAACATCTCTTACTACTATCGAGCACATATCTTTGCTGCGCTAGCCCAGGCGCTCCTACGTCAAGACGACACTGAGCGAGCTAAGAAGGTGCTGACGAAGTGTGCCGAGGTGATCTCGCCTAAGGCGGTGCCCTACGATATGACTGACATAAGTCTAGCGGATGCTTACTACCGTGCCGATATGAAGAAGCAGGGCGACGAGATCGTTCGTGCACTCTACCGCGACACGGCACAGCTCCTCTACTGGGTCAGCCAGCAGAGCCCACGTCATCAGATGGCGCTCATCAACGATGCGACGGTACGCTACTCGCTTACCGCACTCATAGAGTTGATCCGCATAGATATGCTGTGGGGTCGCAACCTCTCGGCAGAGTATGAGACGATGCTACAGCAAGCGTTGCCCATCTTTGGCGGATCCCTAGAGGCTGTCAAGGAGATGACCGCTCAGCAGCTCGCTCAGAGGCTCCCTGACCCAACAAATCAGTAATCATTTAGAAACTCCTTTATCTCACCCTTATGAAAAGACTTGTATTAGTACGCCACGGACAGAGTGCGTGGAATAAGAGTAACCAATTCACAGGCTGGACAGACGTCGACCTCACCGAGCAAGGTGTCGAGGAAGCGCACGAGGCTGGCCGACAGCTACGCAAGGCGGGCTTTCGCTTTGGCAAGGCTTATACATCATATCTCAAGCGCGCCATCAAGACGCTGAACATTATCCTCGACGAGATGGATCTCGACTGGATCCCCGTGGAGAAGTCGTGGCGTCTCAACGAAAAGCACTACGGTATGCTCCAAGGGTTGGACAAGTCCGAGACAGCGGCCAAGTATGGCGAGGAGCAAGTGCACATCTGGCGACGCAGTTACGACGTACCGCCCGCACCGCTAGACCCGACCGATGAGCGTGCGCCTCAGCACGATCCACGCTATGCTTCGGTCAATCCTGACGAGCTCCCACTCACGGAGTCGCTCAAGGAGACGGTCCAGCGCATCCTTCCTTACTGGGAGAGCAACATTCGTCCCGACCTAGAGAAGTATGGCGAGATCATCGTCACGGCTCACGGCAATAGCTTGAGAGGTATCGTCAAACACCTCAAAGGTATCTCAGACGAAGAGATACCTTCGCTCAATCTCCCGACGGGTATCCCGTACGTCTTCGAGTTTGACGACAAGATGCAGTTGCAGCATGACTACTTCCTCGGCGACCCCGAGCAGATAGCCAAGCTTCAGGCCGCCGTTGCCAATCAAGGCAAGAGCAAGTAGCCACGATCCCGTTCATTTCACTAGACACTTCCAACTATTATGACATACGATCTCATCATCATCGGTGGAGGGCCTGCGGGTTACACAGCTGCTGAGCGTGCTGCTCGTGGTGGACTGGATACGCTACTTATCGAGGAGCGTGCGCTCGGTGGCGTCTGTCTTAACGAAGGGTGCATCCCTACGAAGACGCTCCTTTACTCGGCTAAGGTTTGGCAGACAGTGCAGAGCGCCGCTAAGTATGGCGTCACCTGTACGCCAGAGCAGATAGACCCAGCCAAGGTTATCTCTAGAAAGAATAAAGTCGTTCGTAAGCTCGTCGCTGGTATCCGTGCACGGATGAAGGAAGCTGGCGTGACCGTGCTCACAGAGCATGCGACTGTCACGGCGCACAATAGCGACGACACCTATACCGTCACGGCAGCTGCTGAGACTTATACGGCTAAGCATCTACTCCTCTGTACAGGTTCAGAGACAGTCATCCCGCCTATCCCTGGAGTTGAGGAGGGGCACTATATTACTCACCGCGAAGCTTTGGATAGTAAGGAGCTTCCCGCCTCGATCGTCATCATCGGTGGTGGCGTCATCGGCATGGAGTTCGCCGCTTACTACAACGAGATGGGCGTGACCGTCTCCGTAGTTGAGATGCTCCCCGAGATTATCAATGGCATGGACAGCGAGCTAGCAGCGCTCCTTCGTGAGGAGTATGCGAAGCGTGGCATCAAGTTCTACCTCCAGCACAAGGTGACGCATCTCTATGCCGATGGCGTAGAGGTTGAGTACGAGGGTAAGACCTTTAAGGTGGAGGGCGAGCAAGTGATGCTCTCCGTGGGTCGTCGTCCCGTGACCAGCTCCTTCGAGGCACTGCTCAGCCAAGGGCTTGAGCTCGAGCGTCGAGGTGTCAAGACCGACGAATACCTCCGCACCTCGCTCCCCAATCTCTATGCTGCGGGCGATGTCAACGGACACTCGCTCCTAGCCCACACTGCGGTTCGTGAGGCAGAGGTAGCGGTCGACCACATCCTCGGTCGTAAGATCAATCCGATGAGCTATCGAGCTATTCCTGGGGTTGTCTACACGCATCCCGAGATAGCGGGCGTAGGCTTCACCGAAGATGCGCTACGAAGTGGAGACAAAGTCTATATGAAGCTGATGCTCCCGATGAGCTACTCAGGACGTTTTGTTGCGGAAAACGAGATGGCTTCAGGATTTTGCAAAGTTCTTGTCAACCCCGAGGGCAAGATCCTCGGAGTGCACATGCTAGGCAATCCTTGTAGCGAACTGATTGTCACCGCAGTGCTAGCCATCGAGCGTGGAATGACAGCGCACGAGCTGAGCGAAATCATCTTCCCGCACCCCTCTGTGGCTGAGATTCTCAAGGAAACGTTGGAAACCTTCCCCCGTACGAACTAGTTAGCCATGAGACCTCCTCATATCGTTATCCTAGGCTTAGGAGGCGTCGGTGGATACTTCGGCGGGCTCTGGACACGCTACGCCATGGCGCATCCCGACCAGCTACGCGTCTCCTACCTGATGCGTCCTGGAGCGCACTACGATTGTGTACGCAGTGAGGGCTTGCGCATCTCCTCGCCTCGTCTGGCCGAGACCGTTGTGCGACCCAGTTGCGTCACTTGTGATCCGCAGGAGCTGGAGCCGATAGACTATCTGGTCGTTGTGACCAAGAGCTATGACCTAGCCGATAGTATTCGTCCACTGCAGCCTTTCCTGACCAAAGAGAGTGCCGTCCTGCCGTTGCTCAATGGACTAGATATCCACGAGCAGCTCCGCACGATGCTTCCCGCAGAGGTCGAGCGCTGGGCGGGTATCGCATATGTCACCGCACGGCGCACAGAGCCTGGTGTCGTGGAGAGCCACTCCGACAACGAGCGACTCTACGCAGGCTCTCTGGCACGACCCATCGGGAGTGAGCGAACGGCTAGCGAAGAGCGACTTCTTAGGATCTCCCAAGTTGCGGGCATCGATCTCGTCATCCCTGACGATCCGATGGAAGAAGTGCGCAAGAAGTTCCTCATGCTCTCCAATTCAGCTGCTGCAACAGGCTACTACGACTGCGGTGTCGAGGGCTTGCTCGGTGCGCATCGTGCCTTTGTCATCGGACTCACCGAAGAGCTCTGCCAGCTGTACCGTGCTAAGGGGTGGGGCATCAGCGATGCCGATCCAGTCGCCTCAGCGCTCCGTCGCATAGACCGTATGCCACCCGCCACGACTACCTCGATGAATAGCGACTTACGCAACCATCATCAGAGCGAGGTCGAGAGTCTCGTCGGTTACGTGGTTCGTGAGAGCCAGCGCTTAGGTCTCTCAGCGCCACATTACGAAGAGGCTTACGCTGGCATCCTGCAGCGCATCGCTCAGCAGTAATCTACTCATCAGCGTCTCGGAGCTGTCGGCCCCCGTCCGATCACTCCGAGACGCTTCCTCTAATATCTAATCTCTAACTTCTAACCTCTAATCCCCCATGAAGCGTCTACTCGTCATCTTGCTTTGCCTCCTCACTTTGCCAGTCTTTATGGCCCAAGGGCAAAAGCTAGACTCGCTCACGCAAGCCTTTCATGCGAAGCCCACTGTAGCCACCGCTACGCAGCTCGTGGAGCGAGCTACAGCGCGAGGATGCAGTGACCTAGCCGTCTCAGCTTATGAGTACCTTGCTCATCAAAATGGTAAGTACCTGCCCGCTCTCTGGGAGTGCTACCTCAGAGAGTTGCGACTAGACGCACTGTCCGCTTCACTAGAGAAGCAGAGCAAAGCACGCAAGTCTCAGTACGCCATCGACCTCTATGCTGAGAGACTGTATACGCTGCGACGTCTTATGGGAAACGTCCTTTGGTTAGAAGTGGCTGACACCGTCACCATCGCACGAGAGCAATTGGCCAGCTACCTCAATGGACAGGGCGTCAAAGTCTTCTCCTGTGACACTTTAGGTCTCGGCTTCCTCACTGAGCGAAGCGATCGTTACATCAGACCTCTCCGCAAGCGTCCTGGTGCACCTGTGCGTCTCGTCTATGGCGATCTTCTAGCCAATCAGCCGATACCGACGACGCTTCAGTCAGATGCTAGCATCATCACCGCTATCCCAGACAGTCTCGAGGCTCCCTCTTATCCTACGCTAGCTCCCGACGGTATCACGCTCTACTTCTCAGCTATTAGCAAGCAGGGGCTTGGAGGGCGAGACCTTTATATGACCCGCCAGACCGCATCGGGTGGCTACCTACAGCCCGTCCCGCTAGGTCTGCCATACAATAGTTCGGGCAATGACCTGCTTCTCGCTTTCAATGCTGAGCGCCATCTCGGCTACCTCGTCTCCGACCGCTATGCCCCTCGTGGCATGGTCACCGTCTACCGCTTTGTTTACAATGATGGCGAGGTGACAGAGGTCCCGTCCAACGATCCCGCTCTCTTGCGCCAGTACGCTATGCTACGACCCTACCATGTCACGCAGCGCTCGGACGTAGACTACGCTACTTTGCTGGGTAAGCATACCTCTGCACAGCCTGCCCACAGCAGCGCTTCTCAGGGTAACTTTGTCGTGGCACCAAATGTGATCTACACCAGCCGCGATCAGTTTCACTCCGCCGAGGCTGCGACCCTCTACGATCAGTATCTGAGTCAGCAGAAGCAGCTCACCGAGCAGGAGCAGACACTGGCTCGTCTCCGCACTGCCTATCACCAGCATAGTGGTAGCGATGCTGACCTGACCGAGATGATCCTACAGCTCGAGCGTGAGCTCCCCGCAGCCCGCAAAGCGTTGCGCACGCTCGCCCAGAAGATACGACAGCTCGAGCGCCCGCATCTCTAAGGGCGCCCTATATTTTGGGAAAGTAGTACCTTAGCGGGCGTTAAACCAATAAACGCCCTAATAACAATGAGAAAAGAACAATTGATCTGCCTCTGCCTAGCCATGCTACTAGTCAGCACCACTCTGATGCTCAGCTCCTGTAAGAAGGATCCAAAAGACAAGGACCCCAAGGAGGCACTCGTCAATACCCGCTGGAAGATGGCTACAGACCTCACAGGGCTTGACATTGACAAAGAGATCGGTGAAGTATCTGGCGGCGAGCTTCGCTTCACTTCTCAGACGGAAGGCGAGCTGACAGCAGCTATCAAAGGGACGAAGCTCACACTCTCGGTGACTTACAGCTACGATGCTACGCAAAAGGCTTATCCCGCCACGGTAAAAATAGGAGATGATATCAACCAGTTTATCTTGAAGGTCAATTGGGACACTAACATCTTGATAGCCTACGAGCTGGAAGCTGGAGTCGTCATCCCGAAGCCTATTATGTTCTTTACGCTTGTCAAGTAGTCAAGCTATAAGGCGCGATATGTTTGTAGAGGCATAGTCCTACGACACAGTACAGGGGTAGAGACCTAAGCGGTTTCTGCCCCTTATTTTATCTCTCTGGGAGTCGGAGTGGGGTAGCAATTAGGGTGAGACGTGCAGCCCGTGTAGTGACGCACGAGACGAGTAACGGTTGTAGGGACGCTCGGTCGAGCGTCCGTTGTGTCAAAGGTTATGGTGTCAAGGCTTTAACGGGGACGGACGCACGACCGTGCGTCCCTATAGCCGTTACACGTTGGATGGTTCGGGGACGGATGCATGACCGAGCGTTCCCCCCAGCCGTTACACGTCTACCGAGAAAATCGGGAATCTCCAGCGAGAAAACGAAAATTCTTCACGGAACCGGGAAATAAAAGTTCGGAAGAATGAAATGAAACTTCGGAAGAAAGATTTCGAAGTTCCGAAGAATTTTTTTATTCCTCCCTGGATAATTCAGAATTTCCATGGAGGACTTGATCGATTTCCTCCGACGTCCGATTTTCTTCATAGAAATATTGATAGATTTATACTGTATCATGCTTCAGTCTATCCCCAGGGGATTCGTTATTGATTAGAGATATTTTTCTAACTTTGTCGGTGCAACGAACATTGTTTTAACCGACTCATATCAAAACAACCTATGCAGTACTATTTACACGTTTCGCTACGAGGGAGCCTGCTGGCAGGCTTACTTCTCCTGCTCTCTACGAGCTGGCTAGAGGCTACTCCGCTGGAGTCTCTTGCTCCCGACACAATCATTGAGCGGAATGACTATAAGCTTATTATAGAGCCTAGTAAAGGTCAGACCGACGTAATCCTGGTCGACTACAACGAGCGGCACCGTGTGCGTCGCATGGAGACGACCGCTCACTCGATAGATCGAGAGCTTCGTAAGGCTCTTTCAAGTGTAGGTGGTGTACTCGGCATCTACGATGATAATAGCTTTCGCTGGGGTACGATACGCCTCTTTCCGAAGCTATACTTCGGCTCGACGATGATGCTGGGCGATGCTTTTGCCCATGCAGCTACCCCCTGCTTCAACCACTACATGGTGGCTCCGATAGGGTATAGGTACTACATCAAGGGGCGCTACTTCGTCGGCTTTGACTTTGCCTTTGAGGGACGTACTTACAGTCTGCGTGATGGTTATTACTTTACGACCAATAAAGAGTTTAGTGCACTGTCTCAAAGTCACTATGATGATGGGATGGGACTACGCCAGAGCAAGTTGGTGACACGCTACATATCTTTCCCAATCACACTGGGGATGCGCCCGATGATGAATAGTCGTATGCGTCTCGGTGTCGAGGTAATCCCACAGATCAAGTACAAGGAGTATGTGATGCACAAGCAGTATGGCGATCGGCACAAGGAGCGCACCACGACGGAGGCGACACCGCCACTGTCGATGACCTATGGGGCTTTTATAGATTTTAGGCCTATCGGCATCTATGTACACTATACACCTCAGCCACTACTCCTCGTCAGAGATGCTAGGAGTAAGTACAATAATGAGGGCCTCCTCACGGCTGGACTAAGTATCACCTTCTAATCGCATCGCCACTATGTACTCAAGAGTTTATACATTACCCTTATTTGCGTTAGTCACCCTACTCCTTACTACACTAAGCGCCACGGGGCAGACGGTGACCTCGTGTGATACGATCCAGCTTGCTGACCGCACGGTCTATGTGATGCGAGGTGAGAAAGATACTCAGATAGAGGTGGAGCATCGGCTCCCCAAAGGTCAGAAGCAAGAGGTGCCACTCTATATAGATAGGGTATGGACGAGAGGTGGTCGTCAGACAGCTTGGAATCGCTCCCGCATTAGCACCGTTCACAAGCAGGATGGCCAGCCTATCATCTATAAGACCCTGATGGGAGATGTCTCCTATCACTTTGTCTGCTCCTTCGGTTGGAACCTCTTTACAGCTCCAGCATGGAGTGGCAAGCAGCGCTTCTGGGGCTCTACTCGTGGAGAACTTGGAGTCTATGGAATCCTCCAGATCGGGCGTAGTCCGTGGGCTTTCAACGTGGGGACTTCGCTTGTGGGTAGTAGCTTTGCCTTTGACAAGAAGTACGCTATGCAGCGTGACGATGAGGGGCAGACGATCCTAAAGCAGGAGCCTAAGGAGGTAGGCTATGCGCAGACGCAGCTAGACCTCCTCTCCATAGAAATGCCGATAGGTCTGTCGCTCTCATGGGGCGAGACGAATGCATGGAGCTCGCTATCGATCGTTCCGAAGTTCGTATGCCTGCAAAAGTCCCGCACACGCTCGCTCGATGAGCGGGTCAATACGCTTGTGGACGATGATCTCAATGTACGTCCCTTCGGACTGGATCTGCGTGGCGAGATAGGGTATGGCTTCTTCGGACTCTTCGGACGGGTTAGTCTGCTCAGCACCATACCGTCAGCGCAGGCTGAGGTGAGCACGAGAGACTACTCGATAGGTATCGTGGGTCGCTTCTAGAGGAGAGCTCGCTAATCCACTATCAGATACGATATTCCCTTTGAATTGTGGGTAGTGCTCAGACGAGTGCTACCCGCTTTTTTGTACCTTTGTGGTGGCTCTGCGCCTTGACACTTCACTAGATGCTCACCTCTCGATCCATACAGTGGTTCACACCGATTCAGATAGCTCCTCTGCCCACCTCTATAGCGGGGCGCTATGGGGATCGTATCCTGACGCTTGGCTCTTGCTTTAGTGAGCATATGGGCGAGCATATGCGGCACCTCGGATATGACGTACTGGTCAATCCTTACGGTACGCTCTACAATCCGATCAGCATCTGCGATACGCTGGAGGATCTACTCCTCGATGAGCAAAACCAGCCCGACTACACTCCTTATATTATAGAGCGCGACGGACTCTACTATAGTCTGCGTCACCACAGCGCTATCTATGGCGAGAGCCAAGAGGCACTACGCGAGGCGACCGCTCAGCTATGGCATACGGCTCATAGCCGACTAGCGGAGGCGGACTGGCTCTGGATCACACTCGGCACGACGCAGGTCTACTACCTTGCGGAGGAAGGGCATGCCGTGGCAAACTGTCAGCAACTACCCGCACGTCTCTTCGACAGACGGGACCTTCCCCTGGATCTTCTGCAGGAGCGTATGCTAGCAACGCTTTCACAGCTCCTTAAGCATCATCCGTTGCAGATAGTTCTGACGGTTAGTCCTGTGCGCTATCTGCAGGACGGCTTGGCGGAGAGCAACTTGTCAAAGAGCAAGCTACGTATCCTCTGCGACACGCTTTGCCGTGAGTTGCCTGCCTGTCATTACTTTCCCGCTTATGAGATCCTACATGATGAGTTGCGGGACTACCGCTTTTACGCTAGAGACTTGACCCACCCCTCTGATGAAGCGGTCGCCTACATAGCCGATCACTTCGTCGCATACTGGGCAAGCCAAGAGGCGCGTGATGTGGAGATGCGTCAGGCGGCCCAGCGTCTGCGCAAGCTGGCTCAGCATCGGCCTAAGACACCGCACGGAGCCGAACGACTACAGACTCAGATCGCTGAGCGCATAGCACACTGCCGTGAGCGCTATGGAGAGAAGCTCTGCATAGCCTCCGTAGTAGAACCATGATGACCCCTATTTACAACACGATAATGTCTACACTGCAAAACATCCTTGAGTATCTTCGTCCTATCCAAACGCATCTCGTCGACGAGCGTCCGATACGACATATCCTGACCGATAGTCGTAAGCTCACTTCGCCGAGCGATAGCCTCTTCTTCGCAATGCGTACCGCTTCGGGCGATGGGCATAAATATATTCCCCAGCTTTACGAGCATGGGGTGCGGGCTTTCTTCATCTGCGAGCCGATCGAGCCCTACGTGGAGCGCTATCCTGATGCCAACATTGTACAGGTGCAGGAGACGCTCCGTGCGCTCCAGCAGATAGCTAGCCACTGGCGTATGCGCTACAACTACCCAGTCATCGGCATCACGGGAAGCAACGGCAAGACGGTCGTCAAGGAGTTTCTCTATCACCTCCTCTCTGGTTGCTATCGCATCGTGCGCTCGCCAAAGAGTTACAACTCACAGCTCGGCGTGCCGCTCTCGATACTGAATATGGAGGAGGAGCATACGCTCGCTATCTTTGAGGCGGGGATCTCGATGCCGATGGAGATGCTACGTCTCCAGCGCATCATACGGCCGACGCTCGGTATCTTGACCAATATTGGGGCGGCGCATCAAGAGAACTTCGTTTCGCTCAATCAGAAGATCGAGGAGAAGCTGCAACTCTTTGTCGATGCCGACCACTTTGTCTATGATGCCGACAGTGATGAGATACAGCGAGGTATTGACAACTTGGGGCTTTCGGACAAGGCGATCGGCTGGAGCCTCACGCCTGGCAAAGCTTACTACCATGTCTCCTATAGCCACTCAGGGGACGGCACCACAATCATCACAGTTCAGCATGCGGATGAGAGCAGTACGGTGACCATTCCCTTTGCGGATCAAGCTTCTATACAAAACGCTACCCACTGTCTCTGTCTCATTGGTCTCCTGCCACTCACCACGGCTCAGCGCCAGGCGGTGCTAGCACGCTTTGCGACGCTCGAGGCGATCGAGATGAGACTGGAGGTCAAGGAAGGGCAGGCGGGCAATCGTCTTATCAACGACGCTTACAACAACGATATCAATTCGCTTCGCATTGCGCTTGACTTTCAGAAGCAGCGCACGGCTACTTCGCATCAGCAGGCGGTGATTATTCTCTCCGACATCCTACAGAGTGCCCAGCTACCACGAGACCTCTACAAGCAGGTGGGGGAGATGATTGCGCAGTATCCCCACACGCTCTTCATCGGTGTGGGACGGGAGCTGTGCAACTATCAGGACTACTTCCAGAGGAGTGGGGAGGGGAAGACCGCCTTCTATGAGACGACCGACCAACTTCTTGCCGATGACCTCCTGGGCACCATCACTCATGCGGAGATTTTGGTCAAAGGGGCTAGACAGTTCCAGTTCGAGCGTATCGTACAGCACCTAGCTAAGCAGGTGCATGAGACGACTCTAGAGATAGATCTCGAAGCTCTGGTGAACAATCTGAAAAGCTACAAGGCGCTCCTCTCGCCCGAGACACGTATCATCGTCATGGCCAAGGCACAGGGTTACGGTATCGGAGCTTACGAACTGGCCAAGGCGCTGGAGCAGCAAGACCTTGCAGCGCTAGCGGTGGCACTGGCGGACGAAGGCAAGGAGCTTCGCAGCAAAGGGATCCTCCTGCCGATCATCGTGATGAATCCCGAGGTCGAGGCTTTTGAGGTGATGACGCAGAGTCGCCTAGAGCCGGAGATCTACAACGAGCGCATACTTCGTGAGTTTGCCCGTCATGTGGAGCGTCAGGGATTGAGCCACTATCCTGTTCACATCGAGCTAGACACGGGTATGCACCGTACGGGCTTCACGCCAGACAGAGCGACTTTAGAGCATCTCGCTCAGACGCTTCACGAGGTGGAGCCGCTGATACGGGTGCAGAGTATCTTTACGCACTTGGCTGCTGCCGATGAACCGATGATGAGCGACTTCACGGAGCAGCAATTTGCTCTCTATGACGAGGGCGCCGACTACCTTACCAGTCAGCTCTCCTATCGTCCTCTGCGCCATGTCCAAAACACGGCCGGCATGGAGCGGTACAACCATCATCACTACGACATGGCTCGCCTAGGAGTAGGGCTCTATGGAATCAGTGCTACGGGTAGTCTCACCCTCGAGCCTGTTGCTAAGCTACGCACTACGCTCCTACAGATCAAAACGATCCCTGACGGGGAGACTATCGGCTACGGAAGACGTGGGCAGGTCGCTCCTGGCGGACAGATTGGTATCATCCCGATTGGCTATGCCGACGGCTATGATAGGCGCTTCAGCTGTGGCGTGGGGAGCGTTATGATCCACGACACGCTCTGTCCGATCGTGGGCAACGTTTGTATGGACACTTGCATGGTTGACCTCACGGCACTCCAGGGAAAGGTTGCCGAGGGCGACGAGGTAATCATCTTCGGCGTGCCAGGCTTGCAGGTGAGTGACCTCGCAGAGCGCATCGGAACCATACCATATGAGGTGATTTCCAAGCTTTCGCCTCGCATCAAGCGCACTTACTACAAGAGCTAACGAACACTTTCTTCTTGAAAGGGCTTGACAGGACTTTAAATAATCAGTAACTTAGCGGAATGTTTCAGGAAACCTATCGAGAAGGCTTACCAAGATATCAAAACACAACACTATAAATAAATAATACTATGGCTATTCAGACAAAGATCGTAGAGTGTGTCCCCAACTTTAGCGAGGGACGTGACAAAGCAAAGATTGAGCAGATTGTACAACCCTTTAGAGAGACCAAGGGCGTCAAGCTACTAGACTACAGCAATGACGAGGATCACAACCGCTGCGTGGTGACCGTCATGGGCGAGCCTGAGGCTGTCCGCAAGTCTGTCATCGCTGCTGTCGAGGTCGCTGTCAAGGTGATCGACATGACCAAGCATGAGGGCCAGCACCCACGCATGGGCGCTGTCGACGTTATCCCCTTTATCCCCATTCGCAACATGGAGATGGAGGAGGCTATCGAGCTCTCTAAGGAGGTCGGCAAGGAGATCGGTGAGCGCATCGGTGTGCCTGTCTTCCTCTATGAGAAGAGCGCTACGGCTCCTCATCGTGAGAACCTCGCTAAGATCCGCAAGGGTCAGTTCGAGGGCATGGCCGAGAAGATCCACGAGGACGAGTGGCACCCAGACTTCGGTCCAGCTGACATTCACCCCACAGCAGGCGTTGTAGCTGTTGGTGCACGTATGCCACTCGTTGCTTACAATGTCAACCTTAACACGGCTGACCTTTCTATCGCTGACGCCATCGCTAAGAAGGTACGTCACATCGGCGGCGGTCTGCGCTTCTGCAAGGCTATGGGCGTAGAGCTGACTGACCGACACATCGTACAGGTCTCTATGAACCTCACCGACTACACCAAGACAGCCGTCTATCGTGCTCACGAGATGGTACGTATGGAGGCTCGTCGCTACGGTGTCGAGATCGTTGGCGCTGAGGTCATCGGCCTCGTACCTATGAAGGCGCTCATCGACTGCGCTGAGTACTACCTCGGCATCGAGAACTTCTGCGAGACCCAGATCCTAGAGCTCCGCATGATGGAGTAGTGCGAACATAGCGTTTCACCAACTAGAGAGTAGAGTCTCTAGGACAGCTAGCACGACTAGTATTCCTAAAAAGCCTAGAAACTCTACTCTCTAACCTCTAACTTCTAAAATCTAATGTCCAATCTCTACCTATACAATATTGGTCAGATCGTGACTCGTCCAGGATCCACCGCACAGCATGGTGCTGAGGCGATGCGTCAGATCGGAGTCATCGAGGGACCAGCCGCTATCATCGTACGACAAGGCAAGATAGCCTTCGTCGGGACCATGCAAGAAGCCGAGCAAGTAGACCACACCGACTGCGTCGCTTATGACGCTCAGGGCGGGTGCGTCCTGCCAGGCTTTGTCGATAGTCACACCCACCTCATCTTCGGCGGGTATCGTGAGGACGAGTTCCAGTGGCGACTAGCGGGCGATAGCTATATGAGCATCATGGAGCGTGGCGGGGGGATAGCCAACACGATGAAGGCGACCCGTAGCGCAACGGCTGAGGAACTCACCCAGCGCGCCTCTGCACATCTAGACGCCATGCTATCCATGGGCGTCACTACCGTCGAGGCTAAGAGTGGCTACGGCATGGAGCTCGATACGGAGATCAAGCAGCTAGAGGTCATTCGGACGCTACAGAAGCAGCACCCGATAGACCTTTACCCCACCTTCATGGGAGCGCACGACACACCGCCCGAGTACAAAGGTCGTTCCACAGACTTCATCCACTACCTCTGTGACACAGTCATGCCAGTAGTCGTAGAGCGAGGCTTAGCAGAGTGTTGCGACATCTTCACGGAGCAAGGAGTCTTCGACCATGAGCAGACACGCATCCTCTTGACCCGTGCTAAGGAGCTAGGGCTCAAGGTCAAGATGCACGCCGACGAGATCGTCTCCTTCGGTGGCGCCGAGCTAGCAGCCGAGCTAGGATGTCTCTCTGCAGACCACTTACTACAGATATCTGACAAAGGTATCCAAGCCTTGGCTCAGAGCGACACCGTGGCTACCTGCCTTCCCTGTACAGCCTTCAGCCTTGGCGAAAAGTATGCGCCAGCACGTCGCATGATCGATGCTGGTTGCGCTGTAGCCGTTGCTTCCGACCTCAATCCTGGCAGCTGCTTCAGCTCCTCCATCCCGCTCATGTTCGCTCTAGCGACCATCTATATGGGCATGACCGTCGAGGAGGCCGTCACAGCACTCACGCTCAATGGCGCAGCCGCCATCGGCCGTGCAGACCAGATAGGAAGCATCGAGGTAGGCAAGGCGGGAGACCTAGCGCTCCTACGCTTCCCCTCGTACAAGTTCCTCTCCTATCACTTTGGGGTCAACCTCGTACGAGCCACCATCAAGGCGGGTACCGTCTACGAAAACAAACTCGTGACCCCCACACCCAGCGTCTAGCCAGGCTAGTCGCTACCCATCTAATTAACTAACAAACAATCTCAATCATCCTATGAATAATAGTCTAACAGATTTGACTGTCAAGGGGCTTCTTGACGTCACCGCAGGCAAGGACCCGGTACCTGGAGGTGGTAGCATCTCAGCACTCAGTGGTTCCATCGCTGCAGCTCTCACCGAGATGGTCGCTGGCCTCACCATTGGCAAGAAGAAGTATGCCGAGGTCGAGGAGCAGATGAAGGAACTCGTCGAGCGTGTCCAAAAGATCCGTCAGCAGTTGATCCTCGATGTAGATCGTGACAGCGAAGCTTACAACGTTGTCTTTGCCGCATTCCAAATGCCCAAAGAGACTGACGAAGAGAAGGCTGCACGCTCTGCGCAAATCCAAGAGGCTACCAAGATCGCGGCCAACGTACCCATGGAGGTCGCTCGTCGTGTATACAGTCTGCTGAGCGACATCGAGGAGGTTGTCTCCAATGGTAACCAAAACGCTGTCACCGATGGCTGCGTCGCTATGATGTCCGCACGCAATGCGATCATCGGCGCACTCTTTAACGTCCGCATCAACCTGACCTCCATCAAGGACGAGCAGTTCGTCGCAGACATGACCGCCGAGGCTGACCGTCTTGAGCGTGAGGTGATCGAGCGTGAGGCTAAGGTCATAGAGTATACTAAGGAAGCTTGCAAATAAAGAAACATGTCAGCACGTAAATCATTCGCCATCGGTAGCGAGCAGCTCACCATCGAGCTATGCCGAGAGTATCTAGAGAACCACTTCGAGCTAACCCTCTCACCAGAGGCCGTCAAGCGTATCGAGCACTGCCGCAACTACCTAGACCGCAAGGTCGAGGAGGTTGACAAGCCCATCTACGGTGTCACCACAGGCTTCGGTTCACTCTGCAACCGCACCATCTCACCTGATCAGCTCACCAAGCTTCAGGAAAACATCGTCAAGAGCCACGCTTGTAGCTGTGGTGACGAGGTCGCAGCCCCCATCATTCGCCTCATGCTCCTGCTGAAGGCTCATGCCCTCCAGATCGGCAATAGTGGTGTACAGGTAGAGACCGTACAGCGCATCGTTGACATGCTCAATGCCGATGTCCTACCCGTCGTCTATGACCGCGGTTCGCTAGGTGCTTCAGGGGATTTAGCTCCTCTAGCCAACCTCTTCCTCCCGCTCATCGGTTACGGCGAGGTACGCTACAAGGGCGAGAAGCTCCCCTCCTGCGAGGTCCTCGGCAAGTTTGGCTGGAAGCCCATCAAGCTCAAGAGCAAAGAGGGTCTAGCCCTCCTCAACGGTACCCAGTTCATGAGCTCGCACGGTGTCTATGCCCTCATACAGGCAGAGCGCCTCAAGCTAGCCGCCGACTGGTGCGCAGCACTCTCACTAGAGGCCTTCGCTGGACTAGATGCTCCCTACGATGATCGTCTGCATCAGATACGTCCACATCAGGGGCAGATACAAGTCGCAGCCCACATGCGTGAGCTACTCAAGGGCAGCGAGATGATTGCAAAGCCCAAGCCACAGGTACAGGACCCATACAGCTTCCGCTGTGTGCCTCAGGTACATGGAGCTTCCCGTGACGCCATCGCTTACGTGCGCAGTGTCGTCGAGACTGAGATCAACTCCGTCACAGACAATCCCACTGTCTTCCCCGATGACGACATGGTCGTCTCAGGTGGTAACTTCCACGGCCAGCCACTAGCCATCGTCTACGACTTCCTCGCTATAGCACTCGCTGAGCTAGGCAATATCTCAGAGCGTCGTGTCGCTCAGCTCATCCTCGGGCTACGCGACCTGCCTGAGTTCCTCGTTGCCAACCCTGGACTCAACAGTGGCTTCATGATCCCACAGTATGCCGCAGCCGCTATGGTCAGCCAAAACAAGATGTACTGTCACTCAGCAGCTAGCGATAGCATCGTCTCCAGCAATGGTCAGGAGGATCACGTCTCCATGGGAGCCAACGCAGCGACCAAGCTTATGCCACTCATCGCCAACCTCTATCGTCTCTTCGGCATCGAGCTACTCAATGCCGCTCAGGCCATCGAGTTCCGTCGTCCTATGAAGACCTCGGAGCGCCTTGAGGGCTTCCTCGCAAGCTTCCGCAAGGTCTGTCCTCGCGTCGAGGATGACGTCGTCATGTACGAGCAGATGAACAAGGCTGAGGAGCTCATCAAGACCTTCCCCTTTGAGTAATCACTCGTTATAAGGTAGTGTAGGGGCATCGCCCCTCATACTACACCCCAAGCGTGAGCGTGTTGACTAAGTACAGTCAGCACGCTCATTTTGTTTACCATAGCCTGAAGGCACCTATGCCCTCCCCGCAAACCAACTCCTCACAGCTCGAGGAAAATCCGAATCGCCCACGGATGCAAACGACACTCTCCACGGAGGCATCAAAAAATTCTTCGGAAGTTTGATTTGCTTCTTCCGAAGTTTCATTTCATTCTTCCGAACTTTTATTTCGGCCCTCCGTGGGGAAAGTTCGTTTGCTCCCTAGAGATCGGTGATTTCCTCGGGAGAGATTGCAATCGGCGGTGATGTAGGAGTGGCGATAGCGTGAGGTTATAGCGCTGTGTAGCGTGGTTTAACTTGTGTATCCCCTCGTTGTCGTCATGCGTAGCCCCTAGGATGCGGGGTTGTCGTGCGTCAAGGCTGGCGAATTAGTGCGCCTCGAGCCAATCTTTGCCAGTGCCGATCTCCACGACAAGCGGTACGGAGCACTCGGGCCAGGCGCATTCCATCGCTTCGCGAACGAGGGCTGTGACACGCTCCAGTTCGTCGAGATAGACGTTGAGGACCAGTTCGTCGTGCACCTGCAGGACGAGGTAGCTGCGTAGCTGTTGCTTCGTCAGCTCCTCCTCGACACGTATCATAGCGATCTTGATGATGTCGGCAGCGGTGCCTTGGATCGGTGCGTTGATAGCGTTGCGCTCAGCATTGCCACGCTGGGCTCCACGCGCCGTGCGGAGGTTGCGTAGCTGCCGACGACGACCGAAAGCGGTCTCCGTATAGCCTCGCTCGGTGGCCAGCGCTATAGCCTCATTCATAAAGGCTTGTATGTGGGTAAAGGTGGCGAAGTACTCCTTGATCAGCTCGGCAGCCTCGCCAACGGGGATGTTGAGTCGCTGGCTCAGACCGTAGGGTGTGATGCCGTAGTTGATACCAAAGTTAGCTGTCTTCGCCTTGCTGCGCATTAGCGGGGTCACCTCTTCGGGAGCAACTTTAAAGACCTTAGCGGCTGTCGCCGTGTGGATATCGTCACCCGATAGGAAGGAGTGTATCATCGCTGGGTCTTGGCTCAGATGCGCCATGACGCGCAGCTCCACCTGCGAGTAGTCCGCACTGAGCAGGACAGCGCCGATCGGCTTCTCATGGGTATGATCCACAGGAGCGCAAGCGGAAAGGCGCGGGGTGTAGTACGGATCAGCGACAAAGGCACGACGCAAGGGACGACCGAGGTCGCTACGGATGGGGATGTTTTGCAGATTCGGATTGCTCGAAGAGAGCCTGCCCGTGGCGGTGACCGCCTGATTGTACGAAGTGTGGAGCTTGCCATCGGGGTAGCACATCTTGGGCAGCGGATCTATATAGGTGTTGAGTAGCTTGCGTGCCTCTCGGTAGTCTAAGATGAGCGCCACGACGGGGTGGAGCGAGCGAAGCGGGAGGAGCGTCTCCTCGTTGGTCACGTAGCTACCAGTCTTGGTTTTGCGCGGCTTCTCCATAATCTGGAGTTCGTCAAAGAGCAATTCGCCGATCTGCTTTGGGCTATTAACCTTGAGGTTAAGCCCTCGTGAGGAGTAGCTCTGTATCTCCTTCTCTAGGCGAAGGACGCTCTCGAGCAGCTCCTGACGGGAGCGCTGCAAAGCCTCAATGTCGAGGACGATACCACGTTGCTCCATGTGCATCAGCACGTAGAGGAGCGGTATCTCCACCTCGGTGAGGAGTCGCTGCTCGGTAGGGGAGAGCTGCTTGTGCAGGGCTTGGTAAAGGCGTAGCGTCACGTAGGCATCTTCGCTGGCGTAGTCGCAGAGGAGCTTGGGGTCTACGTCGGTGCGTAGCGCAAAGATTTCCAGAGGCGAGAGATCTTTGTAGCGTATCGTGTCGTAGCGGAGCAAGCCCCCCGCCAGTTCGTCGAGGCTGTGCCCCTGGTCGGCATCGATCAGATAGTGCGCCAGCATGGTGTCGTAGAGCGGGCGCGCCTCGGGGAGTCCGTAGCGTGTCAGCACCTCTAGGTCAAACTTCGCATTGTGCGCCACCTTCAGCACACGCTCGTCCTGCATCAGTTCTTTAAGCGGAGAAAGTATGTGCGTAGCCTCCTCAGCCGACTCGGGCAGCGGGATAAAGTAAGCTTGCTTCTCGTCGGCACAGAGCGACATACCGACGATACCCGCACAGAGCGCATCAAGGCCGTCGGTCTCGGTGTCAAAGGCTACAACGGAGCTACCCGCCAACTGCTTAGCGAGCTGGCTCACTGCTTCGTAACCTTGCACTTCGGTAAAGGTAACGCCAACCGTCTTGTAGTTTTCTAGAGGAGTAGTGGCGCTAACGGGACCCGCAACCTCGATCGTGGCTGGCAAACTTGGCGCTGCTGAACTACCGCCAAGGTCAAAGAGACCTACCTGAGCAGCGGTCGCTGCGGGCTTGCCGATACGCTTCAGTAGAGAGGTGAAGGCAAACTCCTTGAAGATGCGCTCCACAGCGGCGTGGTCGGGGCCTCGCCACTTCATCTGATCGGGATCAAAGGTGACTCCTGGCACATCGGTCACGATGGTCACGAGATGTCTCGAGAGCATCGTCTGCTCCTTGGCTGCGAGAAGCTTTTTCGCATAGGTCGGCTTCACCTGATCAATGCGTGCGTAGATATCTTCGATCGTGTCAAACTCCTCGAGGAGTCTCTGCGCAGCGACTTTACCAATGCCTGGGCAACCAGGTACATTGTCCGAGCTGTCGCCCACAAGTCCCAAGTAATCAATCATCTGCAGCGGATAGCGGATGCCGTACTTAGCAGTTATCTCCTCAGCGCCTAGTAGCTCGAAGCCTGACCCCGTGCGCTGTGGCGCAAACATCTGTGCATGCGGTCCGACGAGTTGCCCGTAATCCTTATCTGGCGTGACCATGCGGACCTCATAGCCCGCCTCGACAGCTTGACGGCTCAAGGTCCCGATCAGGTCGTCCGCCTCATACCCTTCGACCCCCAGCAGAGGTATCTGGTAAGCCTGCACCAATTCTTTGATATAAGGCATGGAGAAGCGTATTGTCTCGGGAGTTTCGGGGCGATTGGCCTTGTACTCTGGGTACTCCTTGTGGCGAAAGGTTCCTCCCGGCATATCCATCGCCACGGCAATGTAGTCGGGGCGCTCCTTGTCAATGATGTCTTGTAGCGTGGAGGCGAAGCCGTAGAGCGCACTCGTGTCGCGACCCTGCGCATCCACGAGGGGACGATTGATGAAAGCGTAGTAAGCTCGGTAAATCAGTGCATAAGCATCAAGCAGATAGAGCGTAGGCATAGTTCAGATAGGGTAAAAGTAACGGGTTAATCTAGGGATTTGGTAGGCTGGCTGAGCGAGCGAATGACACGGCAGGGATTGCCCACGGCTAGGTTCATCGGGGGGATGCTCTTCGTGACGACACTCCCCGCGCCGATCACGGAGCCTTGGCCAATGGTTACACCAGGGAGGATCGTGCAGCCTCCACCGATCCAGACGTGGTCCTCAATGATGATCGGGATGCCAAACTCCCAGCCGGCAGCGCGCTCCTCGAGGTCGAGCGGATGCCCCACACTGTAGAGGGACACGGAGGGACCGATGAGCACATGGTCGCCGATGGTTACATGTCCGCCATCGAGGATGGTGCAGCCACTATTGATGAAGGTATGACTACCCACCTCAATCTCGCTCCCGTAGTCGCAGAAGAATGGTGTCACCAGCCAACTCTCCTCGCCGAGTCCTCCGAGTAGCTCCTGTAGCGCACGATGATACTGCGCCCGCTCCTCGACGGGTATGCGGTGCAGGGCTTGCAGTCGCTCTTTGCACCGACTGGCCAAGAGCTGACGGTCAGTGTCGCTCTGTATATTATAGTAGCGATAACCCTCGGGCTGTGGAGAGGGTACAAACGATAATGGGTGCGTAGTGTGAGACATACGGTGAAGTGATAAATGCAGAGAGGGCTTGCTAAGCGATCCTCTACGACAAAGGTACAATAAATCCCCTCGCCTTTCTCTTTCCTCCTGCGGGCACTCTAGTTTCTTCCGTAGGAAACTCCAGTTTCTCCTATATGAAACTCTAGTTTCTCCTGTATGAAACTCCAGTTTCACCCGTATGAACCTGGCTGAAATGGGGCAGAGGCAAAAGAAAAGTGGCGACAGCTCCTCTGTAAGAAGCTGTCGCCACCTCGGCAAATGTATTGGGGTAGGGGACTAGAGCTTGCGCCGAACCTCGATCTCCTCAAAGGACTCGATGATGTCGCCCACCTCTATGTTATTGTAGTTCTTGATATTGATACCGCACTCGAGACCAGAGACCACTTCCTTGGCTTCGTCCTTGAAGCGCTTGAGAGACTCCAGCTGACCCGTATGGATGACCACACCGTCGCGGATGACGCGCACCTTGTCGGTACGCTTGATCTTGCCATCGGTGACCATACAGCCTGCGATGGTGCCGATCTTGCTCACCTTGAAGGTCTGCAGTACCTCCAGATTGGCCGTGACCTGCTCGCGAATGTCTGGCGAGAGCATGCCCTCGAGAGCGTCGCGGACATCTTCGATAGCATCGTAGATGATCGAGTAGGTGCGGATCTCAACGCCCTCCTGCTCGGCGAGCTTACGAGCCTGAGCACTGGGACGAACCTGGAAGCCGATGATTACAGCGTCGGATGCCGTCGCCAGCTGAATGTCTGACTCGGTAATCTGACCGACACCCTGATGGATGACGCTCACCTGGATCTCCTTCGTCGAGAGCTCGATGAGTGAGTTGGCCAGGGCCTGTACGGAGCCGTCCACGTCACCCTTGATGATGAGGTTAAACTGCTGGAAGTTGCCCACAGCGATGCGACGACCGATGTCGTCGAGGGTAAGCATCTTCTGCGTACGCAAGCCCTGCTCACGCTGTAGCTGCTCACGCTTGACAGCTAGCTCACGAGCTTCCTGCTCGGTCTCCATGACGTTGAAGTCGTCACCAGCGGTCGGTGCCCCGTTGAAGCCGAGGATAGAGACGGCTGTGGATAGCCCAGCGGTGTCAACACGCTTGTTGTACTCGTTGTACATAGCCTTGACACGTCCGTAGTAGCTACCAGCTAGGATGTAGTCTCCGATGTGGAGGGTGCCTCGCTGGATCAAGACGGAGGCGAGGTAACCCTTGCCTTTGTCTAGTGAAGACTCAATGACGGAGCCAGAGGCACGACGATGAGGATTGGCCTTGAGCTCGAGGAGTTCGGCCTCGAGGAAGATTTTGTCTAGTAGGTCGGGGATGCCGATGTTCTTCTTGGCAGAAATCTCCTGTACCTGATACTTACCGCCCCAATCCTCGACGAGGTAGTTCATACCTGCGAGTTGCTCACGGATCTTGTCTGGATTGGCTCCGCTGACATCGATCTTGTTGATCGCAAAGATGATCGGCACACCAGCAGCGCTAGCGTGGTTGAGCGCCTCAATGGTCTGAGGCATCACGGCATCGTTTGCCGCAATGACGATGACCACAATATCTGTGATCTGCGCACCACGAGCACGCATAGCGGTAAAGGCCTCGTGACCTGGTGTGTCCAAGACGGTCAAGCGACGACCATCGGAGAGGGTTACGTTGTACGCACCAATGTGCTGCGTGATACCTCCTGCCTCGCCTGCCGTAACGTCCGAACGACGGATGCAGTCGAGTAGTGAAGTCTTACCGTGGTCTACGTGACCCATGATGGTGATGACGGGTGGACGAGGCTCTAGATCCTCAGGCTTGTCGGGTTCCTCGTCGGCAGTGATCGCCTCAACGACGTTGGCCGATACGAACTCCGTCTCGTAGCCAAACTCCTCGGCAACGATGTTGATCGTCTCGGCATCAAGACGTTGATTGATCGACACCATCATGTCGATGCTCATACAGGTGGAGATGACGTCGGTGACGGGGACATTCATCATGTTGGCAAGGTCGCTCACGGTGACGAACTCGGTCAGCTTGAGTACCTTCTCGTCTTGCGTGGAGAGCTCCTGCTCACGCTCAAACTCGGCACGGCGTGCCTCGCGCTTCTCACGTCTAGACTTAGCAGCACGTCCGAAGGCTGTCTGTTTGTTGTTGAGTCGTGCTAGGGTCTCCTTGACCTGCTTAGCTCTTAGCTCGTCCTGCTCCTCTGGAGTCAAGACTGGCTCCTGACGCTTGCTCTTACGTCCCGTGCGACGCTCATTGTGTGCTGGGCGCTCGCCTCGCTGTGGAGCTGCTGCGCGAGTTCCCTTCTTGCCTGAGCGATCGTCCTGTATCTTGGCGCCTTCGCTCTTGACATCGACAGCGCCTGAGGAGATGCGCTTGCGCTTGCGACGGTTGTTGTCCTTATCTTTGTCCTTGTTAGACTTGCGAGAGCGAGAGCTACTGAAGCTACTGAGGTCGATCTTGCCGACCACCTTGAACTGTGGCTCGTCCTCCTTCTTTGCAATGCGAAATATCTCTGTCTCAGCCTCGCCTTTGGTCTCTGCAGTTGCCTCAGCGGGTGTCTCTGCCTGGGGCTTTGCTGCGGGAGCTTCCTTGGCTACTGGCTCCGATGCGACAGGGGCTGGTTGCTCGGGAGCTTTCTGCTTTGGCTCTTCCTTTGCAGGCTCAGCCTTAGCAGTAGCGGGCTTGGGTTCGCTAGGTATCGGCTCCTTAGTGGCAGCAACTGGCGCAGGCTCCTTAGCCTTTGCTGTCTCCACTTCTTTTGGTGCGACAGGCGCTGGCTCTTTAGTGGTAGCCTTAGCGGAGGACTTAGGACTCTCGGCTGGCGTAGCCTCCTCCTTTGTCTCTTTAGTCTCAGTCGCCTTTTGGGCCTCCTTGGCAGGCGTAGCAACTTTTGGTTGCTCAGCCGTCGTGCTAGCCTTTGCCTTAGCTGGTTCCTCTTGCATTGTCTCCTTCTGCTTAGCCGTCGTCGCGCTCTTGGTTGTGCTCTTGGTCGCACTCTTGGTCGCGCTTTGGGTCTTGCCCGTCTTAGTGGCTGTCGCCTTGGTCGTAGAACCCGAGACGGGGTTGTTGTGCTTGTCCAGCTCTATCTTGCCTACAACGTTGAGCTGCGAAGCGCTTGCCGCCGTAGGGATGTCTGGTTCCGCCTCTTCCGTTGTAGTGGCTGGAGCTTTGCTCTCCGTGGGCTGCTCCTTGGGACTACTAGCCTCACTCTTCGATGCAGGCGCCTGAGCCTCTGGTTTAGCCTTAGACGAGCTCTTGCTACGGAGGAACTTCTTCTTGGCTCTTCCTACAGTCTCCTCATCAAAGGTCGGCGTGAAGTCACGCAGGATCAGATTAAACTCATCATCCGTGATGCGTGTGTTGGGGTTGTTGTCGACTTCTTTTCCCTTGTCGTGAAGGAAGGCGACAAGCGAATTGACTCCGATGTTGAGTTCTTTGGCTAGGCTAAACAGTTTTATGGACATATATTTCTCTTGATTGCTCGTCTACGGGTGGGGTTCGGTTTGTTCTTATCGTTGTATATAGATCCAGTCACGGTCACCCCCTACACTGTGACTGGCTGATAGGTGTGCTCTGCTTACTCCTCGGTAGCTTCGTCCTCCTTGAGGTCTTCGATGATCGCCTCTGCGATCTCACTTTGCGTAGGTACAGGGCTCTTGATCAGGTCAATGTTTTCCTGTGGTAGCCCCATCTCCTCTAGCTCCTCCAGGTCAAACTCGGACGAGAGAATGCGTAGGACATGGTCAATGGTCTCTATCTCAAGATCGGTCTTCTGGAGCAACTCCGTGCGTGACGTGGTCAGGACGGCACGAGCCGTGTTTAGACCAATGTCTAGAAGCATCTTGATGACCCAGTCCTCGATCTCATCGCTAAACTCGGAGAGGTAGATGTCCTCCTCGGTCGTGTCTGCCGCATCACGGAAGACTTCAATCTCAAAGCCTGTCAGGACGGACGCCAGCTTGATGTTGCTAGCGTTCTTACCGATAGCTAGAGGTACATCCTCAGGCTGTAGGTAAACCTCGGCCTTTGCCGTCTCTGGGTAGAGCTCGATGGAAGAGACCTTGGCAGGACTGAGCGCACGCTGTATGAATAGACTATCGTTTGACGTATAGGTGAGGACGTCAATGTTCTCACCATGTAGCTCCCGCACGATACCACGTATACGGCTACCATTCATACCGACACAAGAGCCGACTGGGTCAATGCGGTCATCGTATGACTCGACGGCAATCTTAGCGCGGACGCCTGGGATACGTGCTACACGCTTGATCGTGATCAAGCCGTCAGCGATCTCAGGTACATTGATCTCGAAGAGACGCTTGAGGAACTCAGGGCTAGTGCGTGAAAGCGTGACACGAGGATTGTTGTTCTCATTGTCCACACGCGCTATGACGGCATGGACGCTATCGCCCTTGCGGAAGTATTCGTCGGGGATCTGCTCGCTCTTGGGCATGATGAGCTCGTTGCCATCCTCATCAACGAGTAGGGTCTCACGCTTCCATACCTGATAGACTTCGGCGGTGATCATCTCTCCTACACGCTCTATAAAGGTCTGGTAGAAGTGCTCCTTCTGCAGATCCAATATCTTGCTTGAGAGGGTCTGGCGTAGATTGACTATAGCGCGCCGACCGAAGGAGAGGAAGTCCACCGAGTCAGTCACATCATCTCCGATCTCAGCCTCGGGGTCTATCTCACGAGCCTCCGAGTAAGCCACCTGTTCATTCTCCCGCTCGACTGCATCGTCTGCAACCACCTCGCGGGTACGCCAGATCTCAAAGTCTCCGCTATCCGCATTGATGATCACGTCAAAGTTGTCGTCTGAGCCAAACATCTTAGCGAGGATGCTCCGGAAGGAGTCCTCTAATACGTGGAGCATCGTCTCCTCGTCTATATTCTTCAGCTCTTTGAATTCAGTGAGTAGAACCTTTAAGCTCGTTGCTTCTTTCTTTCTAGCCATATATCTATGTTGGATCTCTTCTGTGGGACTACTGTCTTAAGTAATGATGGGGTAGGGGCTCTATCAGAGTGCCTTGTCTAGGTCGTACGAGATACGCTTTAGCTGATCACGCTCGATGCGATGAGGCTCGATGATCTGCTGCTTTTTCTTCTTTTTACCATCCTGTATGATCTCCGTGCGCTCGACCTCTAGGACGACATACTCGGGGAGCTGATCCGCGCCCCTAGCACCGACCTCGATGAGCTTGCCGTGCCACTTCATCCCTGACGCGTCGACCGCCTGCACGGGCGCCTCCAGGTGACGGGTGTACTGCTCGTAGACCTGCCACGGATCGGAGAGACTAGGCGACGACACCTCCAGGGCGTAGTCCTCCTCCTCGTCACGATCGTGTAGCTGTGTGATAGCTCTAGAGATCTCGACACAGCGAGAGATGGGCAAGCCTCCCATGGCATCGACCACTACTCGGATCTGATCCCCTGGGCTACTAGTTACCTCCACGACGAACTCATCCTCGTGGAGCATCTGCTCTATGTCTGTACGGAGTACTGCTAAATCTATCATGATACTCGATGGTTATATACAAAAAGGAGGGAACCGCTGTCGCATGGCTTCCTCCTCCATACCTAAGCTGAGTCAACTGCTCGTGAGCCGTACGACCTCAACCGGTTCATTACGATGCAAAGATAGTAATATTTCTTCAGATAGCATACTGTCTACCCGATGCAAGGTAAATAAGCCACCTAGGTAATGATGGAAGAATCAAAAAAAAACGCCAAGCCCCTCTACCTCATAACCCTTACCAAACGAAGGAATAGGAGGCGGAGGGGCTGCTGTATCGTGTAGCGTAGAGCTTAGCGAAGTGTCTCTAAAAGATGACTACTCGTGTGTCGCTACAGAGACGAAGCTACGATCTCCTCTCGTCTGAGAGAAGACGACCGTGCCGTCTGTAAGTGCATAGAGGGTATGATCCTTGCCCATGCCCACGTTCTCACCGGGATGGTGCTGCGTACCTCTCTGACGTACGATGATGTTACCAGCCTTGCAGGCTTCACCTCCAAAGATCTTAACGCCTAGGCGTTTGCTTTCGGATTCGCGTCCGTTCTTGGAGCTTCCTACACCTTTCTTATGTGCCATGATTCCTTAGAGTCTTTAATTATCCTACGATTTGCTTTACTAGTATCTCGGAGAACTGCTGGCGATGCCCTCTGAGCTTGCGATAGCCCTTTCTCCGCTTCTTGTGGAAGATCAGCACCTTCTCACCCTTGACGAGTGGAGATACGACCTCACATACTACCTGTGCGCCCTCAATCGTCGGGGCTCCTACTGCTACTGCTCCGTCCTTGTCGAGGAGCATAACCCGGTCAAAGGTAACCTCTGCACCCTGCTCCACCTCGCGGATATGATGCACGAAGAGCTTGCGACCCTCCTCTACCTTAAACTGCTGACCTTGGATTTCAACAATTGCGTACATTACGTTCGTCTGTTACTATTATTATATAGTCCCGTAAGGTGGCAGCCTACAATCAATCTGCGCTTGACAAACCCTACTTAGGAAGTAAATCGACTGCAAAGGTACAAAAAACTTGACACCCCGCAAGCGTACCCCCGCTGAGAATCGAACTCAGATCTAAAGTTTAGGAAACTTCTATTCTATCCGTTGAACTACAGGGGCATCGGCACGCCTGCACCTAGAGCCTATGAACCCTCTTCGTACAGTCGCCACCGCAAAGGTACGCAATAAAACGGTACCGCCACACCTTCGCCCGCCATCACAGTTACGCAAATATTATGAGTAGACCTATGTAGGGCCGCACGGGAGCGTCTAGCGGGAGGGCGTCTGTCCCCGTTAAAATCAAGATGCTGTAACCTTTGACTCAACGGACGTCCCGATGGCCTGTGTCCCGACTCGCAGGGAAGCTGTACCTTTGTCCAAAACAACGAGCAAGTTATGTTAGGAGCAATAATAGGAGACATCGTTGGCTCACGATTTGAGTTCGCAAATACCCACCGCACAGACTTCGAGCTTTTTGCCAAAGGGTGTGACTATACGGATGACACAATCTGTACCGTAGCCATTGCCGATGCACTGCTGAGAGGAGCAGACTTTGCCGACACCTTGCAGACGTGGTGCAGGCGCTACCCCCATCCTAAAGGTGCCTACGGCGGGCGCTTTCACCAGTGGATCTATACGACACCGCCAGTCCCGTATCGTAGCTTTGGCAACGGCAGCGCCATGCGTGTCTCTCCGTGCGGTTGGCTACCCACTCGTGACGCCGTCTTGTCACAAGCTAAGGCGAGTGCCGAGTGCACCCACAACCACCCCGAGGGGATAAAAGGGGCGGTCGCTATCGCAGAGGCGATCTACCTCCTCAGAGGTGGAGCAAGCAAAACTGACCTCAAGAAGCACCTCGAGGACACTTACCATTATGACCTCACGCAAAGCGTAGACTACATCAGAGAGCACAACAGCTTTGACGAAACTTGCCAAGTGACCGTACCGCAAGCGATAGTCTGTTTCTTAGCGGGGCGCACCTTCGAGGAGGTTATCCGCCTCGCCATCTCCATCGGTGGCGACAGTGATACTATAGGAGCTATCTCTGGGAGCCTTGCCGAGGCGCACTTTGGGATACCCCCCGAGATACAGCAACGCGCCCTCGCTTATCTCCCTGAGGATATGCGTCAGATCGTCGACAGCTTCCGTCAAACGATCCGATGAGACGAGCACATAGAACCATCCATTGACAAAATCCTCTCCAGACTACTATTATATATATACGTCCCCGACCGATCAAAAAGACGGATTCTCGAGAGCGGATTACGCTCCCCACGGAGGAAATTCCTGCTAGCTCACGAGAAAACGAAAATTCTTCACCGAGGGCCGAAATAAAAGTTCGGAAGAATGAAATGAAACTTCGGAAGAAAGAAATCAAAGTTCCGAAGAATTTCTCCGTGCCTCCGTGGAGAATGAAAAGTCTCCACCGAGCAATTCTCGATTTCCTCCGTTCGTGCTCGTACGACCCACCCATCAGACACCTCCGTCGTGCGCTCCCACAGCGCACTTCCGCCTGATATTTCCCGAATCTCCGAGATCTCTCTGCTTTCATTGGTGTGCCTTTAGTTTGTATCTTTGGTGTCAAGATCATTGAGTTATGAAAGATGTCCCGCCAATAGTACTTGAAAAGGCGAAGCCCTTGCTAGATAGAGGCGGCTTCGTCAAATACCTTGGTCGCTCGAAAGATGGCGATATTTACTACGGAGCTATTGAAAGCTGTGACACTGGATTCCCTTCTGTGTTTATCTTCAACGGTCATTTCGTTAGAGAGGTTAATGGCTTTGAGGCGTTGGCTATATCACGACCCTTTCTCGAAGATTGATAAGAACTTCTCTAAGAACTTTTTTGTCCTCCTCCTCTTCGTCCGAGAAGTCCGTTAGGTCAACGTCTCAGTCGTCTAGCTGTGCGGTGACTTTCATTATCTTGGTTGTCACTTGGCCAAGGTGTATTTAGTTCGTATCTGTGGCGTTGAAGACGTGGAGTTATGAAGAACAAAGACTATACTAATCTCAAGGATAAGACCATATTTGACTTCTGCACTGATGAAGAGCTTATCAAAAATGGTTTTGGACACGTAGTGGAAGATAAGGAAGAGTTTATTCGATTTATGAAAGAGAATCCTTCGTCAAATGCTTTGATGTTGCTCCAATTAGCCGTTGAGGTTCTGCACGACGATAAGCTCATAGAAGCAATTGAGAGAGATTTCTCTGATGTGACTATTCCTCGCTACGAATAAATCTATTGTCCGCCTGAGGTGGGGCGTTGCTGTGCTACTGCTTGCTAGCTGCTCGCTAATTCGTATCTTTGGAGTGCAATCAATCCTATTACCTTATGTGTAACTTAGATTACGTTTACGAACAGCTCACGGCTGGTCGTGATGCCTATATCATTGACTACGCCTCTGATCTTGCTGTACATTATTCTCCAAAGTTCGGCGATGAAGTTGAGGGAAAGAGTGCAAGGAGTGCTGGAGGTGTGACGGTGATGTGTCCACAAAGTGATGAGTTGTTGTTTGAATGCACGCTCGCTGGAGATATTGTCTCCAAAGAGACGTATGACTGCTTCTAGTCTTGGAAGTGCGCATAGTACTTGTCAACTTGTGCTACTATATAGTTGGCACAGACTAAGGAGGGGCGTGCTTTGACGGTTGATATACCATCTTCTGTCCTGCTGCTCTCTTTACGTCTTGTCCTATAGTGTGTTAGCCTTCTTGTTTTCGTATGCCGTGTTTGCGAGGAGTGGCTTTCGGCGAAAAAAGTTTGCTGAAAATTTGGTGGTTTCAAAAAGTCGTTGTACCTTTGCACTCGCAACTCAAAAGAACGGGTCTTCGGAGGTGTCTGGGGAGCCTTGAGTGGTGAGCAAGTTTTGATGGATAGAGTAGTGCTTGGGCATTCCTATATATATAATAGGTGTAAGACGCACGGGCGAGGCTCTCAAAAAAAACTTCTCCGAATATTTGGTGGATTCGAAAAGTTGTTGTACCTTTGCATTCGCAACTCAAAAGAGAGGGGTTTCCGAGTGAACTCGGCGATCCGACTAGTCGGAAGTGTCTGACACGGTTTCTGGAGAGATGTACGGCAGGTAGCTTTGAGGGTTTCTTTCCTTCAGTAGCTTCAGAGTTTCTCAAAAGGGTTTCTAACTCCGACTGAAGCTCTCGAAAAAAAACTTCTCCGAATATTTGGTGGTTTCAAAAACTTGTTGTACCTTTGCACTCACAACCCGCAAGAAAAAGCAGTTCGCTCTTCACGCGTGAAGAGGTTATGAACTGGGGCTCCTAACGAGGGACTACGCTTACGGGGATTATAGAAGCGATCTTTGATATATTTCATAACTAAACAATCAAAGTGTAGTGGTCTAGAGAAGTTTCTAGATCAAGCAATACCTAAGACAATCAAAATCTAGGTCTACACTGCGAGGACAATAAGCATAATAGCACAATAATCATCTTAGAGACAAGGCTTGAGAGTAGCGCAGGCTACAAGGGTTTTGTATTATAACACAGAGAACAAACAAACAAAATACTAACAATGGAGAGTTTGACTCTGGCTCAGGATGAACGCTAGC
>NZ_ACLR01000123.1 GCF_000174775.1 Porphyromonas uenonis 60-3
CGGTCCTAAGCTCTAATTGAGCTGACTCATAACTAATAAGCAGAGGTCCCACTCTCCCGTGAGTGAGACCTCTGTTTTTTTGCAAAAAAAGAGAATAGCGTTTTCCAAAAAACCGTAGACATTGTAATACCAATGCGGGACTTACTTTTGGAAAACGCTACCCTCACTGCAAAGGTAGCAAATATGTTTGACACAAGCGTCACGGCTGTGTTGCTGATCAGGGCTAAACATTTGGATCTTGTAGCTTTAACGGAAGCGAACGCCCTCTCACTCAACATGATCCGAACGCTCCGTCGGCTTGAACGTAAGATTTGCGGGGTGCGCTCTTGTGACTTTGAAGTTAAGTGTGTATATTTGCGAAATGAAGGGGTGCAGGTGCGATACGGATGTTTTCGCAGGTAACCCACATTAGGCAGAAGACTATTCATTCACTACACATTTGAACTATGATAATAGGCGTACCTAAAGAAATTATGCACGATGAGGCTCGCGTAGCAGCGAGCCCCGAAGCAGTCAAGCAGTATGTCGCTGATGGACACACTGTACTATTTGAGCGTGGAGCTGGCGAAGGCGCAGCATATCACGACGAGGACTATCAGGCAGCTGGCGCTGAGCTGATACAAGGGCCAGAGGAGATCTTCCGCCGCGCGGAGATCATCATCAAGGTCAAGGAGCCACTCTTCAACGAGCAGCTCGGCAAGCATGAGATCGACATGATGCACAAGGGGCAGTACCTCATCACTTTCATTCACCCCGCCTCTCCAGTGAACCATGACATGGTACGCAAGATGGCTGCGCAGGGTGTCATCGGTCTCACCCTCGATGGTGTGCCTCGTATCTCTCGTGCGCAAAACCTTGATGCCCTCACCTCTATGAGTACTTGCGCGGGCTACAAGGGTATCCTGATGGCTGCCAACGATCTCTCTTTCTTCATGCCACAGATGTTTACCGCTGTCGGTAAGATCGACCCCGCCAAGGTGCTCGTCATCGGTGTCGGCGTAGCTGGTCTACAGGCACTCGCTACGGCTCGTCGTCTAGGCTGTATCACTTACGCAGCTGATATCCGTCCCGCAGCGTCTGAGCAGGCAACGAGTCTAGGTGCTAAGCCTATTGATCTAGGCATTCCCGCTGACAAAGCTGTCGCTCCCGGTGGCTATGCGCTACACCTAAGCCCTGAGCTACTAGAGCATGAACGCAAGGTGCTAGCTGATCACGTCAAGGACATGGACGTCATCTTCTGTAGCGCCCTCGTACCAGGCAAGATCGCTCCCGTAGTCATCACCGAGGAGATGGTCAAGTCGATGAAGCCCGGCTCTGTCATCGTTGATATCGCTATCGATCAGGGTGGTAACTGCGCTATCACGACTCCAGGCGAGCGTGACGTCAAGCACCACGTGGTCATCGAAGGTATCAAGAATATTCCCGGTATGCTTCCACAGAGCGCTACCTGGATGTTCTCGCAAAACATGTACAACCTCGTCAAGTACCTCGTCAAGGATGGCAAGATGCACCTTGATATGAGTGATCAGATCACCTCTTCTATCGTCGTCACGACCGAGGCTGGTGAGATCATCCACGAGGGTACTCTCGAGGCTATGGGACTCAAGAAGTAGCCTAGATTGAAGGAACTTGACTTCCCGCCCACTTTCTAGAGGTTAGACGTCAGAGTATATGATCCTAATGGGTCGTACTCTGGCTTCTAACCTCTACTTTCTCAATATCTAACCTCTTATCTCTAATCTCTAACCTCTAATCTCTCAATGAACCCACTGATCCTCGTCGCCATCTTCCTTGTGGCGACCTTCGTCGGCTACAAGCTCATCAGCAATGTGCCTAGCTTGTTGCACACCCCCCTCATGTCAGGGATGAACGCCCTGAGTGGCGTCACCATCACGGGAGCGCTCGCAGCCACTGCCACAGCTATCATAGCTCCAGACGGTAGTCTCTTCCAGCAAATCTTTGGAGTCGTAGCCGTCATCCTCGCCACCATCAATGTCGTCGGGGGCTTTGGCGTGACCAACCGCATGCTCCGTATGTTTACCAAAAACAAGAAAGGAGGCAAGGCATGAATACACTCATAGAGATCTCTAATCCCGTCTACTACGTCATCTGCGGGATCCTCAGCATACTCGTGCTCGCTGGCATCGCCATGATGAGCAAGGTCAAGAGCGCCGCTCGTGGTAACGCGCTCAGTGCTACCGCCATGGGACTAGGCGTCATCGTCACGCTTCTCAAGCTACAGGTCGTCACCTTCCCCTGGCTCATCGCAGGCATCCTCATCGGTGGTATCATCGGTGTCATACTCTACACACGAGTCAAGATGATTCAGATGCCCCAGATGGTGGCTCTGCTCAACGGTATCGGCGGTGGCGCTTCGGCGCTCGTCGGTGCTTTGACACTCTTCCAGCTTGAGGACAACGTACACTTCACGCTGGTCACCGCTTTCCTCGCAATCATCATCGGTATGCTCACCCTCGTCGGGAGCCTCGTCGCAGCGGGCAAGCTACATAGAGTACTGCCTCAGAAGTCGGTTGTCTGGCCGTTTCACAACGTAGCCACCTCGCTCACACTCGTCGTCGCCGTCTTCTTCCTACTCATCGGCACGATCAACTACCAGATGCCTACTGCCCTCCTCTACGCTATGATCGGCACGATGCTCTTCAGCGCGCTCTTCGGGCTTTACTTCTCCATACGTGTGGGTGGTGCCGACATGCCGATCACCATCAGCCTGCTCAACTCCCTGAGCGGTGTGGCTGGTGCGATCGCTGGTATGGCCATTGGCGACATCTTCCTTGTCGCTGTCGGTGGTGTCGTTGGCGCTTCGGGCCTCCTCCTCACGCAGATCATGTGCCGTGCGATGAACCGCTCGCTCATCAATATCCTCATCCCTCACGGCAAGGCAAAAGCTCCCGCCAAGCCTGCCACAGCTACCACAAAAGCTCCCGCTGCGCCTCAGCCTAAGCAAGAAAGCTCTCCTATCGACCAAGCTGTTGCGATGCTCCGTGGCGCTAAGCGCGTCATCATCGTGCCGGGCTACGGTATGGCTCTAGCACAAGCGCAGCAGGAGGTCAAGCAGTTGGCCGACAAGCTCGCTCGAAACGGTGCCGAAGTCAAGTACGCCATCCACCCTGTCGCTGGTCGTATGCCAGGACATATGAACGTGCTCCTCGCTGAGGCTAATGTAGACTACGATAGTCTCTACGAGATGGAGGCGATCAACGATCAGTTTGCCAATACCGATGCCGTTATCGTCATCGGGGCCAACGACGTCCTCAACCCTGCCGCCCGCAATGCCGAGGGGACGCCTATCTATGGTATGCCTGTCCTCAATGTGGATCAGGCGAAGCAGGTCATCATCTGCAACTTTGACCTCAAGCCTGGCTACGCTGGCGTCGAGAACCCGCTCTACAGCCGTGGCGAGGGCGTAGCCCTTTGTCTAGGCGATGCTAAGGCTACGATCGATCAGATCCTCTCTGGGCTGGACAGCTCCGCAGCTACCGCACAGCCCGCTAGCAGCAGTTCTGCTAGCGATCCTATTTCACAGGCTGCCGGCATGCTCCGTGGCGCTAAGCGCGTCATCATCGTGCCGGGCTACGGTATGGCTCTAGCACAAGCGCAGCAGGAGGTCAAGCAGCTCGCAGACAAGCTCGCTCGAAACGGTGCCGAGGTCAAGTACGCTATCCACCCTGTCGCTGGTCGTATGCCAGGACATATGAACGTACTCCTTGCTGAGGCCAATGTAGACTACGACAGTCTCTACGAAATGGAGGCAATCAACGATCAGTTTGCCAATACCGATGCCGTTATCGTCATCGGAGCCAACGACGTCCTCAACCCTGCCGCCCGCAATGCTGAGGGAACACCTATCTACGGTATGCCAGTCCTCAACGTGGATCAGGCGAAGCAGGTCATCATCTGCAACTACGACCTCAAACCTGGCTACGCTGGCGTCGAGAACCCGCTCTACAGCCGTGGCGAAGGCGTAGCCCTTTGCCTAGGCGATGCTAAGGCTACGCTCTCCAACCTGATGGATCGTTTGGATCATGCGGAGAGTGCTCCCGCAGCCCCCGCCGCCTCGTCAGCTACCAGCACAGCGACACCACTACAGTCTGCCACCGAGGTCCTGCACAATGCTAAGCGCGTCATCATCGTGCCGGGCTACGGTATGGCTCTAGCACAAGCGCAACAGGAGGTCAAGCAGTTGGCTGACAAGCTCGCTCGAAACGGTGCCGAAGTCAAGTACGCCATCCACCCTGTCGCTGGTCGTATGCCGGGACATATGAACGTCCTCCTCGCTGAGGCTAATGTAGACTACGATAGTCTCTACGAGATGGAGGCGATCAACGATCAGTTTGCCAATACCGATGCCGTTATCGTCATCGGGGCCAACGACGTCCTCAACCCCGCTGCGCGCAATGCTGAGGGAACGCCTATCTACGGTATGCCAGTCCTCAATGTGGATCAGGCGAAGCAGGTAATCATCTGCAACTACGACCTCAAACCTGGCTACGCTGGTGTCGAGAACCCGCTCTACAGCCGTAGCGAGGGTGTGACACTACTCATCGGTGATGCCAAGAAAACGCTCAGCGACCTGATCGACACGCTCTAATCGGCGACTTTCGTTGAGCCAGCTAACGGGCTCCTAAATACTCTCCATGGAGGCAATCGCACATTCCTCCGTGGAGAGTTTTGTAATTCGAGATTGTCCGTTAGCTAGTGCCACTAGGAACAAACCTCTAATCTCTAAAGTCTAACCTCTAACTTCTAAAGTCTAACCTCTAACCTCTAATTTCGTACCTTTGACACACCGCTCTATAGTTGATACTCCATGAAAGTCGTACTCATAGGCTCAGGAGGCGTAGCCACCTCCATAGCAGCTGCACTGGCGAGCCACGCCTCCACATCGCTTTGCGGCATTTACAGCCGTCAGCTAGCCCATGCCGAGGCGCTCCGTAAGCGCTTCGCACTCACCTGCCCTGTCACTGATAGTCTGCGACAGCTTCCCCTAGCCGACCTCTACATCATCGCCGTCAGCGACCAAGCCATCGCCGAGGTCGCCACGGCTCTGCCACCGCTAGACGGCTTGGTCGTCCACACCTCCGCCGTGACCCCCATCGACTGCCTCAGCGGACAACGCACCTACGGAGTCTGGTACCCGTTCAATAGCTTTGCCAAGGAGGTTGTCGTTCCCTTCGAGGGGCAAAAGGTTCTTTACCAGCTCGCCTCTGACGAGGGTTTGACCACCCTACAGCAGTGGAACGAACTTCTGCAGGTTGAGGCGATCCCCTCCACACTGGACCAACGGCTCTGGCTACACCTCGCGGGCGTGCTCGCCTCCAACTGTACCAATCGCCTTTACACCCTCTCGCACCGTCTGCTGACTCAGGCGGGTCTCCCCACCGATCTGCTCCATGGGCTCATCCTGCGCACCGCCTCGAAGGCGACCACGATAGATCCTTACGTAGCGCAGACGGGACCCGCCCGCCGGCACGACCTAGAGACCATCGCTCGCCACCGTGCACTACTCGAGCAATTGCCCGAATCGCAGCAAGAGGTATCGCAACTTTACAACCTATTCACCGAAGCCATCCTAGACGACTACCCACTATGAAAACTTACCGCTGGATCCTTGGTTCCCAATCGCCACGGCGCAAAGAGCTCCTCGCCACGCTTGGCCACCCCTTTGAGATACGCACCATCGAGGGACACAGCGAGGCTTACCCTGACACGCTACCTCTCGAAGAGGTGCCGCGCTATCTCTCCCAACTCAAAGCGGAGCAGCTACGACCCACACTACAAGCCGACGAACTGCTCATCACGGCAGACACGGTCGTCCTCCTCGACGGGCAAATCCTCGGCAAGCCTCACGACCTGGACGACGCACGACGTATGCTACGCCTCCTAAGCGGTCGCCAGCATGAGGTCGTCTCGGGCGTTTCGCTCACCACGACCGAGTGGCAGCGCTCCTTCGCGAGCCACACGCTGGTCACCTTCGCACAGCTCACGGACAGCGAGATAGACCACTACGTAGCGCACTACCAGCCACTCGACAAAGCGGGCGCTTACGGCATACAGGAGTGGATCGGCTACATCGGCGTCTCGCACATCGAGGGCTCCTTCTACAACGTCATGGGGCTCCCCGTGCAGCGCCTCTACCGCGAGCTACAAGACGCCGCCCTCCTCCCGTAGTTGGCGGTTGGCGGTTAGCTGTTGGCTGTTGGCTACGGGCACTAGTGCCACTAGAGCTACTAGCTCTTCCCTCTTCCCTCTCTCCTCCCCCCTCTAATCTCTAATCTCTTCCCTCTAACCTCTAACCTCTCCCCTCTAATCTCTAACCTCTAACCTCTAATCTCTTCCCTCTCCCCCCAAATCTCTCCCCTCGGTAGGAAATCCGAAATCTCCAGCGAGCAAATGAATTTTCTTCACGGAACCGGGAAATAAAAGTTCGGAAGAATGAAATGAAACTTCGGAAGAAAGATTTCGAAGTTCCGAAGAATTTTTTCGTTTCTCCGTGGATAATTAGCGATCTCCACCGAGGAATCCTTCGATTTCCTCCAGTGGTGCCTTTGAGGAGCTCATCTTCACGATGCCTCAGCTCTATGCGAATACCCCTGATTGCCCCAAAATATGTACATTTGCATTCAGATGTCAGAATGACCTCTTTCGGCCCCCATCTTTACACAAACATGAAACTACTAATCACTGGCGGAGCAGGATTCATAGGCTCTAACCTCTGCGAACACTTTCTCCGCGAGGGACACACCGTACGCTGTCTCGACAACTTCGCAACGGGCAAACCCGCCAATATCCTCCCCTAATACGCTTATATAGTAGATAAAAACCGTAGCACTACCATGAAGTCTATCGATGATATTAAAATTGCAGTCGCAGGAACAGGCTATGTGGGAATGAGTATTGCCACGTTGCTCTCTCAGCACCACCACGTCTCCGCTGTAGATGTTATACCAGAAAAGGTGGAAAAGATCAACAACAGGATCTCGCCTCTCCAAGATGATTATATAGAGAAGTTTTTTGCAGAAGAAAACCTACATCTAGACGCTACCCTGGATGGGAAAACAGCTTATTCAGATGCTGACTTTATTGTTATAGCTACACCCACCAATTACGATCCTGTAAAGAACTCTTTCGATACCAGCCGTGTGGAGGAGGTTATTGACCTCATACTCGAAGTAAACCCTCGAGCCATTATGGTTATCAAGTCCACTGTCCCTGTTGGCTACACGCGAAGTCTCTACATAAAGTATGCAAAAAAGGGCGTAAAGAGCCTCAACTTACTCTTTTGTCCAGAGTTCCTCCGCGAGAGCAAAGCTCTCTACGACAATCTCTATCCTAGTCGTATTATCGTTGGCTATCCCAAACTTATTAAGGGATTAGAGTACGAAGAGGAGAATAGAGCTATTATGTCAACCTGCGATGTAGCAATGATGAAAGAGGCAGCAGAAATCTTTGCAAGACTACTTCAGGAAGGTGCCATTAAGAAAGACATTCCCACTATCTATATGGGGCTAAAGGAAGCAGAAGCAGTTAAACTCTTTGCCAATACTTACCTAGCTTTACGCGTTAGCTTCTTCAATGAGCTAGATACATATGCCGAGTTGAAGGGGCTTGATACGCTGTCAATCATTGAAGGTGTAGGGCTTGACCCACGTATTGGATCTCACTATAATAACCCTTCCTTTGGTTATGGCGGTTACTGCCTACCTAAAGACACTAAGCAACTCCTAGCCAATTACACGGATGTACCGCAAAATATGATGACTGCTATTGTGGAAAGTAATCGAACTCGAAAGGACTTCATTGCTAATCAAATTCTCAAAAAGGCGGGATATTACGACTACGATGGTGACGCCTTTGATCCTGAAAGAGAGAAAAAGTGTGTAGTGGGGGTTTATAGATTGACAATGAAGACTGGAAGTGATAACTTTAGACACTCATCTATTCAAGGCGTGATGAAGAGGATAAAGGCGAAAGGTGCTGACATCATTATCTATGAACCTACTTTAGAAGATGGAACGACCTTTTTTGGTAGCCTTGTTGTCAATGACTTAGAGGAGTTCAAGAGAAAGTCCTCTACTATAATAGCCAATCGGTATGACAGTCAATTAAGTGATGTCTATGACAAAATCTATACTAGAGATTTATACCATCGAGATTAACAACAAGTGCTGATTCGCTACGACAAAGAGTATGTTAGATTATAATTTAGAATTAACCAGTAGAACAGTCTTAGTCACTGGAGTAGCTGGTTTTATCGGGGGGGCTTTGGCGAAGAGATTGCTCAATGATTTCGTCTCCATCAAGATAATAGGTGTAGATAACCTCACTTCCTACTATGATATAAGACTAAAAAAGGAGCGATTGAAGGATTTGATTGAATACGGAGATAGGTTCGTTTTCATTGAAGCCTCTATTGCTAACAAGGAAGTGGTAGAGCAATTATTTGCACAATATCGCCCCTCTGTCGTAGTCAACTTAGCTGCTCAAGCTGGAGTACGATATAGTATTTCGCATCCTGATACTTATATTGAGAGCAATCTCATTGGCTTTTTCAATATTCTAGAGGCTTGTAGGCACAGCTATGATGGGCTGAAGTCTGGAGTGGATCATCTGATTTATGCCTCTTCTTCTAGTGTTTATGGATCTAATACTAAAGTTCCATATAGTGTAGATGACAAGGTAGACAACCCTGTGAGCCTATACGCAGCAACGAAAAAAAGCAACGAACTGATGGCACACGCTTACAGTAAGCTCTTTAATATCCCTGCCACGGGATTGCGATTCTTTACGGTTTATGGTCCTTGTGGGCGTCCCGATATGGCCTACTTCGGGTTTACTGAGACATTACTAAATGACGGCACTATACAGATCTTTAACTATGGTAATTGCAAGCGAGACTTTACCTATATAGATGATATCGTCGAGGGCATTATTCGCATTATGCGACATGCTCCAGAGAGGAAGGTCGGAGAGGATGGGCTACCCATTCCTCCCTATAAGGTGTATAACATTGGCAATAACAATCCCGAAAACCTATTGGACTTCGTTCAGACACTGCAGGAAGAACTTGTCAAGGCGAGGGCTTTGCCGAGGGATTATGATTTCGCAGCCCATACAAAGCTTGTCCCCATGCAGCCTGGAGATGTTCCGATTACCTATGCCGACACAACTCCTCTAGAGGAAGATTTTGGATTTAAGCCCAATACGTCTCTAAGAGAGGGATTGAGAGCTTTTGTCCAGTGGTATGTAAAGTCCCATCTAGAGTAAGCTAGTAATTGCAACTACATTATTATATAGAAGCCATATGAAGATAGCTATAGCAAACTGCAAAGGCAGCTACTCCGACCACTGGATTGAGTACTGCAAGGAACACAACATCGCTTACAAAGCGATCAACCCATACGACACAGACATCATTGAGCAGGTAAGTGATTGCGATGCGTTTATGTGGCATCACCTTCATTGGCACTACAGAGATGTCCTCTTCGCCAAGCAGCTCCTATTCTCCCTCGAGCAGGCCGGCAAGGTCGTCTTCCCCAACTTTAGAACAGGTTGGCACTTTGATGACAAGGTGGGGCAGAAGTACCTCTTTGAGGCTTTAGGGGTGCAAGCTGCCAAGTCATGGGTATTCTATGATAAGAAGAGTGCCTATGAGTGGATTGAGACGACAGACTTCCCTAAGGTGTTTAAGCTCAGAGGCGGAGCAGGCTCGGCCAATGTAAGGCTAGCACGCTCCGCTAAGCAGGCGAGGAGATTTGTTCGCAAGGCTTTCGGGCGGGGCTATCCCCCCTCTAATCCTCTCTTTTCTGCAAAGACCCAGTGGCAGAACTTCCTCAAGGGCAAAGGTCGCCTTTATGATGTCGCTAAGTACATTGCTCTCTATCTCTTCCCGAAGCTTAAGGGAGGACACTTACTGCCACGGCATAAGGGCTATGCTTACTTTCAAGAGTTTATCCCCAATGAAGGGTTTGACTATAGATTGGAGATCGCAAACAATAAGGCAATAGCTATGGTGCGTATGTGTAGAGAAGGTGACTTCAGAGCTTCTGGAGGGCATGATGATAGGTATGACGCATCTCTAATTCCGCAAGACGTTGTTGAGTTTGCCTTTGAGTGCTATGATAAACTAGAAGTACAGTCCGTAGCTCTCGACATTGTCAGAGAGAAGGAGTCTGGAGAGTTATATCTGATAGAAGTATCCTATTGCTACGGACTGGATGAGGATGAGTTTGAGCATGGATACTGGACTCGTGATGGAGAGCATCATCGTGAGCCGTTTAATGGCGTATACTGGATGATGGAAGAAGTTATCAAAGCTGTCTCGTATAGTAAAGAGGGTACAGCATGAAAACATTTGATGTCATAGGTTACCCCATCAACTTAGGTTGCGATAAAGATGGCAACGAGTTAACCCCGTCTATTCTTAGGCGGGATGGTTGCTATACCTCCGCTAAGCATCACGTAAATGACTTGGGTGACCTACCCTGCACGCCAAGAGCTGCTATTATAGAGGAGAAGTTTGCTTCACACCCTAAGATCAAGTATCTCAAGCCTATCTTAACTGCATCTCGCCCCTTAGCTGAGCGAGTTATGCATTCGATAGCGCAACAACATATTCCTCTATGTGTGGGAGGAGATCATGTGATGGCATTCGGTAGTATTGCTGGAGTTGGCTTAACTAAGGGAGCTGACAACTTTGCTGTCATCTATATCGATGCACACGGAGACTTCAACACGGAGATTACCTCAGGTACGGGCAATATGCACGGTATGCATCTCTCCTATCTTATGGGATATGGAGAGGCTGACATCGCTAATTTTTGGGGCGTAAGTCCGCTTTTAAAGCCTCAAAACATCTACTTCTTGGGAGCTAGAGCTCTAGATCCTGGGGAGATAGAGATGGCTGCTAAGCTCAATATGTACATCCGTAGCTCCGAGCAGCTCAACGCCTCAGATCCCGCAGAGGTTATCGTTGATATTCTCTCTGACATCAAGCGCAAAGGTATCGACCATATCCATCTCAGCTTTGATGTGGATGTGATTGACCCCGAGTATGCACCTGGCACAGGCGTACCTGAAAAAAAAGGTATCCCCCCCGCTCTCGCCTACACACTCATTAGGCTATGTATGCAGTCGGATCTTGTGAAGTCTGTAGACATTGTGGAGCTCAATGCCAACCTCGATCAAGGTCGTATCACAGAAAGGGCTATGCAACAAGTACTTAAGATAATCCTAGAGTAGATAGAATAGGGTGTGTAGTGTCCAGTAAATTAAACAATCAAGTAGCAGTGACTCCGTCAAGGATAAAGAAAGCTCTGAGTGAGGAGAACAAGGTAGTTGCGGGAAACTTCCTCTTTCTTTTTCTCTTGAAGGGGGTGGACTTTCTCATTCCACTTCTTACGTTGCCCTATCTATTGCGGGTGATTGGGGCTGATGGTTATGGGCAGATTATGTTTGTCCTTGCTTTGATCAACTACTTCCTCAGCTTTGCATACTATGGCTTTAGCCTTACAGGGACGAGATTTGTAGCGGCAAATAAGCACAGCAAGCACCGACTGCAGTACATCTACACGGTTGTCAACTCTACAAGAGCATTTCTTTGCCTCATATCCTCTCTACTCATAGTAATACTAGTGTTTACCATACCCTCATTTAGAGCGTATGCGACGCTATACATTCTATTCATTCCGATGATATGGGGCGGAGCTCTCCTAGCTGACTGGATGTATCAAGGCATTGAGCGGATGAAGTTCATCGCCCTCTTAAACACGGGGCTACGTCTTATCTTTCTTGTTGCGGTCTTTGCGTTCATACATGACAAGGGCGACCTTTGGATCTATCCGCTATCCCTCTCCCTCGCCTATATTGTGTGTGCTATCATTAGCCACTACCTGCTAAAACGTATATTGGGACTAAAGTTCAGATTGTGTCGCCTTAGGCATATCACGAGGATGCTAAAAGAGGACTTTCCTATCTTTGTTAATCAGTTTGTACCCACTCTGTACAACAATACGAGTGGCTTCATCCTAGGGCTGCTAGCACCGATCTCCACCGTGGGTATCTACTATGCCATTAGGAAGATTGCAGATATCTTCGTGACCTTGACCGACCTCTTCACAAGAGCCATCTTCCCCAATATTGTTCGTAACCATAGTCGCTTCCGAGTCTACAGCCGTAGTATGCTTGTCGTAGGCTTCGTGTACTGCTTAGCTCCTATCCTCTTGGCAAGACTTGTCTTCCTCTACCTCAATATGCCCCTTGAGGGAAACGTTGTGATTCTAGCTATATTAATGCTCGGGGTGCTTGGAATAGTATTCTATGATGTGTATGGCGTCAACTACCTCATCGCCAAAGGGCATGACAAGGCCGTAATGAGCAATACACTTATAGCCTCCCTGATATGCTTTGTGCTGGCTTATCCTATGATTCAGTATTTGGGCATCTTGGGGGCTGCAATCAATCTCTCCTTTGCAAGAGTCTTGATGGGTGGAGGGGTATTCCTCCAGTATAGGCGGAAGAAGTCCTTAGCAAGGTGACAGAGGTCGATGGCGATAAGTGTTGATAAGCTCCTAATGTAAAAGGATATTGCTATAATGGGAAATAGTTATCTTTGCAACGAAGTCGTGAAATACGACCCCAAAGAAGTCGTTAAGGAGACGATACTATCCTTATAGGAGACGATACTATCTACTCGAAGAGGATAGCAGGAAAAGTATTTCATAGAGTACCATTAACATTTTAACCATTTGATGCGATGATCAATTTTCAATTGAAGAGCCGATAGCTGAAAATCGGCAAACACAAGGGCAAGACGATGTACTATGCCCAAGCAGACAAAACACGTGTCATCCCCTTTGAGGAAGTCATCAAAGACATTGCTGAGATGAGTAGCCTCACGACAGGTGATGTGCGAAACGCTATCGACCGCCTAGCCTACTACCTCAAGCGTGAGCTCGCTGAGGGCAACACTGTCCAGCTCGGACAGATTGGTACCTTCAGAATGAATACTGCCAGCAAGTTTGTAGAGACACCCGAGGAGGTCAACGCCTCCATCCTCAAGGAGTCCAAAGTACAATTCGGACTCAGCTTCCATCTGAAGGAAGCGAAAGACAGCCTCCGTGTAGCGGTCTTCAACCCCTACACCCAAAAGAAATTAGGCAACGCAGGCACTGATCCCAACGCTGGTGGCGGAACAACCGACCCCAATGCAGGAGGTGGTAGCAACCCTGGGACTAACGAAGAAGACAATATCGGCATCTAGTCCCTAACGAAAGAAAAGCTCTCGGAGCCGTCTCCGAGAGCTTCCTTATAGCAAACTTAGAGTAACAATGAGTGATATGACAACACACCAATTGATATTATCAGATTTATATCGTTATACCGAGAGCCACTCTGTAAAAAGTTTTCTGAGACACCTTTTCTTGACTCCAGGCTTTCGATATATGACCTATATGAGGCTTGCGAGTAGCTACCGCAATGGCAAGGGGCTAAAAAAAATAGCATACTACTATTTACGCTTTAGAGTAATGATGCTGCAAAGGCGCTATGGGATACAGATTTCCCCATCTACTAGTATCGGTAAGGGATTCTATATTGGACACTTTGGAACTATTGTGGTCTCTCCTCTTGCTACAATTGGAGACAACGTCAACATTTCGCAAGGTGTAACTATAGGATACGCTAATAGGGGGGAAAGAAAAGGAGCCGCGACTATTGGCAACGAGGTCTACATAGGCCCAGGAGCAAAAATTGTAGGTAGGGTGACGATTGGAAATAATGTAGCTATTGGTGCTAATGCAGTGGTAACACACGATGTCCCTGATAATGCAGTAGTGGGTGGAGTCCCAGCAAGAATCATATCCTACGATGGGGCAATAGGCTACATCAATAGAAAAGTGTGATCTACAAATAGTGACATCCTGAGACCTCCTTAGCAATCACTTATTCACCAAAACACCATGAATATCAATACTGATATCCTCTTAGGAACCAACGTTGGCGATGTATTCGTCGGCTTTCTTACCATTGTATTTTGTGTCTTTTTTTATCGGCACCATCGCTTAAGAGATCGGAGATTCAACACTGTGCTGGCTCTGTTTATTCTAGAGCATATCACCTTCACACTGATTTACTATTTATATTCATTGCACAACATAGCAGATGCTACGGCATACTATGAGCGAGGTCTAGCATACTCGATAGATATGGGGTATACAGGGACTTCTATGGTTTACCTCATAGTGCATATATTGACTTCTTTGTTTGGTCTTAAATTCTTCGCCTTATATTGGCCATTTTCCCTTTGGGGATTGATGGGAATAACATGGCTTTTTAAGATTTGTATCTCCCTAAATGAAGGAAGGTGGAGTCGTTGGTTTTGGCTCTTCCTGCTTCCCAATATGCACTATTGGTCTGTAGCTATAGGCAAGGACAGCATTGCCTTTACTGGCGTAGTTGCCGTCATCTACTTGGTGTATTACAAGCGAGGATTTTTGAAAATGGCAATGCCCCTCATCTTGCTTTTTTTTATTCGTCCTCACATTCTCCTCTTTGGTCTAGTCGCCTACTTTGCTACTTTGATTTTATCTTCAAGTAAGGGAAATGCGATAAGAAAGATTTTCTTAAGTGCTATTGTCGCCACTATACTGATTTTAGCAGCACCCTTTCTCTCCACTTATATTGGCACAGAAGATGGTCAGGGGTTATCAGATCGCTTGATAGAGATGGAGTCTGCGACAGCTTCCTATTATGGTAATACTGGGTCAGATATAAATCTCCAAGGTCAAAACATTATTGTAAAGTGGGTGTCGTTTATGTTTCGTCCCTTCATATTTGAAGCACACAATATAACATCTGCGATGGCCTCCCTAGAAAACTCTATCTGGTTGGTTTTGTTTTTTCTAGTCGCTTACCGCTTTAAAAGCTGCCTTACTTCACTCAAGAACCATCGCTCGATGAAGGAGTTCTTGTGGTTTGCTTTTTACGGATTTTGGGTTAGCTCCCTTTTCCTTAGCTACTTAATTTACAACTTGGGACTCGCACAGAGAGAAAAGAACAACTTCTTTCCCTACTTTATGATTCTTCTAATCATAGTTTTGGCTAAATCTGCTAGCAATAAAAAAACTCTTCACAATCATACTTCATATCCTCTTAAGCCCACTTCACTATGAAGAAACTAACTATTTTCGCAATGTCAATGGGAGCAGGAGGAGCTGAAAAAGTAATTTCGCTCTTCCTGAAGGAGTTGATAAAAGATTACGAGGTAACTCTATTCCTATTCTATGACAGCATACATCATCCGATTCCCGATGGTGTAAAGATTATCTCGCTATACCCAAGCTCTCAAAACAATTGGTTGCGGAGACTCTGCAGTATCCCTAAGGGGATCTTAGCTTATGCCCGCTTTCTAAGGAAGACAAGACCAGATATATCGCTCTCCTTTCTCTATAGACCCAATGTCGTGTCAGGGATCTTAGCTCCCCTCTTCCCTCACATACGGTTTATAATTAGCGAACGCAACTATGCCTCTATAGAGTATGCCCGAGAGGGAGTAAAAGGATGGGCTGGCAGAGTGCTACTCCGATGGGCATACAATAGAGCAGATACGCTATTCTCTAACTCAGAGCATATCAACAAGGATCTCCGAGAGCACTTTCATCTCACATTACCTATGAGTGTAATCTATAATCCCATAGAACTGCCTAAAGAGCGACACAACGTTTCTCGGGAGTACCCGACTCGCATCGTATCTGTAGGAAGATTTTCCCCCATCAAGAACCATACTTTGCTATTTCAAGCGTTGCGTCACCTACCAGATCATAGGCTCACTATCTGGGGAGAAGGTGGCTTGCGCTCAGAGTACGAACGTACTCTGGCGGAGCTAGGTCTATCAGATCGTGTGTCACTACCTGGTAATACTAAGCATGTATTAGACGAGATCAAACAGGGCGAACTATTCGTCTTATCCTCTATATCGGAGGGGTTTCCCAACGTCCTGCTCGAAGCAATGAGCGTTGGCTTGCCCGTGATTGCTACCAACTGCTTGTCTGGACCGCTGGAAATGCTCAATGAAAATGAACCAATTGATATAGAACAAGGGGGCTTTGCTCTCGCAAAGTATGGTCTCATGATCAATGTCAGCGATACTAAAGGCCTCGTAAGTGCAGTGAATTATCTTTCAGATCACTATGAGCAAAGAAACTTCTACTCCCAAAAAGCTTTAGAAAGAGCAGAGCAATATACTCTACCATCTATATACAAGCAACTCAAAGCACTAATTGAAGAGCCTATCTAAGCTATGAAGATCCTACGCATCCTCACCTCCTCTATATCGTATCAGCTTATTAAGGGGCAACTGAAATATATGAGTGATAATGGCTACGAAGTAGTAGGGGTGAGCGGTCTACCCGAAGAACGTGCAAATGAAGCTTCAATAAGAGAGGGGATAAAGACCGTGATTACTCCTCACCTCGTACGTTCTATCTCTATCTCAAATGATGTAAGAGCTCTCTTTGAGTTGATTAAGCTCATCAGAAGGGAAAAACCTGATGTAGTCCATGCAAATACCCCTAAGGCATCTCTCCTTGGCATAACTGCTGCTTGGTGGTGTCGCGTACCACATCGCATCTATACGGTGACTGGGCTCCGCTTCCAAACGGCAAAGGGCTTCTTTCGCTGGCTGCTTATCACTATGGAGCGTATCACCTGTCGCTTCAGTACCAAAGTAATCCCAGAGGGCGATGGGGTGGCAAAGACACTGCTTGACGAGCATATTACAAGGAAGCCTCTTAAAAAGCTGCACAATGGGAACATTAACGGAATTGACTTGGCATACTATGATGAGAGTGCCATACCTATAAGCTTGCTGAGTCAAGCTAAGTCTGAGACGAGCTTCTCTGAGGAGAGCTTCACCTTTATCTTTGTGGGACGGATCGTGAGAGATAAGGGGATCTGTGAGCTGGTGGAGGCGTTCACCCGTCTGCAACAAGAACATCCCGAAGCTCGCTTGCTACTTGTAGGCAACTTCGAGCAGGAGCTAGACCCACTACCTGAGGATGTCTATCATACGATACAGAGTCACCCAGCTATCTACTGTGCAGGGTGGCAAAATGATGTGCGCCCTTGGTTTGCCGTAGCTGATGCACTGGCTTTCCCCTCCTATCGGGAGGGCTTTCCCAATGTTGTAATGCAAGCTGGTGCTATGGGTCTCCCCTGCGTTGTCTCCGACATCAATGGTTGCAACGAAATCATCATAGAGGGAGAGAATGGGCTGATCATTCCGTCTCACGATGCAGTAGCACTATATCAGACCATGAAGCGTATGATTGAGGATAAAGCTCTCTACACACACTGCCAGCAGAACGCTCGCCCTCTGATCGCCTCTCGCTATAAGCAGGAGGATGTATGGCAGGCAACGCTGGAGATGTATCGAAGCTTGACAGGGGATGCTAAGTAGCCACTTCGCGTAGATTTTAGACTATAACAGTTCGCATAGGAAGCGTTATCTTTGTAGTGGCTCGAGCCTGCCTAATAATGAATATGATCTATAGAAAGTATATCAAGCGCATATTGGACTTCATAGGAGCTCTCATTATGCTGATTGTGCTGTCGCCACTGCTACTGGTGGTGACGGTGTGGCTGCACTTTGCTAATAAGGGTGCAGGTCCGTTCTTCACGCAGGAGCGCCCAGGCAAGGACGAGCGAATCTTTAAGCTCTACAAGTTCAAGAGTATGACCGATGAGCGAGATGCGGAGGGCAATCTGCTTCCCGATGGGGAGCGACTTACGTCTGTTGGTCGCTTCATCCGCAAGACCTCGCTCGATGAGCTGCCTCAACTGTGGAATGTTCTCAAGGGAGATATGTCTTTTATCGGACCACGACCACTCTTGGTACAGTATCTACCTCTATATAGTGCATCACAACGGCGCCGCCACAAAGAGAGGCCTGGCATTACGGGCTGGGCACAAGTGTCTGGTCGTAATGCGATAAGCTGGGAGAGAAAGTTCGCCCTGGACGTTTGGTACGTAGATCATCTCTCTTTTCGTCTTGACTGTATTATTATATGGCGTACCGTTGTCAAGGTCTTGAGAAAAGAGGGGATCAGCTCTGCTAGCTGTGACACCATGGAGCCATTTGAAGGATAGAGAGACTATGAAGGATATTGTAATAATCGGAGCTGGAGGACTGGGGCGAGAGATCTTAGGACTTATACAATCTGTTAATAAGGAGGAGCCTCGGTGGCGTGTCAAGGGATTTTACGATGATGGTGCGGAATGCGGAAAGCTTATTCATGGACTACCCATACTGGGCAAAGTGGAGGATCTCAACGCTCAGCAAGAGTCTCTTGATGTAGCAATCGCTATTGGCGACTCAAGCACAAGACGCAAAGTCTATGACGGACTTAACAAGCAGCACCTCTCATTTCCTGCGCTGATCAGTCCTGATGCTACGATCCTAGACGAGAGGAGTGTCTCTATTGGTGAGGGCGTTCTCTGCTGTGCTGGGACGATCCTCACCTGTGATATAACTATTGGTGCTTTTACGCTGCTGAACCTGTGCTGTACGGTCGGGCATGACGCTGTCATAGAGCCTTTCTGCTCTTTTATGCCTTCAGTAAACATCTCTGGAGAGACTCATATCGGAGCGGAAGTCTACATGGGTACAAGCTCTTCGATCATCAATCGTATCTCCATAGGAAAAAACACAACGATAGGAGCAGGTGCTGTAGTGACAAAAGACATTCCTGCAGACTGCGTTGTTGTGGGGTGTCCCGCTCGTCCTATCAAGTTTAAATCATAGACAGCTTATAGTATCTCTTAACCACATCTGTAAGACCAACTTCATAAGTGTGGGGAGCTGTTGGCTGTTGGCTGTTGGCAGTTGAAGGGGGGCGGTCGTTTCTCTGGAGACTTTCTTCACTAGATAATAGACTTGAGAGCCTACTCATCGTTTCCTATATAATAAGGTAGCGGGGGGGGGACGTTGGTCGGAGGATACGTCTGACGGGCTCTTCCTCCCACTAGCCTAGACTACACAACGAATATCGTGTAGTAGTTGGTGTATGCCAACTGTAGGGGTGGTGTGGAGCTTGTGTCCTACAAGTTTGGATCAGTTGTGGCGTCGCTCTTCTTTGCGATCTGTTGAGACATTTGCATGTTGTAGCATGATGATGGGGGCACCTGAGCGCAGCGTCTACGGTCTGCGTTATTACCTTTGCACTGTCATTGACAATGTAAAGAGATCCATTTGGAGACTATTGCATAAAGGCGAATCGCTGTGTTGCTTTCGGGATTCGGCTTCGTTCACATACGGAGGTATGCTCCCTTCAGACCTCACCCTCAGCGCCTTGCGCTTCATCCTTTCTGCAAAGTCAGGACAATCTTGCAAGCAAGATTGTGAGACTGTTGACTTTTGCAACAGTTTCATTTGCGTTGAGTATGTATGTCTTACAAGCCACCGAGGGATCCTCTCATCTGCATGTCATATCAGGCACCCGATGAATTGTGATCATCACCTTGCTGGATGTCACGTGAAGATGGAGCGAGAGTCTTAGGACCACAAAGCTTGAGGTAAGCCCCTTTTTCATTACATTTGTAGGCAACTAAATCAGAGCTAACAAGTATGGCGCAGAAGAAGATTTGGCTCTCACTCGCTGAGATGGGAGGACGAGAGCAGGAGTTTATACAAGAGGCGTTTGACACCAATTGGGTGGTGCCTCTGGGACCTAATGTCAATGGCTTCGAGGAGGACTTGACTCGCTACCTCGGAGCGCCAGGCAAGCATGTCGTAGCACTCAGCGCTGGCACGGCTGCTCTGCACTTAGGACTGGTCATGCTGGGCGTGGGGCGTGATGATGAGGTGATCTGTCAGAGCTTTACCTTTGCTGCCTCGGCCAACCCGATTACTTATCAGGGGGCTAAGCCTATATTCGTTGATAGCGAGCCTGACACGTGGAACATGTCCCCCACGCTACTACGTCAAGCTATCGAGGATCGCATCGCTCAGACGGGACACAAGCCTAAGGCGATCATACCCGTTCATCTGTATGGCATGCCCGCTAAGATGGACGAGATACTGGCGATCGCTGAGGAGTACGACATCCCTGTCCTAGAGGATGCTGCTGAGGCGCTCGGATCTGAGTATAAGGGGCGCAAGTGCGGTACGCTAGGTCGCTACGGAGCGCTCTCTTTCAATGGCAATAAGATGATTACCACGTCGGGTGGTGGAGCTTTGGTTTGTCCTAGTGAAGAAGCGGCTAGGCGTGTCCTCTTTTACGCAACGCAGGCTCGTGACAATGCGCCACACTATCAGCACACGCACATCGGCTATAACTACCGCCTGAGCAATATATCGGCGGGGATAGGCCGTGGGCAGATGCTCGTCCTTGATGAGCATGTGGCTAAGCGTCGGCACAACCACGCCCGCTACTGCGCCCTGCTGGCTGACTGCCCTGGTGTCGAGGTGAAGTGCGCCCCCACGGAGGAGTACGATAGCAACTACTGGCTTAGCTGCGTCTTAGTGGATCCTGAGAAAGCGGGCTTCACCCGTGAGGATCTGAGACTCCGACTAGAGGCTGAGGCTATCGAGAGCCGTCCGCTATGGAAGCCGATGCACCTGCAGCCAGTCTTTGCCGAGGCGCCTCGCTATGTCGATGGTACAAGTGAGCGACTCTTTGACCGTGGGCTCTGCCTGCCTAGTGGTACACTGGTGACGGAGGAGGATTTGCAGCGCATTGTCGCAGTGATCCGAGAGCTGGGCAAGAGGTAAAAGGGTTTGCCCCCAGGCACTCGACGGAGGTAAATGCTGTGCTGAGTAAGAGATCTCATAAGGAGCTAAAAGGTAGGAGCTGTAGTTGTGACGAACTGGTCACGCTGGTGGCGGAGCGAATGAATCGTCGTGCACCTTTCGCCTGCTTTCGCCTACCTGGCGAAGGTCGTACGGTGCATGAGATTGGGCTACAGAACGAGGCTAGGGCTGTGGCGACTACGACTGAGGAGCTGAGAGAGTGGAAGAAGCATTTGGCGGGCTTTCTGATGGCACCCTTTGCGGTGACGATCGAGACGCCGATGCTCTGGATCGAAGAGGAGCAGGGGAAGCAAGGGGCAAGCGTGCTACAGCTTGCGGCATGTGATGAGGCAGAGCTAGAGAGCTTTCCGCCTGTGGCTCCGATACCGCAGGCTTTACCCGATAGTTACCGTGTTACTTTCGCTCGCTTTATGGAGCATCTGCAGGACGGGATGGCGGAGAAGCTTGTCTTGGCGCACCTTGTCGAACTGCCCAGCATCGCTACGGCACAAGTGGTTGGCGCCTTTGACAAAGCCTTGACACACTACCCGAATGCTTTCGTGTCGCTCTGCTACACGCCTCAGTCGGGGCTGTGGCTCTGCGCCACGCCAGAGATGCTCCTCCGAGGGGACGGTGCCGACTGGCAGACGGTGGCACTGGCTGGGACGATGCCTCGGCAGGCGGATGGCGAGCCGTCCGTCTGGAGTGAGAAGAATCGGCGGGAGCATCACTATGTACAGCGCTTCATCGGAGAGCTACTGGAGCAGGAGGGGATTCCCTACCAGGCGCTTGATGTGGAGACGACAACGACGGGGCAGTTACAACATTTGCAGGCTCGCTTCGCTTTGCAACTCCCCGAGGGTTACGCGCCGATTACCTTGGCGGAGCGTCTTCACCCCACGCCAGCCGTCTGTGGCACGCCCCAGCGAGTGGCGCAACGTCTGATCCTCGAGGAGGAGTCTGCAGAGCGCTCTTACTATGCAGGCTTTCTGGGGTGGTACGAGCCTGAGCGACGGGTTGATCTCTTTGTCCAGATACGCTGTCTGCAATTGCTTCCCGAGCAAGCTCTACGGCTCTATGCGGGAGGCGGCATCGTGCGTGGATCAAGCCTCGAGAGCGAATGGCAGGAGGTCCTGCACAAGCTCTCGGCAATACATAGTCTTATAAGGTAAAGGAGGAAGGAGCGCAATGATACCGATGGATGATCTTGTGATCAGCGAACTAATCGCTCTGCTTCAAGCACACGGTGTGCGTGACGTGGTGCTCTGCCCTGGCAGTCGCAATGCGCCACTCGTGCATGCACTCAGCCACTACCTCACGAGGGCGACCTGTCACTCGATCATCGATGAGCGCAGCGCTGGCTTCTACGCCCTTGGCTTGGCACTCGCCACGCATAGAGAGGTCGTGGTCTGCTGCACCTCTGGCACGGCGGTAGCAAACCTTCACCCAGCAGTCGCTGAGGCTTACTATCAGGGTGTCCCGCTGGTTATCCTATCGGCCGATAGACCCGAGCGATGGATCGGGCAGTGGGCTGGGCAAACGCTTCCTCAGCCAGGACTCTTCGGCTCACTGGTGCGCAAAGCGGTACAGCTCCCCGAGCCACACACCGATGAGGAGCGGTGGTACTGCAACCGTCTAATCAACGAGGCGCTCCTCGTAGCGCTGGCTCCGCTCCCAGGTCCCGTGCAGATCAATGTCCCGATCAGCGACCCGAGCGTATCTTTGCTTCCGCCAACTCCAGCAGAGCAACAGTCTGATCCAAGCGATAGACGACCCATCGGAATGCAGTCAGGACGCCATATCAAGCAGTGCTGTCCGTGTGGTGTGGATGCGCAGGCGGTCAAGCCGTTGCTAGAGAGGCTCGCCACGTTCGAGCGCAAGATGATATTGGTAGGACAGGAGAGTTGGACAGCTACGACTAGCGCAGGGGCGGTCTTTCCGCAAAGCTTGCGGGAGCAGTTCCTCTGCATCGGCGAGTCGCTCTCCAATAGGCCCGTGACAATCTGTTCGCTCGATGCGCTCCTAGCGTCTCTCAGCGAGGCGGATCGACGAGCCCTGCAGCCTGACCTGCTGATCACCCTCGGCGGGCATATCGTCTCCAACAAGATAAAGCAGTACTTGCGCAACTATCCGCCACGGGAGACGTGGCACCTGTCGCCTGATCCCAGTGTGGTGGATCTCTTTTGCAGTCTCACCGAGCTGATCACAGCTCCTGTCGGGCCATTCCTTGAAATAATGGCGCAGGGCTTGGCTGGTCACGCTAGCTCTCCCTACGCCCTTCAGTGGCGGGAGCGAATTGATCGGCTGCCGTCACCGACGCCACGCTACAGTTCTCTGGCCGTGGTGGGAAACCTTCTGAATCAGCTCCCCGAAGAGCCCTGCGTGTTACACCTGGCGAACAGTTCGTCGGTGCGCTATGCGGAGCTTTTCCGCAAGCCTCGTCGGCTTCTCACGCTTTGCAATCGAGGCACCAGTGGCATAGAGGGCTCGCTCTCGACCGCCTTAGGCTTTGCCCGCCAGAGAACCGAGGAGCGCCACTTCATCGTTATCGGGGACTTGAGCTTCTTCTACGATCTCAATGCGCTGGGGCTCCCCGAGGTGGGGAGCAACGTGCGGGTGCTCCTGCTCAACAACCAGCGAGGGAGCATCTTCCAGAGCCTGCCGACCTTAGAGATGGACCCGCTGTCGCGACGCTACATCACCGCCGAGCATCAGCTGCAAGCGCAGGGCTGGGCGGAGAGCTGTGGCTGGGAGTACCTATCGGTGCACGAGGCGGGCGAGCTGGAGGAGACGATGGCTTACTTCGTCGGACCCGCCAAGCGTCCCCGCATCCTCGAGGCTTTCGTCTCCTCAGAGGATGAGATCGCCGAACTACAGACCTATTTCAAGCAATTACAACCAAGAGAAGAGTTATGAGTGAAAAGAACCAAAGGGTGTGGAAGCCCCTCAAAGCGTACGAAGATATCCTCTTTGACTACTACAACGGCATCGCTCGCATCACGATCAATCGTGAGCGCTACCGCAACGCCTTTACGCCAACTACGACGGCCGAGATGAGCGACGCTCTGCGCATCTGTCGTGAGGATCAGAGCATCAACGTGGTGGTCCTGACGGGCGCTGGCGACAAAGCGTTTTGCTCTGGCGGAGATCAAAACGTCAAGGGTCGGGGTGGCTACATTGGCAAGGACGGCGTGCCTCGCCTGAGCGTCCTAGACGTGCAGAAGCAGATCCGCAGTATCCCCAAGCCAGTCATCGCTGCGGTCAATGGTTACGCCATCGGTGGCGGACATGTCCTCCACGTGGTGTGCGACCTCTCGATCGCTTCGGAGAATGCTATCTTCGGGCAGACGGGACCCCGTGTGGGTAGCTTTGATGCGGGCTTTGGTTCCTCTTATCTGGCTCGTGTCGTAGGACAAAAGAAGGCGCGTGAGATATGGTTCCTCTGCCGCCAATACTCCGCTCAGGAGGCTCTCGACATGGGGCTGGTCAACAAAGTGGTGCCTCTCGACCAACTAGAAGATGAGTACGTGCAGTGGGCAGAAGAGATGATGCTGCTGAGTCCGCTCGCCCTTCGCATGATCAAGGCGGGTCTCAATGCCGAGCTGGACGGTCAGGCAGGTATCCAAGAGCTGGCGGGCGATGCGACGCTCCTCTACTACCTCACGGACGAAGCGCAGGAGGGTAAGAACGCTTTCCTGGAGAAGCGCAAGCCCAACTTTGAGCAGTACCCTAAGTTTCCCTAGCGACCGATGTCACCACACGAGAGCATCCTTCACCTCCCTGCACTGCTGCCACAGATAGCTGAGCGACTGACCATTAGCGTGGAGCCGTACACCCTGCGCTTCCGTCGCCCCGCCAAGACCTCCCGTGGCGAGTACGAGACGAAGCGGGTCTACTACCTACGCCTCCAGAGCCTTGAGCAGGCAGGTCATGTGGGCTGTGGCGAGTGCGCCCCGATGCCTCAACTCAGTTGCGATGATCTGCCCAACTATCAGGCTGTACTGGAGCAGCTGGTGGGTCAGATGGCGCAAGCTCCCGATCGGTTTGACGTGGCTTCGCTACGCCCCTACCCTTCCATCGCTTTTGGCTTAGCCACTGCGATTAACAGCTTCATCGCTGCTGGCCACAGTAGTGAGGAGGGGTCGGAAAAGCCCTTTTGCGATACCCCTTTCACCCGTGGCGAGCTGGGTATCCCGATCAATGGGTTGATCTGGATGGGCGACAAAGCCTATATGTACGAGCAGATCAAAGCTAAGCTAGCGCAAGGCTTCCGATGCTTGAAGCTTAAGATCGGCGGAATAGACTTTTCCGAAGAGCTAGAGCTACTCCGCTACGTGCGGCAGCACTTCTCTCCTGAGGAGATGGAGCTGAGGGTGGATGCCAACGGAGCGTTTGCCCCAGAGGTGGCTTTGGAGCGGCTGAAAAGGCTGAGCGACTTTCGACTACACTCCATCGAGCAGCCGATCCCTGCGAGCGATCAATGGGACGAGCTGGCCAAGCTCACGGCAGCGTCGCCACTCCCCATAGCGCTCGACGAGGAGCTCATCGGGATCCACAGCCGAGAGCGCAAGGCGCAACTACTAGACGAGGGCAAGCCGCACTACATCATCCTCAAGCCGTCGCTTCATAGCGGGGTCGATGAGTGGATCGAGCTTGCCGAGGAGCGAGGCATCGGCTGGTGGGCAACCTCAGCGCTGGAGTCAAACGTGGGGCTTAGCGCCATCGCTCAGTGGGTCAGCCAGTACCCGATCGTCCGCCCGCAAGGGCTTGGCACAGGAGCTCTCTATCTCAACAACACCCCCTCCACGCTACGACTCGTAGGCGACCAGATGTTTTTTAGAGAGGTTAGAGATTAGAGGTTAGAGGTACTAACCTATCCCCCGCCCATGTCCGAGCACCTATATATAGACAGCGCACGAGTAGATGCCGAGAGCTTAGAGCCGTTCGCCCGAGGGCTAGCACCCGAGCGGAGAGCGGTGCTAGGGCCACTGCTCACCTTCCTCAGGGAGTGGTGGAGCGAAGAGGAGTATGTGCCCGTCCAAACCTCCGGCTCGACTGGCACGCCCAAACGGCTTCAGCTAGCGAAGCTTGCCATGCGACGTAGCGGACTCAGGAGCAACCGCTACTTCCAGATCCAAGCGGGCAAGCGTCTCCTCCTCGCCATGGACCTCCGCTACATAGGCGCTAAGATGATGGTGGTGCGTGCCTTACTCGCAGGAGCCGAGCTGGTCGTGGTGCCACCTTCGAGCCATCCACTAGCGACGCTCAGCGTGGCACCTCAGTTCGTCTCCCTCGTCCCCCTACAGCTACACCACACCCTGGAGGTACCAGCGGAGCGTGAACTGCTCAGTCGGGCTGAGCAACTGATCATCGGAGGCGGAGCCATTCATCCCGCTGTGGAGGCGCAGCTCAGTGCGCTCCCCGTGGCCGCTTTCGCCACTTATGGCATGACCGAGACCATCTCGCACATCGCACTGAGACGGCTCAACGGACCTCACGTCTCGCCTCTCTTCTATCCCCTCAAGGGGGTTCACCTCACCCAGGGCACCGAAGGCGAGCTCATCATTGAGGATCGGCTGCTTTACCCCGATGGCCCGAGCCTCACGACCCATGATCTCGTCGAGCTACACCCCGATGGTGGCTTTACCATCGTAGGGCGATCCGACAACATCATCAACAGTGGCGGAATCAAGATAAGCCCCGAGCCAATTGAGCGAAAACTCGCCGAGGCTCTAGATAGACCGCTCGTCATCAGCTGGATAGCCGATGCCGCTCTAGGGCAAAAGCTGGTACTCGTACTAGAAGGCGACAGCCTCTCCGAAAGCTTTATGGAGACACTCGCTGAAGCCTGCCAACAGCTCCTACCATCCTACCACCGCCCCAAAGAGATCCGTCTCGTGTCTCACTTGCCACACAATGACAATGGCAAGCTCGATCGCCAAGCCCTCCAAAGGCTACTCCTCACCTCCAAGTAGATTTCCTCACTCCTCAAACTCAAGAAGAGTAGGAACGCACTAGTCCGTGTGTTCCTACTCTTCTTTATTTATTCAGCGGTGACGCTGCGCCGTGTAGCTAGCCACGAGGACAGCCAGCGCACTGTCTGATCTGCTGGAAGAAGTCGTTGCCCTTGTCATCAACCAGGATGAACGCAGGGAAGTTTTCCACCTCTATGCGCCAGATCGCCTCCATGCCTAGCTCGGGATACTCGAGGCACTCGACACGCTTGATGCTCTCCTGCGCTAGGATCGCTGCGGGGCCACCGATGCTACCGAGGTAAAAGCCACCATGTGCCTTGCAAGCATCCGTAACCTGCTGACTACGATTGCCCTTGGCTATCATAATGAGGCTACCGCCATGGCTTTGGAAGAGATCAACATAGGGATCCATACGGCCCGCAGTGGTGGGACCGAAAGAGCCACTCGGCATCCCCTCAGGGGTCTTGGCGGGACCAGCGTAGTAGATCGGGTGATCCTTGATGTACTGAGGTAGCTCCTCGCCACGATCCAGGCGCTCCTTGAGCTTCGCGTGAGCTATGTCACGACCCACGACGATAGTGCCAGATAGAGAGAGACGGGTAGAGACAGGATACTGGCTCAGTTGCTTGCGTATCTCGTCCATCGGGCGGTTGAGGTCCACCTTCACGACCTCGCCCTCGGTGCCGTGGCGCATCGATTCGGGGATGAGCCGTGCGGGATGCTTCTCCAGCCGCTCGATCCAGAGTCCATCCTTATTGATCTTAGCCCGCACGTTGCGATCGGCGGAGCAACTCACACCTAGTCCGACAGGACAAGAAGCTCCGTGGCGTGGCATGCGGATCACACGTATGTCATGGGCGAAATACTTACCGCCAAACTGCGCTCCAAGACCAATCTCGTGGGTTGCCTCCAGGAGGCGCTGCTCCATCTCTAGATCACGGAAAGCGTGTCCCAGCTCGTTGCCCTTGGTCGGTAGCTCGTCGTAGTACTTAGCACTGGCGAGCTTGACCGTCTTGAGGTTGGCCTCTGCCGAGGTGCCTCCGATAACGAAAGCAATGTGATAAGGCGGGCAGGCGGCAGTACCTAGCGAACGCATCTTCTCAACTAAGAAGGGGAAGAGCCTCTCCTCCGTGAGTAGTGCTTTGGTCTCCTGATAGAGGTAAGTCTTATTGGCAGATCCACCTCCCTTAGCGATAAAGAGGAACTTATACTCATCGCCCTCGGTCGCCATCAAGTCGATCTGTGCAGGAAGGTTGCACCCTGTATTGACCTCACGGTACATATCAAGGGGCGCATTTTGCGAATAGCGGAGGTTGTAGCGCGTGTAGGTGTCGTAGACGCCGTGCGAGAGGTACTCCTCGTCGCAAGCACCAGTCCAGACGTTTTGACCTTTCTTACCCAAGATGATGGCGGTACCAGTGTCTTGGCAGAAGGGGAGCTGCCCCAGAGCGCTCACCTCGGCATTGCGCAGGAAGGTGAGAGCGACAAACTTATCATTGTCCGAAGCCTCTGGGTCGGACAGTATCGATGCGACCTGCTCCTGATGAGCGGGACGTAGGTAGAAGGCTACATCGTGCATAGCACGCTCCGCAAGTATGCGTAGCGCCTCAGGCTCGACCTGGAGCATCTGGTGACCATTGCAGTCGACCGTGTGCACGTAGTCAGAGGTGATTAACTCGTACTCAGTCCGATCGGGTCCTACGGGATACATCGGCTGGTACTTAAACGGTGGTGTGGGCATCTCTCGTGTGTCGGTTAAGTGTGTGTACGGAGCCTGCCAACGGATTGGTCAGACTCAAATAGTGGAAAAAGCAAGAGACTGAGTGCTAGGGTCTGCTTCTTAGAAGTCTAAGTGCGCGTTCCCCCTGCATTCAGTCTCTATCAGGTTAAGAGGCATGGCCTCTGTGAAGTTTATCTTACCAAGCAAAGATAGGTAGTGGAGACATCATCTCGTTGACCTCCTTACGCACCTTAGCTATCTCAGCCTCGTTCTCAGGATCGCGCAGTACGCGGTCGATGAGCTCGACGATGTATGGCATCTTGTCCTCCTTGACACCACGCGTCGTGATAGCGGGCGTACCCACACGGATACCAGAGGTCTGGAATGCAGAGCGTGAGTCGAAGGGAACCATGTTCTTATTGACCGTGATGTCAGCACGTACGAGTGCGTTCTCAGCCACCTTACCCGTTAGGTCAGGGTACTTAGAGCGTAGGTCGATGAGGAGGCAGTGATTATCCGTACCGCCAGAGATACAGTTGTAGCCCATCTTGACGAAAGCCTCGCCAAGCGCCTTAGCGTTCTTCATCACCTGCTTCTGATACTCCTTAAATGAAGGATCAAGAGCCTCACCAAAGGCAACAGCCTTAGCAGCGATGACATGCTCTAGCGGACCACCCTGGATGCCAGGGAAGACAGCCGAGTTGAGTAGCTGAGACATCATCTTGACAGCGCCCTTAGGTGTCTTGAGACCCCAAGGATTCTCAAAGTCCTTACCCATGAGGATGATACCACCACGAGGACCACGTAGAGTCTTGTGCGTCGTAGAGGTGACGATGTGAGCATACTTGACTGGGTTCTCGAGTAGGCCAGCAGCGATCAGACCAGCGGGGTGAGCCATGTCAACCATAAAGATAGCACCGATCTCGTCAGCTACCTTGCGGAAGCGTGCGTAGTCCCACTCGCGGCAGTAAGCCGATCCACCAGCGATGATGAGCTTAGGCTTGTGCTGGCGAGCTAGCTGCTCCATCTCGTCGTAGTCGACCGTACCAGTCTCCTTGCTCAGGTTGTAACCTATAGGATTGTAGAGGATACCAGAGCTATTAACAGGCGAACCGTGTGAGAGGTGACCACCGTGGTCTAGGTTTAGACCCATGAAAGTGTCGCCTGGCTTGAGGCAGGTGAAGAGGACTGCCATGTTTGCCTGAGCACCTGAGTGTGGCTGCACGTTGGCATACTCAGCGCCAAAGAGCTTCTTAACACGCTCTATAGCTAGGCTTTCAGACTTGTCCACGACCTCGCAACCGCCGTAGTAACGCTTGCCAGGGTATCCCTCAGCGTACTTGTTGGTCATACAGCTACCCATAGCCTGCATGACCTCATCGCTGACAAAGTTCTCAGAGGCGATCAGCTCAATGCCCTTTTGCTGACGCTGATGCTCCTGTTCGATCAGATCAAAGATTTCTTGGTCTCTTTTCATTCTATGTGAAATTAAATACGTTAGTCGTCATACATCGGGTGTGCACAGCCCCCGCCCCTCTAGCGCGAGCGGTGGCTCACACAATTCTCTCGCAAAGATAACAATAATATCTGAGCTAGGACAATCTTGGCGCCAGCAATCTGCAGATACCTGGCTATATAAGTGGAAATAATTACCTTTGTCGCATCTTAGTGTAAACTCAGTACGATATGAAACGAACCTACTGGACCCTCAGTCTACTCTTTGCCTTGTCACTCCTCATGACGATGAGTTGTAGTGGCGAAGATCCTATCAAGGCTAAGCGTATCGCCATCGAGAACGGCACCTACAAGCCCAACCCGAAGCCAAACCCCAACCCAGAGCCCAACCCTAACCCCAATCCAGAGCCGAATCCCAATCCAGATCCGAACCCCAACCCCAATCCTAATCCCAATCCCAATCCAGATCCAAACCCTAATCCCAATCCGAATCCGAACCCTAATCCAAACCCTAATCCAGAGCCAAAGCCAGAGAAGAAGACTCAGGAGATTACCTTCACCTTTGACGAGTGGGCAAGTCCTAGAGCAGAAGCATCCTATCTAATGCCGGTAGAGAAGTCTCTGCCTAAGGTTTTGGCTGGAGACCCCTTCTGGGAGGCAGTTAGTAATGTAGGCGCAGCTTGGGTCGGCATAAGCAAACCCGAAGGCTACCCCATACACCCACTCACTAAGGGACGTACTGGTCAAGCCCTAGAGGCGATGACTATCAAAGGGAAGAGAGTCTTCGGTTTCGGTAGCCACATCATTGCAGGAGCCCTCTACAGTGGACTGTTTGCAAAAGACCTTATGATGAGTAAGCCTCTCGAATGCACACAGTTCGGTCAACCCGTCTTTGCTATACCTCTTTCTATCAAGGGGTACTATCAGTGGCTCCCTGGGGAGAAGCTAATAGATGGTTCCAAAGCCATCGCAAAAGAGATCAAGGGTAAGCAAGACAATGCCACCATCGCCTGCGTCTTCTACGACATATCGCAAGACAATAGCTACCTCAATGGTAAGACGCTCTACACAGACCCACGCATCTTAGCAAAAGTTCAGATCCACCCCACCCCCACGAAGGATGGTGCCTGGACACCTTTTGAAGGAAAGCTAGAGATTGTCCACGAGGCGGCCTACAAGCAGATAGACTTTCAGAAGGGCAAGTACCGCATGGTCCTCATCTTCTCGTCAAGTGCTGATGGGGATAAGTTCATCGGAGCCATCGGCAGTCGCCTACGTATTGACGACTTTACTGTGACACTCGGCATACCCACCCAGAAGTAACCCGCTACAGATATGACTACACGGCAACTACACCGAGGAGCTATCGGTCTCCTACTGGCACTCCTCACGACTCCCCTCCTGTGGGCACAAGCCTCTCAGGAGAGCAAAGACGACCTAGAGTTTGGTATCAAAGCTGGTCTCAATGTCGGAGCAACCACGCCACTACCCAAGCCTAAAGCGATCGACAAGATCTATACGTGGAATCCCCACATGAACATCGCCATCAAGGGATGGCTCTCCTACCACCTCCCCGACACTAAGGGGTGGCATCTAGACACCGGTCTAGAGATGGAGCGCAAGGGGATGTACGTCTGTACCCATGCCACTGATATGCGCATCAATATGGGCGAAGGTCAGGAAGCTGCGTGGGGACTCTTTACGGGCAATAACAGCACCGAGTTCATCAACTACTACCTCACGCTCCCGATGCTGGTCGCCTACCATACGACTAGTGACAAGTTTCGCATGCAGGTGGGCTTCTACCTCTCCTACCTGATGCAGCAGAGTTTTAAGGTGACACTCGATGGTGACGGCACGTTCAATGGTACACCCTTCCAGCCAGGGCATCTTATAGACCTCGACTTATCAGATCACTTCAACAAGCTAGATATGGGTGTACGGATAGGCTTCGACTACTTCTTTCATCAGCGACTTGGCTTGACCACACAGCTCAATATGAGCTTCGAGCCTGCTCTCGACAGGAGCTTTACGATGATGCCTTTCCCGCTCTACAATATCTACGCTTTTGCAGGCTTTGCCTACCGCATTTAGTCACTAGCGATCCACTAGCATCTATACAAAAACGCACGACCGTGTACCCTCTCGTAGGGATTCACGGTCGTGCGTTTGCTGTATCCTGCGCCAGGACTAACAAAGAGCCATAAAAAGCGCCCGACTCATCTTATCCTCCAAACGGTCTCCACGGAGGAATTTCGAGGCAGCGAGGGAGGAAAAGAAAATTCTCCACGGAACCGGGAAATAAAAGTTCGGAAGAATGAAATGAAACTTCGGAAGAAAGATTTCGAAGTTCCGATAAATTTTTCTACTCCTCGGTGCAGAAAGCAAACTCCCCACCGAGGAAATCACAAATTCCTCGTGGGGGTGGGTTGGAGGCTAGAAATTAGATGTTAGAATTTAGAGGTTAGAGCGAGATGGGTGACGAGAAGCCTCTCAGCCTTCACGCTTTATCTCGATGAGATATGGCTGTCCATAACCTGTATAAGCCCGTAGTTCGAAAGTCGCTGGGCCACCCGCTGCGACCGTGAAGGTCTTCGCATCGAAGTCAACCGTGATACCCTTTGGATTACCACTTACATTGAGTCCGAAGTTGCTATCACAGAGATTGCCCTCACGAACGACGTTTCCATCAAAGTCTGTAATATACATCGTCCCTATCACTTTACCAGTCCCGCCCTTCGAGGTGAACTGACTTGGCTCGGCTTTGAAAGAGAATCTCCATCCGCCACGCATTATGAGGATGGTCTGCTTACAGCCCTTACCCTTGCCACTGATGACCTCAGCTTCAATCTTAAAGGTCTTAGCATTTATACCCCCTCGGACAAAAAACTCATTGGGCCCATACACACAAGGCTCTATCTCAGAGGAATACTTCTCAAAGTGCAGCGTAAACTCTGAGTCCTCCAGCGGGGTCTCATGGAGTAGCTCTCCGCTGGGAGAGAGTTCTTGTAGCACTCCATAAACCTTCCCATAGCCTCCATCGCCTGAGAAGGAGTTGGGCGTGGCCGTAAACTTGGCCTTGAAGGTGTTCTCTTGTGGCTCCTGAGGAGTCGGTGGCACACAGTTACAGCAAGAAGTGGCTAGCAGCAAAAGTGCAAGAAGAGAAGCTGCGCATCTCATGTAGGTAATGGGCTTCATCATTGTTATAGGGTTTTAGTTTGTGGGTGTCTAGTGTCAAGGGTGTTACGCCTACAAATATATATAAATCATTCATAGAGCGCTACGTCCTTCGCATGAATTAGTCTAGGTGATGGGCGAAGTGGCTGGTCGTACGAATTCACTACCTTTGCAGTGGTGAGGCTGTCACAGGACGGTCGCACCCTCCTGCTCAGCAGATCCTATGGCACAAGAGCTACACGACCAGACTACCGATGCGCACACGATGCCATCGTCTCGCACGCAGCGTATCGCTCGCAATACGCTCTTCCTCTTCGTGCGTATGGCGGTGGTCACCCTACTCTCCCTCTATATTTCTAGGGTGCTCCTAGCAGCGCTCGGTGTGGAGGACTTCGGGGTTTATCAGGTGGTGGGGAGCTTGGTGACCGCCTTTGGCTTTGTCAATGGGGCGATGGTTGCCGCCACACAGCGCTTCTACTCCTACGAGCTGGGACGGGGCAACGACTCAGGCGTGGGGCGCGTCTACAGCGTCTCGATCGTGGTGCAGCTACTACTGATCCTGCTCATCTGCGCCGTGGCGATCCCCTTCGGTCTATGGTACGTGCCGAGCCATCTGGTGGCTCCGCCCGAGCGACTGACGGTGGCGCTGTGGATCTACTTTATCTCCTTGGGGACCTTCGTGGTCAACATGCTGCTCACCCCGTTTCAAAGTCTCATCGTCTCTCACGAGCGGATGAATCTCTTTGCCCTGCTCAGCATCGTGGACATCTCGCTACGACTGGGTGCCGTGCTACTCCTGAAGGCATACGCTGGCGACAAACTCCTCCTCTACCCTATCCTGCTCCTTGCCGTCAGTGGCGTGATGGCGCTCTGCTACGTGGGGTGCACGCGTAGGCTCTTTCGTCAGGTACACTTTCGCTGGGTACGGGACAGGTCGGCTTACCGAGAGATACTCTCCTACTCGGGGTGGAACCTCTTTGGCAATCTCGCTGCCGTGGCTCAGACGCAGGGTATCAACATCGTCTACAACTACTTCTTCGGTCCCGTTCTGAATGCAGCCTTTGGCATTGTCAACTCGGTGCGTGGTGCGCTCATTACCTTTGCCAATAACTATCAGATGGCGGCCAATCCGCAGATTATCAAGTCGTACGCTGCCGAGGAGTATGGCTACCTGCATAAGCTCATCTGCGCCAGTGCTAAGATATCCTACCTGCTGATGCTCTGCGTGGTGATCCCCTTTGCGCTAGACCTGGACCTACTGCTCCGTCTGTGGCTTGTCAAGCCACCTGCCTATGCGAGCCTACTACTCCAGTGGACGCTGATCGTACTGCTCATAGAGAGCCTCTCTGGTGCGCTCATGACGGGGATCCAAGCGACGGGGCGAGTACGCATTTACCAAGTAGTGGTCGGGGGCATGATCATCATGATCCTACCGCTCTCTATGCTGGCTTTCTGGTTGGGTGCCCCACCAGAGTACTCTATATACATTAATATATTGGTCTCCATAGCATGCCTAGCGGTACGACTGGTGCTCTCCTACAGATATCATGCTCTAGGCGTGGGCTACTACCTCAAGCGGGTGGTGCTACCTATCTTACCTCCGACCATCGTCATGCTAGTGGGGGCTTACCTCTATCGGCACCTGCTCCCCTACGTAGGCTCTATCTGGGGACTACTGGTGGCGTCTATCTTGCTTGGCGGATTGTGTGTCGTGGTCATCTTGACGCTCTCGCTGACTGTCGAAGAGCGACAACTCGTGAAGGGCTACCTGCATCTCTCCAAGAGGCGACAGGCTCCAAAGAACTTACCAAACTAAGACGATGACGACTAAACGAATCCATATACTGACCCACCCTCTAGGGGCTAACTATGGGGGTATCATGCAGGCCTATGCACTACAGCAAGCCTTGCGTCAGATGGACTACGAGCCTGTGACGCTGGACATACCTTTCGACCGTCGCTCTCGGCTAAGGCGATGGGCTGAGGCACAGGTTCGCACCGTCAAGCGGATCTCCTACGATCAGTCTATACGATCGGAGCGTGTCGTACTACAGCACACGTCACGCTTCGTACAGCAGCACATAACACTCTCGCCACCGCTACGCAGTGACGCACAGCTACGACAACACTACCGAAAGCAACCTGCTCATGCCTATGTCGTGGGGAGTGATCAGGTGTGGCGACAGGAGTTTGTCCCAATGCTGGACGACTACTTCCTCGGCTTTATTCCTGAGGCAGACCCAGTGCGACGCATAGCCTATGCGGCTTCCTTTGGAGTGGATCCGATAGACATAGCTCCTGAGCGGACGGCTCTCTACAGTGAGCTCTTGAGCCGCTTTGTGGCTATATCGGTGCGCGAGAGTTCGGCCGTGCCACTCTTAGCGCAACGGTTTGGCGCCACAGCTCAGTGGGTGCTGGACCCGACAATGCTCTTTACGAAGGAGGAGTACATTGACCAGCTTGGACTGCGGGAGGAGCCTTCGGGAGAAGTCTTCGCCTATATGCTGACACACACACCGCACAAGGAGGAGCTCGCACGGCAGATCGCTGAGTCGCATCATACGACGTACCACCTCTTCGCTCCGTGGCGCCACTGGACGAAGCGTGGACAAGAACTGGAGGCGTGCATCTTGCCTCCCGTAGAGAGGTGGCTTGAGGGGATCCTCAACGCTCAGTGCGTGGTGACGGACTCCTTCCACGGGGTCGCCTTCTCGCTCATCTTTGGCAAGCCTTTTGTCGCCATCGTCAACAACCATGGCGGTTGCAGTCGCTTTGACACCCTGATCAAGCTCTTCGATCTGGAGCACCATCAGGAGGGAGCGTATGAGTTGGTCAGCTCGCCTAAGTGCTATGATGTGAAAGCAATAGCACAGACCCTAGCACGCCATCGAATTACCTCCATAGGCTTCCTAGAAAGCGCCTTGCACTAACTAAACGGATTCGAGATTTACGCAAAAGGTCCTTGAATCAGTTATTATCCGTACCTTTGCTTTTATCTAAAAAACAAAAACCTATAGTAACTACTGGGGAGGGTATCTATCAAAGGAGGAGGCCAAAACACGCACGCCATACTCTTTTGGAGCGACCTCTCTGAATGACTATACAACGCATCTTCTATCAAATGAAACCTTTAGCTTGCACCCATCCACACGTCCTCGGAGGTCTCCTACTGGCTTGGATCTTTCTCCTTGCGACCTCCTGTGCATCACGCAAAGACGTTGTCTACCTGCAAGATGCGACAGCTGGAACTGTCTCTCAATATACTATCCCCGTCCCCCGTATCGTCAAGGGAGACATGCTGGGTATTACGGTCAACTCAAAGAATCGCGAGCTCTCGGAGCCTTTTAACCTACCTATGGTCGGATACTATAGCGCTTTCGGCATCTCAGCCTCTAATACGCAACAAGGCTATATAGTAGATGATGAGGGCTACATCTCTTTCCCTGGTCTGGGGCGTGTCCATGTGGATGGACTGACTCGCAACGAGCTCAACACGAAGATCGCTACGGAGCTACGCGACAAGGGTCTCCTCAATGACGCTACCGTCACCGTCTCGCTACTCAATGCGCAGATATCTGTACTCGGTGAAGTGGCTCACCCAGGGCGCTTCCCGATGGTGAGTGACCAGGTCTCTATCCTAGACGCTATCGCTATGGCGGGAGACCTAACCATACAGGGGCGCAGAGACAATGTACTGGTCATCCGAGAGGTCAACGGGGAGCGACACATCGTGGCTCACGACCTGCGTAGTGACAAGATATTTGACTCCCCCTGCTATTTCCTCCGTCAGGGAGATATCGTATATGTAGAGCCAAACGATGCTAAAGCGCAGACGGCTAGTATCAACCCCAATAACAATGTGGGGACCTGGCTCAGCGTCATCAGCACAGCGACCTCTCTGACCACCTTTGTCTTTACCATCGTAGCTAACCAGAGGAGATAAGTTCTTTCTGCGCTCACACCTACCACTTAGCACGGTTTATTTTTAGTATGGAATACGCTACAGATTCGATCCAGCAGGAGCCAGCACGCTCCCTAGAGGAGGCCAGTACGCTCTCTCTGCAAGACATCCTCATGATCCTGAAGGCCAACTGGCTCTTCATACTGCTATCACTCATCGTATGCCTGACTCTAGGATTCCTATATATCAAGTCCTCCCCGCATCAGTACAGTCGCTCGGCTAGCCTCTTGATCAAGAACGAGACGCCGATGAGCTCTGCTATGCAGCAACTGGCTCAGTTTGCAGGAGATAAGCACGCCTACAGCGATGACGTCTCCAATCAGATCATCATCCTAAGCACGGAGCGTGTCGTCAGCGAGACTGTACGACGTCTAGGTCTAGACGTGCAGTACCATTACAATGCTGGCCTACGAGAGAAAGACCTTTACAAGCAGTCGCCCGTCTCTATCCGCTTTGTCAATGCAGATCCAGATGAAAAGATTACACTCCGTGTCAAGCCAGACAAGGGATCTGACAGCCAAGTCATACTCTACGACATCAAGAGTTCGCTCGTAGGCAAGGTTCAGGAGCCTATCACGGCACCACTAGGTGACACCATAGCTACACCCATTGGTCAGGTAGTCGTAGAGGCAACACCATACTACAGCAACTTCCCTAGCTATGAGGTGCTGAAAGTGCAGAAAGAGAACTTTCACTCCATCGTGGATAGCTATATGAGATCTCTCCAAGTATCACTCCAGCAGAAAGATGCTTCCGTCATCAAGCTTACCATGCAGTCTAGCAATCCACAGCTCGCCGAGGACTTTCTCTCTACCCTCATCCTCGTCTACACAGAGCTAGAGCGCGAGGACAAGGTGAAGGTTGCTGAGAGCACCCAGCGCTTCGTCGATGACCGCCTAGCGATCATTAGCTCTGAGCTAGGACAGGTAGACGCTGAGATCGAAGGCTTCAAGCAGTCACAGCAGATCGCCGATATACAGGCCGAAGCTCAGGAATATATCAAGGGGCGCTCAGAGATCAAGACGCGTCTCGTCGAGCTCAACAATAGTATCTCCATCGCTCAGTTTGTCCGTGGACACCTCAAGGACAAGAATCAGATGGAGGCGCTCATACCCGCCAATGTGGGCATAGCCTCTCCTGCCATCGAAGCAGCTATCGCTAAGTACAACGAACTCCTACTCAAGCGTGACCAGCTACAGGCCAACTCCAGTAGCCAGAACCCGCTCGTCCAGGAGCTCAACACACAGCTTGCTGCTCAGAGGCTCTCTATCATCACCTCCATAGATAACCTCATATCGACCCTCGAAGTGGAGCGACAAGGTATACTCTCTGAGCAGTCTAGCTATAAGGGACGCATCACCTCCGTGCCTATGCAGGAGCGCATCGTAGGAAGCATCTACCGACAGCAGAAGATCAAGGAGGAGCTCTACCTCTTCCTCCTCAATGTACGGGAGCAAAACGCACTCTCCATAGAGTCGGCCGAGTCAAACGCACGACTCATCCAAGCACCCACAGGACCGGTCGCACCTGTCAGCCCTCGTGTCCCAATCATCATGCTGGCTGCGGGCCTGCTCGGACTGCTGATCCCAACGGCCATAATCTACATACGTAGCATCGCTAACAATAAGGTACGTGGCAAGGCTGATAGTAGAGCGCTACACGACTATACCTGTACTAGGAGAGGTGCCACACTACAAGGCCTCCAAGCACCACGTCAAGAGTACTGGTGAGCAGCTGAAGGATCAGCTCATCGGCCTGACACCAAAAGGAGCAGAGTGAGGTGATCGATCAGGCTTCACGAACGTTTGTCGTCGGGCGCCATCGGCGTAGTCTCGTCTCGGAGGCTTTCACCGTAATACGCTCCAACATCTCTTTCTTAGCGCCTGACAATGGAGCTCCTGTCAAGCGCATCCTAGTCACCTCCGCTATACCTGGATCGGGTAAGACCTTTACCTCGTCCAATCTAGCTCTAAGCTTAGCTCAGTCGGGCAAGCGGGTACTCCTCATAGATTGCGACATTCGCAAGAACACCCTCTCGAAAGCAATCGGTATGCACTGCAGAGGTCAACTAGGACTCTCCTCCTATCTCTCTGATGCTCGGATTACACCAGAGCAGATTATGTCTCCCTCGCTACAGACTGAGTCTCTCATCTTCCTTCCCAGTGGTCCCATACCTCCCAACCCTACCGAGCTACTTATGTCGCCACGCTTTGAGGAGCTTCTGCAGTATGCTGATGAAGCCTTTGACTATATCGTCATGGACACGATACCTGTCCTCAATCTTGCTGATACACGAGTCATCAGTCATCTGACCGACATTACGATCATGGTCGTTCGTGAGAATCACCTACCACGTCGTCTCCTCCACGAGCTGGAGGCGCTCTATCGTGATAAGCGACTCAAGGGACTATGCGTCGTACTCAATGATGCTGGAATAGGAGCCTCCGCCTATGGGTACGGCTACGGCAGTTATGGCTATGGCAGCTACGGTAGCTATGGCAGTGAAAAGGAGTAAGACGGTGTGTTAGTGCTACAATAAACAGATAGACACATGTGGTGGTTCACGAAGCATAAGAAAGTAGACATCATCTCTGCGGGCTGGCTCGAGGGGATGACAGACATACACTGTCACCTCGTCCCTGCTGTCGATGACGGAAGTCGCTCTCTTGAGGAGACCCACCAGCTCATTGAGACGATGCGCTCTATCGGCATCCAGCGTATCATCACCACACCACATATCTATAGGCGCTACCCTCACAACGATAGCAATACTCTCCAGCAGGAGCTAGAGCAATTGCTCCCAAAGCTGTCGGATATGAGGGTTCCTCTGATGCTAGGCGCTGAGCATATGCTGGACGAAGGCTTCGAGGCGCACCTGGACAAGCCTCTCCTCACACTAGGAGACAGCAAGTACCTGCTCGTAGAGACCTCATTCGTAGGAGCTCCTCTAGACCTCTATCGACTCATTCAATCAGTCATTGTGTCTGGAGCCATCCCTATGCTCGCACACCCAGAGCGATACCTCTATATGGATGATAAGACATACGACCACCTGCGAGGTGCAGGCTGTGCCTTCCAGCTCAATCTCTTCAGTCTCACGGGGATGTATGGAGAGCAGGTACAGCGACGCGCTCAGCAGCTCCTCGAGCGTGGGGTCTACAGCTTTGTAGGCACGGACACCCATCGGATAGAGCTCTTTCGCAGGACCATTTCATCTGCCAAGACCTATGCTAGATACGAAGATACTATACGCACACTTATAAAGAACAATGATACGCTCATAGCCACACACATGTGAGCCCCATCCCCAAAAACGACTAACAGCACTTGATCATTATGAAGACAAAAGTATTCCTACGGAAATGCTTAGGTAGTCGATATGTCAACTACCGCATCATCGCACTCATCGACTTACTGCTGAGTGTCATCGCTTCGCTGTCCGCTGTCTTCATCGCCAGCTACGCACTCCTGACGCTCACGGGGATCTACTTTCACGAGTCTGTGGCTGAGTATACAGGTATTGACCACCCAACTCTTTCATTTATCGTACTCTCGGGAGGGTTCTCTCTACTGATACTCCTACTCTTCCCAGTCTACAAGGGGATCATCCGTATCCGCACCTTCTCTTACGGCTTTAACTACCTCTGGCTCTCACTATGCAAGGCGCTCGTCCTTGGACTAACCTTAGGCGTACTATCTAGAGAGTGGCTCTTTGGAGTGGTATACTTCGCACTAGACACCCTCTTCACCCTCTTCTTCCTAACGGGCTTTAGGACTGTTGTGCAGTTCATCTGGAGCTTTGTCAATGGGGCGCCCTCGACAATGAGTCGCACGCCAGCTCTCATCTTCGGTGTTGACGACCGATCCTCGCAACTTGCCGACAAGCTCTCCAACTCCTATCAGGGCAAAGGGCTCTACGTCGTAGGCTTTGTCGAGACCAACCAACCGACCGAAAAGATGACCGTCGGAGGCAAACCAATCTTCTACACGCCAGACACCGTCGCCTTCTCTGCACTACTGGACAAGCACCATATCTCCGTCCTCCTCTTCTCTGGTTACGATGTGCTCCACGAGAATGCCACCTTTGCATCGATCTGCATAGACCGCAAGATTCGTCTCCTCGTTGATCAGGAGCCTCGACGCATACTCAACGTGGACAGTCGTCCGCCCATCGAGGAGATACAGATCGAGGACATACTGGGTCGTGAGTCCATCTTCCTCAACATGAAGCCTATCTCAGAGGCGCTGCACGACAAGACCATCCTCGTAACAGGAGCGACAGGCTCTATCGGCAGTGAGATAGTACGTCAGCTAGCTCGGCTTGAGCCTCAGATGATTGTGCTCTTTGACATAGCGGAGACACCTATGCACGAGTTGCGCCTAGAGCTACAACGTTGCTATCCGAGTGGTCACTTTGCCTATGTCATGGGAGACATACGCAATCCTCAGCGACTAGACTTTGTCATGCGCAAGTTTCACCCCGACAAAGTCTTTCATGCAGCAGCCTATAAGCACGTTCCGCTTATGGAGGAGAACCCCTGCGAGGCAGTCACAACCAATATCATCGGTACTTTCAACATTGCGAGCAAATGTCTCGAGCATGGTGTCGAGCAGATGGTCATGCTCTCAACGGACAAGGCGGTCAACCCCAGTAGCGTCATGGGAGCTACTAAGCGCTTCTGCGAAATGATCGTCCAGAGCTTAGACCTAGCCATCAAGCGTGGAGAGGTGCTAGCAGAGGTGCCGACACGCTTTGCGACGACACGCTTCGGCAACGTACTCAACTCGGCTGGCTCCGTCATCCCCACCTTCAAGCATCAATTGCAGCGTGGCGGACCACTGACAGTCACCGACCCTCGCATCGAGCGTTACTTTATGACCATCCCCGAGGCTAGCCAGCTAGTCCTAGAGGCCAGCATGCTCTCTCGCGGCGGTGAGGTCTTTGTCTTTGACATGGGCGACCTCGTCAAGATAGCTGACCTAGCCAAACGTATGATACAGCTAGCTGGCTACGAGCCTGACAAAGACATCAAGATCATCTACACAGGCCTACGTCCTGGAGAGAAGCTCTACGAGGAGACCATACACGACAAGGAGAAAGACCTCCCCACGGCACACAATAAGATACATATCGTACAGACCCGCGAGGAGGCCTTCGAACGGATTCGCCAGATGGTACAGCTCTTCAAGCGCCTCGCCCACGAGGGAGATGTCAATGGTGTCGTCTACCTCCTCAAGAAGGCCATCCCTGAGTACAAGAGTCTTAATAGCGATACCTTTGCCGCCTTCGAGCGTGGAGAGCAGATCCCCTTCAACCTAGAGGCAGAGCTAAACAATATAGCCACTGAGCTAGCACAAAACTAACGCATCGCCAGGCTCACAGCGAAAGCCCTGCGCAGGGAGCCGTTACGCCTTCAGACGCAGTTGCTGGGCTATCCAGCTAGCTATCTTCGCCTCGCTGTTGACACCATGCATGGCGAGAGCCTCCATATCGATCGTGTGATGAGCTCGGCTGTAGATAGGCTCACGCAGACGCATCGCCTCTGCGACATGCTGACGAAGCTCCTCGCCCGTAAGATGCGCTACAGAGGGACGGGTACGCTTCGTAAGCTCCAGTCGCTGAGCTAGCACCTCACTACTGTAGCGCAGGTAAAGCACCGTGCCACTCTCTAGTAGCATATCCATATTGTCGTGGTAAATAGGCAAGCCACCACCCGTAGCGATGACCGCATCATTGAGCCCCGCAATCTCCTCGAGGATCATCCGCTCTTTCTGGCGAAAGTAATCCTCGCCATGCAGCCGAAAGAGGTCAGACACCCGCTGACGAAAGCGACTCTCGATATAGATGTCTGTATCTACAAATTCATAGCCTAGTAGCTCCGCCAGCATACGACCTACGGTACTCTTGCCAGCACTCATGTAGCCGATCAGATAGATAGTCATCGCTTCAGCTCGGGGTAAGCAATACGTGAGTGATAGATAGTAGCAAGCTTCTCTGCAAAAACCTCCTTGATCGTCTGGATATCCCTAAAGGTCAGTGGCGTATCGTTGAGCAAGCCATCTGCAACGATCGCATCAATGATCTTATTGACATGGGCTATCAAGGTCTCCTTGCTCAGATCCTTAAGACTGCGACTACTCGCCTCGATAGCGTCCGCCAGCATCAGGATACCAGTCTCCTTAGTGTTTGGATTAGGACCAGGGTAGGTAAACTTGTCCGCATCGACCGTTTCGTCAGGATGGTCGTTACAGTACTGAGTGTAGAAATACTTCGTCATACCCCGTCCGTGGTGCATACGGATGAAGTCTTGGATCGCCTGCGGGAGGTTGTGTTTTTGCGCCATAGCTAGACCGTCCGTCACATGCTTGATGATGACCGCTGCGCTTTCTGTAGGAGTGAGTTGGTCGTGAGGATTGATCGCACCTTGATTCTCCGTAAAGTATGCCGCATTGCGCATCTTGCCTATGTCGTGGTAGAGAGCACCAGCACGTACTAGTCGAGCGTCCGCACCGATAGCCGTAGCCGCTTCACTCGCCAGGAGAGCCACCTGCATCGAGTGCTGGAAGGTGCCAGGTGCCTGCTCCGAGAGCTGTCGAGGCAAAGGCCTATTGACATCGCTCAGCTCCACGAGCGTTATGTTTGAGACATAGCCAAAGGCACGCTCGATAAGGTAGATGAGCAGATAGCTAAACATGTTGAAGATCAGGTTGAAGGAGAAGTAAAGCAGATTGCTCAGATCATTCCCCCCCAGGGCACCCCCCATCATCAGCGAGTAGCTACAAGTCATCACATTGTATATGACGAAGATGAGGAAAGTAGCACGGATGATCTGCGCTCGTGAGGAGAGCGACCGAAGGCTAAAGACAGCCACCAGACCAGCGACAAACTGTATCACGACAAACTCCAGCGGGAATGCTACATAGAGTGCACAGATCAGCACCGTCGTAAGAAAAGCATAGATAGCCGTACGAGACTCAAAGAAGGTACGCACCAGTATCGCCACCGAGACAAATGGAATCGCATAGACCCAAGCACCCAGTTCATTGCGAGCGAAGATGATCGTCAGGACCGCATAGATCAGTATCAGTAGCGAGAGGAAGAGCGTATTCTTGTACTCCTTGACAATCTGCGGCCGGTAGTAAAAGAGGAAGAACCACAACCCCAGTAGTAGCGAGACTATAATAAGGAAGGTACCCACACTCATCGGTAAGACCTGACGTAGATTGCTATCCTGCTGCTCCTCTGTGACACGGCGCAACGACTGCAAGATATCGTACTGATGCGGGCTAACTATCTCACCCTTGCCAATGATGCGCTCACCTTTTTGCACCACGCCCATAGACTTAGACAGGTTGCGCAGCTCATCATCAATCACCTGCTGTGTCTTAGCCTCATTAGGATAGACATTAACCTCGATATACTTGCTCGGGTCAAACTTACGGACGATTGACTTGCTCATCCCCTGAGGTAGCCTCTCAGTAGCTTGTTGATACGACTCCATAGGAGTCGAGAAGAGCGTCGTAGGCGTCAGGCGACTCACCTGATCAGCGCTCAGGAGCTTGACCTCCAGCACATCCTCCTGTCTAAGCTTAGAGGCCACCTCCTCCTCTATGATACCGTTACGATAAAGATCCTTAAGATAGTCACGCATATAGAAGTAGTAAGCATCGTCCGTTACCTCACCGCTCCACTTACTGCTCCAGTCCTCGTCCCACTTGCGTAGCATCTTACCCCCCACGACAGTATCTATCTGATAGTAAGGCAAGACCGTCTGGCGTGCGCTGTCACGCTCCCGCTGTATCATCTCGTCCGACTTGTAGATCGGGAAGGTAAAAGGCGCCACCAGCAGCTCATCGCCCGTCCACGGCTTACCCTCCACCACTTGATACTGAAAGGTCTCCTCGTCATGTGGTGAGAGTAGCGTGATAACCAGAGCCAGCAGGACAAAGGTCAGCAGGGCATACAGGTGCGTCGTCTTAAACTGTGTCATAGTCTTGTGTGCTAATGTGGAGGGAAGCCAACACTCTTCGTGGCAATATCTACCACAAAGGTACTCATTTATCTGACTGCAACGCTCTTTGAGCCGTGACGCTTGCTTGTCAAAAAAGGGAGCACTAGAGCTACTAGCCACACGAGTAGCCCTTGGTAGGGACGCACGATCTGTGCGTCCGTCCCCGTTACTCGTCTCGAGGCACTCCGACACCCTTCGAAGACTCCGACACCACACCCTCGAGGAAATCATCCATTTCATCGGGAGGAATTTCTGATTATCCACGGAGGTATCAAAAAATTCATCGGAACTTCGATTTCTTTCTTCCGAAGTTTCATTTCATTCTTCCGAACTTTTATTTCCCGGTTCCGTGGGGAATTTTCGTTTCCTCGTAAGCTATTGGCAGATTCCTCGCTGGAGATTATGTAGAGGGGAAAAAGTCTCGGTTGAATTTTGATGCGGAGTAGGTGCCGTTTTTATGGGAGGTGCGCTGAGTCGTGGCGCACTACAAACGAAGCCCCACACACCTCGAGAGATGTATGGGGCTTTCTCAATTAGGCTTCATAGCCTCCCACGGAGGGGCGACTACTTATCCTCAGTATTGGCTTTAGTCTTCGTTCAGATTGACACGCTTGAAGCCTGTAGCTGTCAGCGTCTTAGATGCGGTGTGCAGATAGCTCTGTACATCCATCTTGGGCTCACGTACGAAGGGCTGGTGTAGGAGTGTATTCTCCTTGTAGAACTTCTGGATGGAGCCCTCTACGATGCGCTCGCAGATAGCCTCTGGCTTGCCACTCTCACGAGCACGATCCATAGCGACCTTGCGCTCCTCCTCGAGGACATGAGCTGGTACGTCCTGCTCTGAGACTGAGACAGGATTCATCGATGCTACCTGCATAGCGATCTCACGACCCATCTCTGCGTCGATAGCCTCGTTGAAGGCAACGATAGCTGCCAGCTTATTGCCGAAGTGGATATAGGATGTGGTGTAGGGAGCCTTGAGGAACTCGTAGTTGCCTAGCTCCATCTTCTCACCCGTGCTACCGATGCGGTCGGTGATGTGATCTGATACCGCACGACCATCAGCTAGTGGGAGCTTGAGGAGATCCTCCTTGGTGGCGGGTTGCTCCTTCATAGCTACATCTAGGATCTGCTGTGTGAGGGAGATGTGCCCCTCGTTCTTAGCAACGAAGTCTGTCTCGCACTGGAGAGAGACGATGGCTGCAAAGCCCTCGCTATGTGCTGCTAGGACACAACCCTCGGTAGCTTCGCGGTCTGAACGCTTAGCTGCGACAGCCTTACCCTTGGCACGTATGATTTCGATAGCCTTCTCAAAGTCACCAGCTGTCTCGTTGAGTGCATTCTTGCAGTCAGAGAGACCTGCGCCAGTCATCTTACGAAGTTTCTTGATATCTTCTATTGTTACGCTCATGGTGTATCGTATTATTGTTGGTTAGCTGCTTCCTCATTAGCTGGAGCAGTCTCTTCAGCGGTCTGTGCGACCTCCTCTACGGTCTCGGGAGCCTCCTCGCTACGCTCTTCCTCAGCATTGGCTGGGCGGATACGCTCACGACGAGCGCCTGTGCGCTGGCGACGTCCTGAGGGTGCTAGCTCGGCAGCCTCCTCGGCCTCTTTCTCAGCCTTGATAGCCTTGTACTCAACCTGACCCTCGTTGATGGCCTGACACATGGCAGAGACGATGAGCTCAATAGCCTGTGTAGAGTCATCATTAGCTGGGATGACGTAGTCAATATCCCTGGGGTTGGCGTTGGTATCAACGATAGCGAAGACGGGGATACCTAGGCGCTGAGCCTCACGGATAGCGATATGCTCACGCATGACGTCTACGACGAAGAGTGCGTTGGGCAGACGGTTCATATCCCGGATAGAGCCAAGGTTCTTGTCTAGCTTAGCCTGCTGGCGGTCTAGCTGTAGGCGCTCACGCTTAGATAGGTTGTTGTAGGTGCCATCCTCACGCATCTTGTCGATCTGCCCCATCTTCTTGACGGCCTTGCGGATCGTGGGGAAGTTGGTGAGCATACCTCCTGGCCAACGCTCTGTGACGTAGGGCATCCCTACGCTCTTAGCGAGCTCAGCGATAGGCTCCTTAGCCTGGCGCTTGGTACCGACGAAGAGGATCTTCTTGCCGGAGCTGGCCATATTCTTGATGATCTCGGCACACTCGTCGATCTTAGCGACTGTCTTGTGCAGGTCGATGATGTGGATACCGTTGCGCTCCATGAAGATGTAGGGAGCCATGGCGGGGTTCCACTTGCGTGGCATGTGGCCGAAGTGTGCACCAGCCTCTAGGAGCTGGTCAAATGATACTAGTGACATAGTAGTCTCAGTGTTTTTTCGTTTACGTTCTTGTGTAATAAGCAATTGCAGGGTAGGGCGTCGGAGGTCTAGCCTTTCTAAGGTCTAACTTCTAAAGTCTAATCTCTAGTCCGCCATCGATGCAATTTAGATACTAAACGCGAAAGATCGTGCGGGGTGTGCCGTACCACAGGAGGAGCACCAGAATGGATCGTCCACACTGCGAGGGCATACCCCCAGCACCATCAACGCTTGCTGAATTGGAATCTCTTACGAGCCTTAGGACGACCTGGCTTCTTACGCTCTACGACACGTGGGTCGCGAGTTACGAGACCAGCAGCACGGAGTGCAGCCTTGTCCTCAGGATTGATCTTGATAAGCGCACGAGCGATACCAAGACGAGCAGCCTCGCTCTGACCCTTGAAGCCACCACCAGCGAGATTGATTCGGATGTCATACTTGTCAGCTACCTCAAGCTTGACGAGAGGCTGCTTGACAATAAACTGAAGTACAGAAGAGGGGAAGTAGCTGGCAATATCCTTCTTATTGATTGTGATCTTGCCTGAGCCCTCGGTGAGATATACGCGGGCTACCGCAGCCTTACGTCTACCTATAGCATTGATTTGTTCCATCGTTTACCGCGTATTTATTTATATGAATTGATATCAACCTTACGGGGCTGTACACCCTCCATAGTGTGGTCGGGACCGTCGAAGACCCGGACGTGCGTCAGCAGCTCAGCACCGAGCTTGTTCTTAGGGAGCATGCCCTTGAGGACCTTCTCAAAGAGCTTGCGAGAGCTCTTGTTTTGGAAGTCTCTTGGAGAGAACTCTCTCTGACCTCCAGGATAGCCTGAGAAGGTTAGGTAGCTAGGTGTGTCCCACTTATTGCCAGTGAGCTCGACCTTGTCGGCATTGATGATGATGACATTGTCGCCACAGTCTGCATGTGGTGTAAAGCAGGGCTTGTACTTGCCACGCAGTATCTTAGCAACAATAGAGCAGAGACGTCCGAGACGCTGCCCCTCGGCATCTACCACGAGCCACTCCTTCTGAGCTGACTCCTTGGTGGCGGATTGTGTTTTATAGCTTAATGTGTTCACGCTAATTGTTTGATTGGGATTAATACAAAAGGAGATCTCCCTAGGCGCAGGCTCCTCGAGCTCCCCGATTAGGACTGATCTTCAAGACGCAGTCGCCCTTGGGGCTGTCGTAAGGGATCTGTTCACCTGTCGGTAGGCTATCGATGGAGCGTGGACGCACTCCGTATAAACCGACACAGATGCCCGTGCGACGCTCTTGTGAGGTCAAAAGCTTGCACTGGTTATCTCGTTTCGATAATAATCAGCACCGCAAAGGTACAACTATTTTGCAAACTGACAATAAACTAGCCCGAAAGAAGAAAGCAACTCTCTAGAGGCTCCGACGAGGGAGCGACTCCTGAGAGTTGCTTTACTATATGTATAGCTTAGCGAGTGGGCTCGCCTGCGCTACTTACTTCTTGTCCTCAACGGCTGCACGAGCTGCTGCGAGGCGTGCGATGGGCACACGGAAGGGTGAGCAGCTGACGTAGTTGAGACCGACACGGTGGCAGAACTCTACGGATGAGGGATCACCACCATGCTCACCACAGATGCCGAGCTTGATCGTAGGCTTGGCTGAGCGACCCTTTTCGGCACCCATCTGTACCAACTGACCTACACCCCTCTGATCTAACTGCTGGAAGGGGTCTACCTTAAGGATCTTCTTATCTAGATAGGTCGGTAAGAATGTATTGACATCGTCACGAGAGTAGCCGAAGGTCATCTGCGTGAGGTCGTTCGTACCGAAGGAGAAGAAGTCAGCCTCCTTGCCAATCTCGTCAGCCGTTAGTGCTGCGCGTGGTACCTCGATCATAGTTCCTACGAGGAAGTCGATACGATCGCCCTGCTCCTTAAAGAGCGCCTCAGCGGTCTCACGGATCACACGTGCCTGCTGCTTGAACTCCTCGACGACACCGACGAGGGGTATCATAATCTCAGGATGCGTCTCGATGCCCTCCTTCTTGAGCTCCAGACAAGCGCCTAGGATAGCGCGCGTCTGCATCTCGGTGATCTCGGGATAAGTATTGCCAAGACGACAACCACGGTGTCCGAGCATTGGGTTCAGCTCGTGGAGCTGCTCGACGCGGTCATGGACGACCTTAGGCTCGACGCCCATAGCCTTTGCGAGCTCTACCTGACCGCTCTCGGTCTGAGGTACGAACTCGTGGAGAGGTGGATCTAGCAGACGAACGGTGACGGGAAGCCCCTTCATCGCACGGAAGATACCCTTGAAGTCCTCTGTCTGGATCGGTAGGAGCTTTGCCAAAGCCTTGCGACGACCCTCAGTGTCTGTAGCGAGGATCATCTCACGCATTGCCTTGATCTTGTTGTCCTCAAAGAACATGTGCTCCGTACGGCAGAGACCGATACCGACAGCGCCGAAGGCACGTGCCGTAGCAGCATCGTGAGGCGTATCAGCGTTGGTACGGACAGCGAGCTTGGAGTGCTTGTCGGCTAGCTCCATGAGCTGGCGGAAGTCAGCGTCCATCTCTGCAGCCTTGGTCTCAACCTGACCCTCGTAGATCTCACCCGTAGAGCCGTTGATCGAGATGAAGTCTCCCTCGCGAAGGACCTTATCATCGATGGTTACGGTGCGAGCCTTGTAGTCTACGATGAGCCCACCAGCACCTGTGATACAGCACTTACCCATACCACGAGCCACAACAGCTGCGTGTGAGGTCATACCGCCACGAGCCGTGAGGATACCCTGAGCCACGCTCATACCAGCGAGGTCCTCGGGCGAGGTCTCGATACGTACCATAATCACATTCTTGCCTTGCTCGTGCCAACTAGCAGCGTCATCAGCAAAGAATACGATCTGTCCTGTAGCTGCGCCTGGAGAAGCGGGCAAACCCTTGCTCAGTACCTTAGCAGACTGTAGCGCCTTCTTGTCAAAGACAGGGTGCAGTAGCTCATCAAGCTTAGCAGGCTCTACACGTAGTAGCGCCTCCTCCTCAGAGATCTGCTTGTCGCGAAGGAGATCCATAGCGATCTTGACCATCGCCTGACCCGTACGCTTACCATTACGTGTCTGGAGGAGCCAAAGCTTGCCCTCCTGTACGGTAAACTCAAGATCCTGCATGTCGTGATAGTGCTCCTCGAGCTTGTGCTGTATCGCATTTAGCTCTGCGTAGATATTGGGGAAGGTCTCCTCCATAGAGGGATACTGAGCCTTGCGAGTTGCCTCGTCAATGCCAGCACGCTCAGCCCAGCGGCGAGAGCCTTCTATTGTAATCTCTTGAGGCGTGCGGATACCAGCAACGACATCCTCACCCTGTGCATTGACGAGGTACTCACCGTTGAAGAGGTTTTCGCCAGTAGCCGCATCACGAGTGAAAGCCACACCCGTAGCAGATGTGTCGCCCATATTACCGAAGACCATCGCCTGTACGTTGACAGCGGTACCCCAATCATCGGGTATCCCCTCCATCTTACGGTAGAGGATCGCACGGTCATTCATCCATGAGCCGAAGACCGCCATGATAGCGCCCCAAAGCTGCTCGTATGGATCTGTGGGGAAGTCGTGACCCGTAGCCTTCATGACCGCAGCCTTGAAGCGCTTGACTAGGTCCTTGAGGTGGTCCGTGGTGAGCTCGTTGTCGAGCTTGACACCAGCCTCCTTCTTGACCTCCTCAATGATTGCCTCGAAGGGATCAATATCGTCCTTATTGACAGGCTTCATACCAAGTACGACATCGCCATACATCTGCACGAAGCGGCGGTAAGAGTCCCAAGCAAAGCGCTCGTTGCCACTCTTGCGAGCCAAGCCATCGACGACCGTATCGTTGAGACCGAGGTTGAGGATCGTGTCCATCATACCAGGCATCGAAGCTCTACTACCCGAGCGCACTGAGACGAGAAGAGGATTCTCTACATCGCCAAACTTAAAGCCCATGATGGTCTCGATATGCTTGACGGCAGCCATCAAGTCGTCCTTGAGGTCAGCTACGACAGCCTCACGGCCTCGCTCATAATACTCTGTACACACCTCAGTCGAGATAGTGAATCCTGGAGGAACTGGCACGCCTATGCGGTTCATCTCCGCTAGGTTAGCACCCTTACCACCGAGTAGATCTCTCATCTGAGCATTACCCTCGGCACTTCCATTGCCAAAGGTGTAGATTCTCTTCTTGTTCTTCATTGGGGAAATTATATTTGGTATTCTGTTCGTAATTAAGTAAGTGTAAGTAAGTGATTGAGCTGAGCGACCTCCACCACTGTGGTGGACACCCTAGACTGTCGTCATCTTGCTTAAGACAGACTGTCTCTAGTCTAGAAGACTAGTGAGTAAAGCGAAGATGCATCAGTCGCTCTAACGCCTCATAGTCTGCAAGGGGGCTACAAGACAACAATACGGTGCAAAGATAGTAAAAATCTCCGTGCCTACGACATTTCATCATTCGCCAATCTCACGTATTGCCCTCTCCTAAAGAAAAAAGGTTGCTAAGACTGATGCCTTAACAACCCTGAAAAACAAAATCGTTGAAGAAGAAAATTGATTGAAGATAAAAGTCGCTAGAGACTAGAGAGAATAAAACCAGCGACTAGGGTGACCAGTGGGATTCGAACCCACGACCCTCAGAACCACAATCTGATGCTCTAACCAGCTGAGCTATGATCACCATCTAGCAACCGTGACAAGAGCGACCACCTCGTCACTCCCGAGAGAAAAGTTCCCTCTCACGTTTGCTGTGCAAAGGTACACAATCTTTTTGAATCCCACAACACCCCCAGCGCAACCTCCCTGCGCATCGGGTTACTTGATGACACTCTCGTTGGAGTCCCTATTTTGGAGCGTGCGGTCGATGAGCTGAAGCTGCTTGCCGAAGTTTAGTCGCCAAGCCACCCCGACGGTCACCATGTTGCGGTTGTCCAGGATGTATACCCTACTCGTGCTAGGTATGACAGGCGACAATGTCTCGCTCTGGTACTCGGAGCCACGTGGCGTAAAGGGGAAGATACAGCTCGCATAGAAGCTCCAGTCACGATACTTGTAGAGAAGTATCAGACGGGAGGAGTTTTCGCCTAGAGACTTCGTATGCCCCGACAGCGTCCACTGCGGATGGACATAGTCGTAGCCGAGCGTCCACCCCTTGTAGCTCATCATCACGCTGACATCCCAGTATAGACTGTTAAGCTGGTAGGCGGCGACACCCGTGTGGGTGCGAAACATATCGTAGCGCACAGTCCCCTGTAGCGTTAGGAAGTTCCACAGATTGTTTAGTCCACCCTGCCAAGAGATGCTGTACTGGCGATTGAAGCGTCCATTCGTAGCACGGTTGAGGAAGTAACCGCCCGCCACATCGTAGGTCGCATCCCAGAGGATCGGTGCCCACGTATTATTTATGGAGAAGTCTAGATTGCTCGTGAAGAGCTTCGTCTGGTAATAGACACCGAAGCGGTTGTAAAGCGACTGAGCCGCCTTGAGATCCGGATTGCCACTCGTCCTCATAAGGTCGTCCACACGCTGCTGTACCCGCGAGAGCATACTCAGCGAAGGGAGCGTCGGCAGATAGGTAGACTTGAGGACAAGCGTCAGATGGTTGATTGGGCTGTAGAAGAGCGAGAGCGTACTCTGATTCCTCACAAAAAGCTTCTTATCAGTCGCATCCTGCACGACAAAGAGCTTGGCCCCCGTACCAATACTGTACTGCACCTTGCCGAGCTGTCCCTGGGCATTGGCAAAGAGGTAGCTGTTGTTTTCCAGTAGATTGTCCGTCATCTCGACATACTTATTGAGCGAGTAAGCAGTCGTATGCTGCAAGCCCGTGGCGAGCATGAAGTGACTGCTAAATGGGTGGTTGTATACCACCTCCCCGATGAGCGCTGTGCGACTCACATCGACAGCGTTCTGTACCTCACGCATCTGCCTAGCCATCTGATCCTGTAGCGAGAAGCTGTGCGTGCCGTGACTGTAGGAACCCACGAGATTCACCTCCAGCTTGCCCCCATTGCTCAGCATGTTGGCATAGTACAGGTCCAGTGCCGGCGTGTAGCTACGCTCCTTGACGCTAGACTCCCTATGGAAAGGATCGCTACCACTCTGCGCAATCTGCGAGACAGAGTTGCTATGATAGTTGACAAACTCATTGCGTAGCGTAGCGCTAAACTGCTGTCGCTCGCTGGGCTTATATAAATAGGAGAGGTTGAGGTTCTGAACCATATAGCCAAAGGGGCTAGCCTCAGGCGTCTCCGTACGGGTCAGCTCCTCGTGCGGAGCTATGTATTTCGTCTCTAAGTAGGCAAAGCGCTTGCGATAGTTTCGGAAGCCATTGTTGTAATCAAGCGTAAAGGAGTGAAGCCCCCGATCGTAGCGAGCCCCCAAAGCTCCATTGACAAAGCCCGTCGTCAGCGCCGACTCGACCTGCGTCCAGACAGAGCCACCCTGCAAACGCTCCTTGAGGATCACATTGACGATCCCCCCGATGCCCCGATCGGTGTAGCGTGCCGAGACCATGTCAGAGTACTCAATGCGTAGGATACGCTTGGGGTCTATGCTCTGCACATCTTCTATCGTGCGGGGCACGCCGTCTATCTGCCACTGCACCTCCCCGCCACGGATAGAGGCTTGCTTATTCATCAGGTCAATGGTCAGACCACGTAATTGCATCGTCTGTAGCAAGCTGAGAAAGTCCTGACTACGCGCCAACTCTGCCTGCTGTGGGAAGAGCAGCATCTTATCCACACGGCTTCGCTGCCCCTGCACCACTACCTGGTCGAGGAGCTGACTGTCCTCCGACATGTAGAGCGTGCCGAGAGCGATCACCCCTCGTGCATCGCCCGCTATCTGGATGGTCATCGGCGTGTAACCTATGCTACTGATGCGTAGCTCCCTAGCCACCTGCGGATCAGCCTGTAGGGCAAACTGCCCCTCGCTCTCCGTCGAGACGCCCGATGTGAGCTGTCCCTTATCGTCAAATAGCCCGACGCTAGCTCCGACGAGCGCAGTCGAGTCGCTACTAGCGAGCACTCGTCCCTGGATCGTGATGGTCTGCGCAGCCAGTGCGCCTGCCGTGATGAGGAGGAGCGCCATAGCTCCCAGTAAATGGGGGTAAATCTTGCTACTCATATGCGTGAAACGGATAAAAGTGAATTACGTTTAGTGTATCATTTTCTTAAAGACGATTCAGCAAGCCGATTGTTGCAGCGGGAAAAGTCGCATGGGGAGCCAGTTATCTCGCAAAACCCGCAACAAGATTCGATCCAGCACGACTAGTCTCCACGGAGGAAATCGCCAATAGCTCGCTGGGAAACAAAAATTCTCCACGGAGCCGGGAAATAAAAGTTCGGAAGAATGAAATGAAACTTCGGAAGAAGCAAATCAAAGTTCCGAAGATTTTTTTGTTTCCTCGCTGAGCAATTCCAAATGCCTACCGAGCCATTTCGCAAATTCCTTGACCCTCGCATTATTTAGTCTCCTCGAGTGTGTAACAAGTCGTGCCTTAGCCCGACAAATATTACTTTTTAACAACCTCTATTCCCCTCTCGCCAGACGGCTACCGCACGCCCCGTCGCCACCCTCCGCAACGAACAGCTCGTGGTATCGCTCATTTTAGTACCTTTGTCCCTATGAATGTGGATCTACAACAGGTGATGCAGCGCTTTGGCATCGTGGGACGCAATCCGAGCTTCCTACGAGCTATCGAGACGGCCGTACAGGTCGCCCCGACAGACCTATCTGTGCTGGTGACTGGCGAGAGCGGTGTCGGCAAGGAGTTCTTTCCCAAGATCATACATGCCTACAGCCTTCGTAAGCATCAGGGCTATGTGGCAGTCAACTGTGGCGCTATCCCCGAGGGCACGATAGACTCTGAGCTCTTCGGTCACCGCAAGGGCTCCTTTACTGGCGCTATCTCTGACCGCAAGGGTTACTTTGAGGAGGCGGACGGCGGCACCATATTCCTGGATGAGGTGGGAGAGCTACCGCTCGCCACGCAGGCTCGTCTGCTCCGCGTGCTGGAGTCGGGAGAGTTTATCCCTGTAGGTGCTAGCAAGCCACTCAAGACTGATGTGCGGGTGGTCGCTGCAACCAACGTCAATATACAAGAAGCGATCGCTCGTGGACGCTTTCGCGAAGACCTTTACTATCGTCTCAGTACGGTCCCCATTGTGGTTCCCCCACTACGTAAGCGACAGGAGGATATAGTCCTGCTCTTCAAGCTCTTTGCTTCGCTCAGTGCCGAGAAGAACCAGATCCCCATGCTAGAGATCACGCCTGAGGCGGAGGAGCTCTTGAGGCGCTACCCGTGGCCAGGCAACATACGTGAGCTACGCAACCTGACTGACCGCATCAGCATCTTAGAGTATGACCGTCATCTGACGGCTGAGGACCTCCGTGGCTACCTGCCTGACAAGACACAAGAGCTGAGCACTTCGCTGGTTCCTGTGGGACGCCAGTCGGAGGAGCGTAGCTTTGCCAATGAGCGGGAGATACTCTATCAGGTGCTTTTCGACATGAAGCGAGACATCACTTCGCTCAAGCAAACCATCGCCACGATGCGCCAGGAGCCTCATTACGAGCCGATTCACACGGCACTGGTACCTACTGATATGAAGCCTATGCACACCGAGGCTGAGGAGGTGACCGAGCCGGACAATGAGGTCGTGACGACACCTGTGGAGGAGCCTACCCTGCCAGACAAACCGATGACCATCGAAGAGGCGGAGCGCATACTCATCATGCGTGCCCTGGAGCGACACGGAGGCAATAAGACTGAGGCTGCCGAAGAGCTAAATATATCTCCACGCACGCTGTACCGCAAACTGCAGAGCTATGGGGAGGAGTAAGCTACTATATATAATAGGTGTCGTGATGCTCCTACTGATGGGGACGAGCTGCTCGATCAAGTATAAGTTCAATGGAGCCACCATTGACTACACGCGTATCAAGACGGTGACGATCGAGGACTTTCCCAATCAGGCACCGCTGGTCTATCCACCGTTGTCGCAGATGTTTTCGGAGCGACTGAGAGAGCAGTTCAGACGCAACACCCGTCTTGAACCAGTTCAAACGAATGGGGACTTGGTTCTTGAGGGCGCCATCGTAGGTTACGAGCTCACACCTATGGCTATGCAGGAGGATGCCCTCTCGGCGATGACACGCTTTACAATCACGGTCCGCGTCTCTTATACCAATATGGTGGAGGAGAAAAAGAGTTTCTCAGGACGCACCTTTACCTCTTCGCAAGAGTTTGACAGCAACAACCTCTTCTCAGACATTCAGGAGGGGCTAGCTAATGAGCTGATTGACGATCTTGTCAAGCAGATCTTTAACGCCACGGTAGAGGACTGGTGATGGAGACGATGACGATAGACGAGCTGAATAGGCTGACGGCGCACCCTGAGGAGCTTAGTCGCCACACGCTCTCGCCACTGGCTGAGCTGGTGGAGACCTATCCCTATGCGCAGAGCATCGTCATGCTTTACCTGCTCAACCTGTCTATCCTAGGCGACCTGCGCTATGAGGCGGAGCTACAACGCTGGGCACCCCACCTACCTAGTCGGGAGAAGCTCTACCTACTGGCACGACTACACATGCCCCTAGAGGACTTGACACCAGTGCTGGCACACGATCCGTCGGACTCCTTTGCCCTCGTAGACCAATATCTGCGCAAAGTGGCTGAGCGTGAGGGTCCTCTCTCGAACGATCTAGAGTATGACTCTGCGGAGGCTCTCCCCACGAAGGAGCGCACCCCAGACTATTTCTCCGCAGCGGAGTATGAGTCGGCGCCTTCAGATATGACACTCTCAGGGCTAATCCCCACAGACTCCGCCGAGAGCGAGCCTGCACCAGCCCCTGCCCCACAACCTATCGTGACGTCCTCTGACGAATCAGAGCCGAGCGATATGCTTTTCACCGAAACTCTAGCCTCCATCTACATCAAACAGGGGCATTACGAGCGCGCAAAGCAAATTATTGAGGGGCTAAGCTTGAAGTTTCCAGAAAAAATTAGTTACTTTGCAGTTCAATTGGACTTTCTTGAGAAGCTAATCGACAATGCTTCTCATTCATAAATACGCATTCATAGAATAGTAGACATGCAAATCTTTCTAACCATCCTGATCCTCATCGCAGCTATCCTGCTGATTCTCATCGTTATCGTCCAGAACTCTAAGGGCGGTGGTCTAGCAGCAGGCTTCGGCGAGAGCAATAAGTACATGGGGGTACGCAAGACGACCGACTTCCTCGAGAAGGCAACATGGACGCTTGCAGGAGCTATGGTCGTGCTCAGCATTGCCAGCTCATTCTTCATCAAGCCCCAAGTACAGGGTAATCAGGGCGAGAGCTTCATTGAGAAGTCTCAGCAGAGTGAGCCCCTGCTACCACAGCAACCAGAGGCTACGCTACCACTCCCAGGTGCTAGCACTCCAGCTCCCGCAGCTGAGACTCCTGCTCCTGAGGCACAGCCCGAGGCTACGCAGCCCGCTGAGTAAAGCCTGTCCAGGCATCGCCAGCTAGGTAGCTCGTCAGATATTGATGAGGGGAGGACTCACTCTTGTGTGGGTTCTTCCCTTGGTTGTGCCTATAAATGCAGAAGAAACTGTACCTTTGTAGCATAGCTTGTCGCTAGACGTGACAAGCACCTCACACGTAATCACTAAAGAATAGGTAATGCTTACCATCAAACAAATATTGGATGACCCTCAGGGAGTCATCGAGCGGCTCGCCGTCAAGCACTTTCCCGCTGAAGAGCCCATAGCAGCTATCATCGCTCAGGACAAGCTGAGACGCGACGCACAGCACAAGAAGGACGACAGTCTAGCTCAGCAGAAGCTCCTCTCACGCTCCATAGGTGAGAAGATGAAAGCAGGTGCCCGCGAAGAGGCTGAGCAGCTCAAAGCTGAGGTACAAACGCTCAAGGAGATCTCTAAGCAGGCCGAAGAGACCATGCGACAGGCTGAGGAGACTATGCGACAACTCCTCCTGTCCGTACCTAATCTGCCACACCCCGATGTGCCTCACGGCACCTCTGCCGAGGACAACCTATGCGTAGCTACGGGTGGTGAGATGCCTCACCTAGAGGGTACAGCCAAGCTACCACACTGGGAGCTGGCTAAGCAGTACGATCTCATAGACTTCGAGCTGGGAGTCAAGATCACGGGTGCAGGCTTCCCTGTCTACAGAGGCAAGGGAGCGAGACTACAGCGTGCCTTGATCAACTTCTTCCTCGACAGAGCCACCGCAGCGGGCTTTATGGAGGTGGAGCCACCTATCATGGTCAATGAGGCTTCTGGCATCGGCACTGGTCAGCTCCCCGACAAGGAGGGGCAGATGTACCACGCACAGCTGGACAACCTCTACCTCATCCCGACGGCCGAGGTACCTGTGACAAACATCTTCCGTGATGTCATCCTTGAGGCAGACCAGCTCCCTATCTGCTGCACCGCCTACACGCCTTGCTTCCGTCGTGAGGCGGGTTCCTACGGCAAGGATGTGCGCGGGCTCAACCGCTTGCATCAGTTTGACAAGGTAGAGATCGTCTCCATTGATCGCCCCGACCACTCGTGGCAGCAGCTCGACAAGATGATTGCACATGTCAAGAGCCTCGTCGAGGAGCTTGAGCTCCCCTATCGTATCCTTCGCCTCTGTGGTGGCGACCTGAGCTTTACGAGTGCGATGACTTACGACTTTGAGGTCTTCTCAGCTGCGCAGGAGCGTTGGCTTGAGGTGAGCTCCGTGTCCAACTTTGAGAGCTATCAGGCTAACCGCTTGATGTGTCGTTACCGTGACCCTGAGGAGGGGATCACCCTTTGCCACACGCTCAACGGTAGCGCCCTCGCTCTGCCACGCATTGTCGCTGCGCTTCTGGAGAACAATCAGACCCCCGAGGGCATTATCATCCCCAAGGCTCTGAGACCCTACACAGGCTTTGACAAGATAGACTAAGCATTCGCCCTTAACCCACAACTCCTATGGCTAAGAAAGGCAAGCAATCCGCCCGAGCGATCAACATACGCAACAAGCGCGCTACCTATGACTATGAGCTCCTCGACCAGTACACCGCAGGTATCGTACTCGTCGGCAGCGAGATCAAGTCTATACGTGCGGGCAAAGCGGCTCTCGTGGATAGCTACTGCTACTTCTCGCATGGGGAGCTGTGGATCAAGAATATGTATATAGCGGAGTACAGCTACGCTTCCTACAACAACCATGTGGAGCGACGGGAGCGTAAGCTGCTACTCAACCGCAAGGAACTACGCAAGCTCGAGGAGGAGATGAAGAACCCCGGGCAAACGATCATCCCCGTGCGTCTCTTCATCAATGAGCGCGGACTCGCTAAGCTAGTCGTTGCACTCGCTCGAGGTAAGAAGCAGTACGACAAGCGCGCCTCCATACGAGACCGCGAGGACAAGCGACGTCTGGAGCGTGCGATGCGCTTCTGACCGGCCATAACGAACAGATTCTAGCGAGGAGCGTCATCGCAAGCAAATAGGATAGTTCAACTAACGAAAGTGTGTTCTCTCAGACTGTATATGAGGCGTATTAAGTTTGCATTTACAATTATCGCTTGTCTCTTGACAGCGTGTGCTCCTGTTGCGACCAATTTAGATCATCAGAGCAAGCCCGTCTCGGAGGTCACACGATTGGATAGTATTGCGATAACACTAGCTGAAATTAGAGCACTAGATCAAGGGATTAGAGACAACTCCAACCTTTACCGGACAAACAGTCGGGCTTTCAAGCTCCATACTGATAGCCTCTGCTTTTCAAAGGCAATTTGGCTCATCGAGCATTATGGGTACATCAACGATTTGGGGAAGTACAACGATTCTTTCGGATACCTATTTGAAGCCCTGCCTGCCGTTTTACTACATAATCCTCAGAGGTTGATAGAGCCTCATACTTACGACCTATTGAAGCGAGAGGTAAAAGCTGGTAGACTATCTGCCGAGTTTGCAGCTACCTTGCTTGATAAGTATTATGTGATGAAAGAGAAACGCACGCTGTACTTTTCGGAGTTTCGAAAGTGGTTACAACCGCCCTATCCTCAAAAGAGAGATCAAGCATTGTCTGATAGTCTCAGACAAGACTTAGGACTACCTGTGCTTCCAGACAGCCTATTCGTGTATTAGTGCTGTACATCCAGCTATACATGACTCCCCTTTCAGACTTTTATCGGACAGCAGTAAGTCAAAAGGGTATTCCCCAGCCACTTCCAGTAAGCGCTTTGCGTTTTAGATTTCGCTAGTCTTGCTCCTCGTGTGAGCGTAGCGACTTCGGTCACAACGCACCATAAATGTTCCGATCGCGCTGGCTATCTAGCTGGAGTTTAGCCGTTTTGCTCGGAACAACCTTTGGGGGTAAATAAGAAACGGATTAACCGCCTTCTCTAGGGAAGACGACTAATCCGTTTCTTCTGTTTTTTGGGGGAGCTGGACTCCAGTACAGTCTTTTAGAACTGGAGCATCCGCTCAATCGAGCGCCACGCCTTCTGACGGAGCTCTTCGTCGACATGCACCTCGTACTGCTCGTAGAGGAGTGCGTCGCGTAGTCCCTCGAGGGTGATCATCTTCATATATTCGCAAGTCTGATCGGGGAGGATCGGGATCAGCTCCGTGTCAGGATAGCGTCGGGTCATCTCGGCTAGGATCTCAGGCTCGGTAGCTATGACATACTGCTTGAGGTGAGATACACTGGGCTGCTTGATGATCGTGGTGGTAGAACCGATGATGCAGCGAGGATTGTCGACGATCGACTGGTCGCTAGCCGCTACCGACTCAGGGTGTATCAATATCTCCGCCTCGGGATAGCGATCCAGCATCGTATGAACCAGCTCGGAGGTGATCTCAGCGTGCACGTAGCAAGCGCCCTGCCATAGATCCATCTCCCGTCCCGTCACATTCATAATGTACTGTCCGAGATTCTTGTCAGGACCAAAGAGGATAGGCTGCCCCGTAGGTAGAGCACGTACGATCTTCAGCGCATTAGCACTAGTCACACAGTAGTCGGTGACAGCCTTGACAGCCGCTGTCGTATTGACATAGCTAACCACAATGCCGTCGGGGTGCTTGACGCGCCAAGTGTTGATCCCCTCAGCGGTAGCTCCCTCAGCGAGAGTACAGCCCGCATGTGGTACGGGGCAGAGCACCTTCTTATTTGGAGAAATGATCTTTGCGGTCTCGCCCATGAAGCTTACCCCGCAAAAGACAATCATATCTGCGTCCGTCTGACCAGCAATCTGAGAGAGCGCCAGTGAATCACCTAGGTGGTCTGCGATGCGCTGTATCTCGGGGCGAGCGTAGTAGTGAGCTAGGATGACCGCATTCTTTTGCTCCTTGAGCGTACGGATCTCTGCGTAGAGAGCCTCTATCTGTTGTTGTGTCATGTGTAAATAGTCAGTTAGTGTGTAGTTGGTAGTGTGTCAAGTCTTTTTACTGAATCGGCTTGATCTTCATACTAATGTCGAAAGCACGTACCGAGTGAGTCAATGCTCCTATACTAATGTAGTCCACGCCGATAGCAGCAACGGCAGCTAGGCGCTCGGCCGTCATATTGCCCGAAGCCTCCACTTCGGCTTGACCATCGATGAGATCGACAGCACGACGCATCGTCTCCAGGTCCATATTGTCCAGCATGATGATGTCAGCACCCGCGTCTATAGCCTCCTGTACCTCCTCCAGTGTAGAGGTCTCCACCTCAATACGTATAGAGATAGGTAGATGAGGACGCACCTCCTCCACGGCAGGCAAGATACCACCCGCCATGGCGATGTGATTGTCCTTGAGCATCACCATATCAGAGAGCGAAGCACGGTGATTCGTACCACCGCCGTGGCGTACCGCCATCTTGTCCGTGAGTCGATGTCCAGGTACAGTCTTGCGCGTGTCTAGGATACGCGTCTTGGTCCCTGCCACGCATTGCACACATTGGTACGTATAGGTAGCGATACCACTCATACGCTGGAGGAAGTTGAGCATGATACGCTCAGCCCGTAGCAGGTCCGCATAAGGTGCCTCGATGGTGGCCAATATATCGCCCTTGCGCACCTCGTCGCCATCCTCATACTCTGAGGTAAAGGTCATCTCCTCCTCCGGAGTGCACCGACAGAGAACCATATAAGCGACATCTAGACCAGAGATGATACCGTCGTCCTTTGCTATCAACGTGGCGATAGCTCGGTCGCTCTCGCTCAGTAGGTAACGTGTCGATAGGTCTCCCGTTGGAGCATCTTCACGATAAGCTAGCTCTATGAGGGTGGCAAACTCCTCGCTGTTGTATATATCAGTCATACCTCTTGTGTACTAATTGATTGGTTGATGTGTTATCTGCCCATTGAGGAGCCTCGTTCGATAAGCTTCACTCTCAGGCAATGTCTCTGTGTAGTCGCTTCGGTAGTGACCTCCACGGCTCTCCTCACGCAGTAGTGCAGCGTGAGCCATCATGTGCGCCACCTCTACACGTCTGCGGGTCATGTAGGCGTGGATACTATGCTGCGCATCCTCTGCCAGCATATCAGAGAGATGCTGTAGCGCTTGTAGTGCTTCGGTCAGCCCCGCCTTAGAGCGGATGATCCCCACCTTGCTCATCAAGATGTCTCCTATCTGTCGATTGATCTTTGCCTGCTGCTCTAGCGCATAGAGCTGCTCTTTGTCTAGGCTCCACGACAGGTCGGGGAGGTTCGTCGGAGTCGCAAGCGCGGCAGTCTCAGTAGGCGTGGTCGGGTGTGCGATCGCATAGTCAGCGATCCGCTTGCCGAAGACGATGCACTCAATGAGCGAATTGGAAGCCAAGCGATTGGCACCCATGACTCCAGTCGAGGAGACCTCACCAACAGCATATAGTCCAGGTAGGCGAGTGCAACCATTGAGATCCACGCCGATGCCCCCCACCGTGTAGTGTGCTGCGGGGGCCACTGGTATCTCGTCCGTTATGTCTAGACCCAGCTGGCGGCAGTGCTCCGTGATAGTGGGGAAGCGCTGTAGTAGTCGCTTCGGGTCAATGTGTCTCAGCCTCAGCCGTACGTGGTCACTACCCTCCTCCTGCATCTTGAGGAAAATGCTACGCGCCACCACATCTCTCGGCGCTAGCTCCGCAAGAGGATGTAGCGCAGGCATAAAGCGCTCGCCACGTTTGTCCACAAGGTAAGCCCCTTCGCCACGTACCGCCTCACTAATAAGAAAAGAGGCATACCCTGGCAGATAAAGAGCTGTGGGGTGAAACTGGATAAACTCCAAGTCCATCAGCTCGGCACCCACTTCGCTGGCCAACCACAAGCCATCGCCCAGAGCCGTAGGAGGGTTGGTCGTGGGATAGTAAAGCGCCGCCGCCCCGCCTGTGGCTAGTACGACAGCCGATGCGAGGATCGTGTCGTAGTGGTGTGCGCGCTCATCATAGGTCACTAGTCCCTGACAGTGCGACCCATCAGCCGAGCGTAGTACCTGCACGGCACTGTGATGGTCAAAGATCGTGATGTGCTGCGCCTTCCTGACCTGCTCTATCATAAAGGTAGTCACCATCCGTCCCGTAGCATCTCCACCAGCGTGGAGTATGCGACGATGGTGATGCCCTCCCTCTAGACCGAGGGCTAGATGTCCATCCTCGCTGTCGAAGGTCATACCCATCTGGATCAACTCATTGATCCGATCGGGTGCTTCGTCCGTCAGCACCTTGACTGCCTCGGGGATACAGAGCCCACGCCCCGCTACGATTGTGTCCTCGTAGTGATCCGTCGGCGAGTCCTGCTGGTCGGTGACAGCAGCCATCCCTCCCTGAGCGTAGTAGGAGTTGCTCTCCTCGATGGTACGTCGAGCGATGAGGGCTACCGACCCATGCTGCGCCAGAAAGTAAGCACAGTAGAGCCCTGCTAGGCCACCACCTATGATGATGTAATCATATCGCTGAGGAGATTGTTGCAGTTTCATATTCCCATTATTGCCCGTTAAGTCGTACCGCGCAGAGTCTGTAGCTATATCCCGCAGAGTACTATTGCGGTGGCAAATGTAGTGAAATAATTCTTACCAACGAGCGACTACGGCACCACTAGCATATATTTCGCCACGAAAGCATTCGAATTTGCAAACCTCACAAAGCAATTGAATATATATAACAGCTTTTCTGGCATCCATGCAGAGCATTTCGCAAAGTCCGAAGGATTAGCAGATAGCTTCGCCTCTGGGAGTCCCTCCAGAGCTACACTCGATCACCAATCAAACCGAGTAGAGACCTTGATAAGTAATCCATGCAGTGGTCTCAGATGTAGCTTGGTATGGGGACTCACCAGAAGGAAGTCTATCCTAGGGGCAAATGAATTGCTGTAGCTAAGCCCCCTTCTTGGCGTGACGCTTGTGATGCCATGCGAGATAGCCACCGATCAGGAGGAAGGTGACGAGGATAGCGATCATCTCGCCCACATGGTCCAGCGGAGCGATCCAGATCTCGTTAAAGAGGTTGTTGCGCCCCAGTATCTCGACAGGTGTCCAGAGGACGATGACCGCAGGGATCGCCATACGTATGTTAGCGCCCCACTGCTTGCGAGCGAGCTGCTTGCGAAAGATGAAGAAGAAGCCGATGAAGCACCCCACCCCCACAGCGATAGTCACCGGATGGCTCTGCCCGAGGAAGCGCGGATCATAGCAAAACATCAGTAGCAAGTAGCAAGTCCACAGGAGCATCATCGTCTCCATAAAGGTCACCATAGCAGGGTGACGTGTCATGCCCGAGCGCACCACGAGGTCACGCTTCTTGCCAAGGAGCACCCGCTGACACCAGAGCATAAAGTTGCACCCCGTACGTACATTAAATATATAGAGTAGCAAGATAGACACCCAGAAGCCAAACGACGCTGGCATCAGTAGGTACTCAGGTCTGGTCACGACGATATCCTTGATATCATGCATGTGCTGTACAGGTACACCATCAATAGATAAGACAGGGTTTGCCGCGATCCCCTGCACATAGGTCGTCGTAGTGGTTATGACCCCATTGAGTATCTCTGGGTGTGCGCCAAAGCGCTGAGCGTAGTACATGAAGAGGAACTCGACCCAGCCAGTCCACAGGAGCAGCCCCCCGATGAGTCCGCAGAGCGTCTGAGGAGTATCTTTCTTAGCAAAGACGCCACACACAGCGATCACCAGTCCTAGTAGTCCCAGCCCGAAAGCACTATAAGGCAGTACGGCAGGCGCTATCAGGAGCTCCATAAGGATCATAAATGCGTGTCCTAGAGGCATCAAGCATAAGACTAGAAGGAAGGAGAGCAGCGACTGCCTCCAGGCAAGCTTAGAATGCAAATTTAATGATTGCGTAGAGGTGTTCATATGATTGTACACTAGTTTAATGTGAATAACGACACGAAGGTACGAAAACATTTCGATCTAAACCAATTTATGTACTGAAACGGCGTTTTCTTCGCAAGAATTACTCTTCGGCGAAGAGGGTGCGTGTTGTGACCTCTAAGCAAATCAAAGGATTCCTCCGTGGAGATCTTCGAACATCCAGCGAGGAAACGAAAAATTCATCGGAACTTCGAAATCTTTCTTCCGAAGTTTCATTTCATTCTTCCGAACTTTTATTTCCCGGTTCCGTGGAGAATTTTCGTTTCCTCCCTGGAGATTCCCAGATTCTCACCGAGGAAGCTGTCTCGGACACGAAAAGATGACCGTCCTCTCTCCCATCCGTTGACTTGATTTTACTACCTTTGCGTATGACATCTAGAGCGCTACGACTATGCAACACCTTACCATAAGAGCCATCCTACTGCCCCTCCTGCTACTCCTAGGGGCGATCTGTGCGACAGCACAAGTGCGCGCCATCACCAGCGATGGGGATCAGGTCATACTCTACCCCAATGGCACCTGGGAGAACCTCAATAGTCGCCACTCCCCCCACCAAGAGCCCTCGACAACTATCGGTGCCGGGGCTTCGGGCAAGCGTGTCGGCATATTACTCAATAGGCAGCTACTCTTTGTGCTCAGAGAGGGACAGCTAGAGGACCTCTTCATCTACGACTCGAGAGGACAGCTCGTCTACTCCTACCGTGAGGGCATCTACCAGATCCCCTACGGGTGGCGAGTAGAGTACGAGCCACTCTCCGAGCGTGTGCGCCAATTCGGCCCCTACCGCTTTAAATACCAGCTACTCTCGGAGCGCCTAGAGCAGGTCGGATCCTACCAAGTAGAGTACGAGCTCCTCTCGGAGCGTATCAGGAAGATCGGAGACTACAGCATCAGATACGACCTTCTCTCCAACCGCATCACCGAGATCGGCAACATACGGATCGAGTACGACCCCTTCACAGAGCGCATCAGAGGGGTCCGTGGCACAGCGCCAGGCGTTGACATCCGACTCATGCGTGATGGCGGTGGACGTCCACAACCCTTTCTGTAGCACCTAGAATAGAGACTAATATATGAGATTGTTCGGAAGTAGTGACAATAAGATAATACACGGAGACGCTCTGCAGGCTCTCTCTGAGTGTATCTCGGATAACTCTGTTGATTTAGTTTTTGCAGATCCTCCATATAATATAGGCAAGAACTTCGCAGGATGTCTAGACAAATGGGATAGTGACGAGTCTTACCTTCGCTGGTGCTATAGTTGGCTCGACTTATGCATCCAAAAGCTAAAGCCAACGGGAGCTCTCTATGTGATGACCTCAACTCAGTTTATGCCTTACTTTGACCTATACTTGCGTGAGCGACTAGACATACTGTCGAGAATAGTTTGGTCTTATGACAGCTCTGGAGTACAAGCCAAGCGATATTTTGGATCTCTATATGAGCCAATCCTCTTTTGTGTCAAAGACAAGAGACAATACACTTTCAACGCGTCAGATATCCTTGTGGAAGCTAAGACTGGTGCCAAGAGAGGCTTAATAGACTACCGTAAGAACCCGCCACAACCCTACAGCACAACGAAAGTTCCAGGCAATGTATGGGAATTTACCCGAGTAAGGTATCGTATGCCCGAGTATGAGAACCACCCTACTCAAAAGCCCATAGAACTCCTAGAGCGAATTATCAAGGCTAGCTCCAATGAGGGGGATGTCGTATTGGATCCATTCTCTGGCACCTTTACGACATCATACGTTGCCAGTCTGCTGCACCGCAAGTCTATCGGCATCGAGCTTCAAGAAGAGTATGTGAAGATAGGCTTGAGGCGATTAGGGCTCTCCTACTTCCCTACAGACTTGCCCATAAAAAGCCCTGACACATCGCTCCAATCAAGGCCTATGAGCGAAGCCGTCCATCCTTGTTTCAGATATAACGAATGAAAGAATACGCTTTTACATCCTCAATCAAGGAGATTCTAAAGAGTCATTTCGGGGACGAGGGGGAGGACATTTATGACAAAAGCCTTCTGCTCCAGTATGTAAATGAAAAGACGAAGTCTGCCAATAGAGGATCCAAATCACGCTCAAGCTTTGCCAATCTATATGCTATCTATGTTCTTGTCGAGGACTATCTCAATCAAACCATAAACAAGGAGATCGAATACAGCAAATACGAAGGGGCGCTATTTTCCGCCCTGAGTAAACGGCAGAGAGAACTTCCGTTTGGAGAGAAGCTACAAAACCATGCTCTAAACAATCGGGTAAATGCTGAGTTTCAGAAGTTTTTTCCGACTACAAACTTAATGCCTATCGTAAGGGATCTGAAAACCAATCGATATTGGGTTAATGAAAACCTTCTGAGAGTCAGGGTCGGTCGTCATACCTACAACATCGCAGAGAGCCTCATTGACATTCTAGATAAATACATTGAGGTGAAACAGCAGACGCTCAAACAGTTTATAGAGCAGTGCTCTCAACTACAAGCGATGGAGCGTCTAGGAGCAGAGGACATCTACACTTTTATCTCAAATCTACTGTCTCCAAAGCTTGATGCTCGACTGTTTGAAATCGTAAGCTATGCAATCCTCAAGTACTCTTACAAGGGGCAGACAATCATCTGGGGATATGACATGAAGAGTTTAACCAAGGAGCCTCTAACCCTATATAAGACTGGTAGGACCAACGCCAACGATGGCGGAATAGACTTTGTCATGAAGCCTCTTGGTCGATTCTTTCAAGTAACAGAAGATCTAGACTTTAGAAAGTTCTTTCTTGACATAGAAAAGGTGAGACACTATCCACTATCTTTTGTGGTCAAGACAGAAAAAGCAATCCCAGGGATTCTATCAGATTTAAGAGAAAAAGCGCTAGACACCTATGGCGTAGAACGAGTCGTAGAAGAGTTTATGGCCTGCATTGAGGAAGTGATAAACATCCCCACACTTCTAGACCGCCTCACTCAGATCATTGACAAAGATGGAGGGAGAAGTCTTTTGGAAGAGATTATCCTACAGAGTAAAGTCGAATTTAATTATAGTGACGACGATTAGCCCAGAATCACTAACCGAGGGACAAACAAAGTGGCCTCCGATGTAAATAAATTGGATACCTAGAGCCATGCTGACCCAAGAACTGGAACAGACACTGGATGCCTTCATGGAGTACCTGCGACTAGAGCGCAACGCCTCTCCGCTCACGCTCACTACCTACCGTCCTGCCATCGAGTCCTATATGGAGAGCGCCTTAGAGCTGGCTACCGATGAGTGGAGACCCAGTGATGCGGACCGAGACCTCGTGCGCAACTGGATCATGCAGCAGATGGACGATGAACTATCCAGCACGACGGTCAATAAGAATCTGAGTGCCGTGCGCTCATTCTATAAGTATCTCCAGCTACGAGGCCACGTCACCAGCAACCCCACACGCTACCTAAAGGGACCCAAGCGAGAGCACACGCTACCCTCCTTCCTCACGCAGGCGCAGATCGAAGAGGCTCTTGCGACGATCCCCATAGAGACAGACAACTTCCTCTCTGTGCGTGACCGACTAATCATAGAGACCATCTACCAGACAGGCTTGCGTCGTGCTGAGGTGGCTAGCCTGAAGACCCAGCAAGTAGACCTCACAGCCATGTCGCTACGTGTCGTAGGCAAGGGGCGCAAGGAGCGAATAGTGCCCTTCGGCACGGATCTTAGAGAGAAAATGCAAGATTATATCACCTTGCGGGACCAAAAGGTTGGCACATCTCAATATTTTTTTGTTACTTTGGAGTGCAGACCGCTCTCAGGAGCTGATGTCTATCAAGTGGTGCACAAAGCACTCAGCGTAGTGCCTGGATTGCCACGCAGAGGAGCACACACGCTGAGACACTCCTTTGCCACTGAGATGCTCAATGCTGGAGCCCCTATCACCTCCATCAAAGAGCTCTTAGGTCATAGCAATCTAGAGACGACCACAAGATATACCCACACCTCCTTCGAGCAGCTCAAACAATTGTATCACGCTCACCCTAGAGCACAAAGTCAAGTATCATCTATGATTAACGTACACATCCAGTCTCTACAGTTTGATGCCAGCGAGGCACTCAAAGATTTTGCAAAGAAAAAGATTGATCGTCTTGCACGCTTTGACGATACCATCAGCAAGGCTGAGATAACCCTACGGCTAGACAAGTCTGATGCTACGCGTGGCAAGATAGCCGCCATCCGACTCTTTGTCCCAGGGCATGACCACTACGCAGAGAAGGGTGCGACCACCTTTGAGGAGGCTATCGATGAGGCTATCGATGCACTCAAGCGTCAGATAGACCGAGCCAAAGAAAACAAATAGTAGAAAGGTGAGTAAGTAGATAGTGGACCACGACTAGTTTTCGGTGGTTAGTGGCTAGTCTGCGCGTGGTGAGGGCCACGCCATCCACTATCTACGCCTCTCTTCAGTTACCGATACCCCCACACGGAGGAGTCACTTCGGAGAAGATAATTCGCCCAAAAGTTTTGGTGTTTCCAAAATAGTTCGTATATTTGCACCCAGTTTGTGATGCCATCTACCCGTCTGAGGGTTCTCAAGGGGGAGTAGCAGTGCAAGCAAAGGACTCAAAAGGGCAGTTACCAGAGTGGCCAAATGGGGCTGACTGTAACTCAGCTGGCGTAAGCCTACGGTGGTTCGAATCCATCACTGCCCACGCAACAATATGCCTATGTAGCTCAGTGGTAGAGCACTTCCTTGGTAAGGAAGAGGTCCCGGGTTCAAATCCCGGCATCGGCTCTAAAATACTAACGTAGCAGCGCCAAACCCACAGTTCACTGAGACTGTGGCGGGGGGTTGCTCTTGTGACGAAATAAGACTAAGACAAACATAAGAACAAGGTTATGGCTAAAGAACATTTTCAAAGGACGAAACCACACGTCAACATTGGTACCATCGGTCACGTAGACCACGGTAAGACAACTCTTACAGCTGCTATTACCAAGGTATTGGCTGACGCAGGCTTCACAGAGGCTCGCTCATTTGACTCTATCGACAACGCACCTGAGGAGAAGGAGCGTGGTATCACCATCAACTCTTCACACGTTGAGTACGAGACCGCAAATCGTCACTACGCACACGTAGACTGCCCGGGCCACGCCGACTATGTCAAGAACATGGTTACTGGTGCTGCTCAGATGGACGGTGCTATCATCGTAGTTGCTGCAACTGACGGTCCTATGCCTCAGACTCGTGAGCACATCCTACTAGCACGTCAGGTCAACGTACCTCGTCTAGTTGTCTTTATGAACAAGTGCGACCTTGTTGATGACGAGGAGATGCTTGAGCTCGTAGAGATGGATATGCGTGAGCTACTAAGCTTCTATGAGTTCGACGGCGACAATACGCCTGTCATCCGTGGCTCTGCTCTTGGTGCTCTCAATGGTGAGCCCAAGTGGTGCGAGAAGATCATGGAGCTCATGCAGGCTGTAGATGAGTGGATCCCACTACCTGAGCGCGACATCGACAAGCCCTTCCTAATGCCTGTAGAGGACGTATTCTCTATCACAGGTCGTGGTACAGTGGCTACGGGTCGTATCGAGACTGGTGTCGTTAAGGTCAACGACGAGGTCCAGATCATCGGTCTAGGTGCTGAGGGCAAGAAGAGCGTCGTAACTGGCGTGGAGATGTTCCGCAAGATCCTTGATGAGGGTGAGGCAGGTGATAACGTAGGTCTTCTACTCCGTGGTATCGACAAGGACGAGATCAAGCGCGGTATGGTCCTAGCACACCCAGGACAGGTTAAGCCTCACGATCACTTCAAGGCTGAGGTCTATATCCTGAAGAAGGAAGAGGGTGGTCGTCACACACCATTCCACAACAAGTATCGTCCTCAGTTCTACATCCGTACGCTAGACGTAACTGGTGAGATCACACTACCAGAGGGTATCGATATGGTTATGCCTGGTGATAACGTCACCATCGATGTCAAGCTCATCTCTCCAGTAGCTTGTAGCGTAGGTCTACGCTTCGCTATCCGCGAGGGTGGTCGTACCGTCGGTGCTGGTCAGATCACCTCACTAGAGGACTAATTCTCTCCGCTGACCTAGCCTCTCACGCACTCTGAGTACGCTAGAGGCTAGACAGCTACTAGACTTCTCCTAACTCCCTCCCCCACTAAATATAGACGCACCTTCCAATCGGTGCAACGCTCATAGTGGGAGGGGGAGTTCCGAGGAGTTTTAATCACCACCGTCTTCATCTCAGACTGATTAAGTCGCTAGACGAGGAGGAAGGAACCTTCACTAGGTCTCACCTCCTATCTAGACTAGTCAGACAAATTCGAGACGGCACAAACATACGGGTTTAGCTCAGTTGGTAGAGCACAGGTCTCCAAAACCTGGTGTCGGGAGTTCGAGCCTCTCAACCCGTGCAAACTATAAGATGCTCTCATGAAATTTTTCAAGCGTACAGGTTCCTACATTAAGAACTGCTACAACGAGTTAGTACACAAGGTTAGCTGGCCCACTCGTAGCGAACTGATCAATAGCACGGTGGTCGTCATGATCGCTTCGGTGATTATTGCCATCTTTGTCGCAGGGGTAGACTTTGTCTTCCAGCAGCTGATGCAGCTTGTGTACGGTCTAGCCTAAGCTGGACCACCAAGCTCTAAGAGCATCCACACATTTTACATAAGCCCTAAGAGATAGACAGAGTCTAGAAACAAGTATCCTAGACATAGCTCCTGAAGCTGTCCTATCGCGACATCGTCTATCTTCAATCTTAGAGGGCTATATTGAGTAGTAACAAACGGATCAGCCGTATTCTATAGTCGAATCTAATCTAAAACAAAGACATGAGTCAAGATTCACAACCCATGAGATTTTACGTCCTTCGTGTCCTCAGTGGACAGGAAAAGAAAGTCTGTGAGTATATAGAAGCGGCAAAGTCCAACGGCACTTTAGGTTCGTACGTACGACGTGTCCTAGTCCCCACCGAGCAGGTGGTCTCTCAGCGCAATGGCAAGAAGGTGGTCAAAGAGCGCCCCTACATGCCAGGCTATGTGCTGGTAGAGGCAGCACTCGTGGGAGACACTGAGCACACGCTATGCACGATACCTAACGTAATAGGTTTTTTGACCTCTCGTATGAGCGATGGTCAGCTAGCTCCCGAGCCCCTACGCACGCAAGAAGTGCAGGATCTCTTAGGGCAGGCAGACCGCGATGCAGAGGGTGCTGGGCGCTTTGACATTGAGTATAGCGTCGGCGAGTCTGTACGGATCATAGATGGTCCGTTCTCAGACTTCTCAGCAACCATCGATGAGGTCAAGAGTGATAAGAGAAAGCTCAAGGTGATGGTGAAGATCTTCGGAAGGAAGACTCCACTGGAGCTTGATTACACACAGGTCGAGAAGGAATAGGAGATTGTTACGGATCGAGCATGCCGACTCATAGTTGCTCGCGATAGGTGTAGTGCTAATACTCTCGGACAGTGTGGAGATACAGTCTAGCTTCCAACCCTAAAGACCTACTCTCTCCACCCACCTCCACAAGGATGCTACCCTAGATGCAGTGATGACTCCGTGTGTATCTGTTTATAATATAATCGAATAACAAGATGGCAAAAGAAGTTGCAGGGCAGCTTAAGCTGCAAATCAAAGGAGGGGCCGCTAACCCCTCGCCTCCTGTGGGCCCAGCACTTGGTGCTAAGGGTATCAACATCATGGAGTTTTGTAAGCAATTTAATGCCAGGACTCAGGATCGCGCTGGTAAGGTATTGCCAGTCGTGATAACCTACTATGCTGACAAGTCCTTTGACTTTATCGTCAAGACACCTCCCGTAGCAATCCAGCTACTAGAGGCTAGTAAGGCAAAGGGTGGCTCAGCAGAACCCAACCGAATCAAAGTCGCTAAAGTCACTTGGGATCAAGTACGGACTATAGCAGAAGATAAGATGTCTGACCTCAACTGCTTTACTGTCGAGTCGGCCATGAAGATGGTCGCTGGTACAGCTCGTAGTATGGGGATTAGTGTGACGGGTACGAAACCTGAGAATCTCTAATCGCAATCAACTGAAATGAGTAAACTAACAAAAAATCAGAAGATAGCTGCGAGTAAGGTCGAAGCAGGCAAGTCCTATTCACTAGATGAGGCTTCCAAGCTTCTGAAGGAGATTACCTTCACTAAGTTTGATGCCTCAGTAGACATAGACATTCGTCTGGGTGTCGATCCTCGCAAGGCTAATCAGATGGTGCGTGGCACTGTCTCACTGCCTCACGGTATCGGTAAGGAGGTACGTGTCCTAGCACTCTGTACTCCAGACAAGGAGGCAGAGGCGCAAGAGGCTGGAGCTGACTATGTCGGCCTCGATGAGTACATCAACAAGATCAAGTCTGGATGGACAGACATTGATGTGATCATCACCATGCCTAGCGTCATGGGCAAGATCGGAGCCTTGGGTCGTGTACTAGGACCTCGTGGTCTGATGCCTAACCCCAAGAGTGGTACCGTGACAAACGATCTCGGTGCTGCAATCAAGGAGGTAAAGGCTGGTAAGATCGACTTCAAGGTAGACAAGGCAGGTATCATACATACCTCTGTGGGTAAGATTTCTTTTGATCCTAAGCAAATCAGAGAAAACGCTAAGGAGTTCATCGATACGGTGCTACGCCTGAAGCCTTCATCTGCTAAGGGAACCTATATCAAGAGCATCTACCTCTCTACAACAATGAGTGCAGGGATCAAGATTGATCCCAAGTCAGTCGTATCCGCAGTAGAATAACGTCTCACCAACTAAGAAGCACAGTTCTATGAAAAAGGAAACGAAATCAACTGTCATCGAGCAGTTGCACGCATATATAGAGAGTTACCCCAACTTCTACTTGACCAACATTGAGGCACTCAATGCAGAGAAGACGAGCGAGCTACGCCGTCTATGCAACAAGAGTGGCGTCAAGATGGTCGTAGTCAAGAACACACTGATGCGTCGCGCCCTCAGCGAGATCGACTCTGTCGACTTCGCAGAGCTCTACGAGTCTCTCAAGGGGAACACGGCCGTCATGTTCTCAGAGGTTGCTAATGCTCCTGCTAAAGCGATTAAGGCTTTTCGCTCTGACAATAAGGAACTCGGACGTCCAGACCTAAAGGCTGCGTACGTACAGGAGGGCTTTTACATCGGAGCTGACCAACTCGAGGCTCTCGTCAATATTAAGAGTCGCGAGGAGCTCATTGCTGATATCGTTGCTATGCTGGAGGGCCCAATCCAGGGTGTACTCGGGCAGCTTGACTCAGCAGCTGGCACTATCCATGGGGTCTTAGATACCCTAGCCGAGAGGCAATAAATATCTAAGCATTCACTTCAATTAGAAACAAACAAAACATCAATACAGACATGGCAGATATAAAGGCTATTGCAGAGACTCTTGTTAATCTCACAGTAAAGGAAGTAAGCGAGCTCAAGGAGCTCCTCAAGGAGGAGTATGGTATCGAGCCTGCAGCTGCAGCAGTTGCTGTAGCAGGTCCTGCAGCTGGTGCTGCAGCAGAGGCAGAGGAGAAGAACTCTTTTGACGTTGTACTCAAGAGCTTTGGCTCTGCTAAGCTTGCAGTCGTTAAGGCTGTTAAGGAGCATGCAGGTCTTGGTCTCAAGGAGGCTAAGGAGCTTGTTGATGCAGCACCTGCTAACATCAAGGAGGGTGTTGACAAGGCTACAGCTGAGGCTCTCAAGGCTGCTCTTGAGGAGGCTGGTGCTGAGGTTGAACTAAAGTAAACCCGCTTGACACCTGTCTGAAACAGGTCATATTGGTTAAGGATTCCCCCCTTGATACGTATGGGGGGAGTTCTTAGCCTTTTCGCATCTTTGCTCTATAGAGGCACCACTCACAGACGAAGCTGTCGCCATGCTGTGTGGCATGTCGCTGATACGCTGTGGAGGTGTCTTGGACCGTCAGATAGGATCAAATAAATACAAGCCTCTAGAGCTAGACACACTAGCTCAACTTTTGAGTAGTAGCTTACCTCTTGGGTGAGCCCCTACTCTATCCGCCTCTCTCTTTGAGAGTAGCTCCTCTCCCCCCTACATTTACCATTTCTCTCTGAAGCATACGATGGCATCCAAACCAACTAATACTAGAAAGAGCTTCGCATCTATTGCTCATCCAATGGAGTACCCTGACTTCTTGGAGGTGCAGCTCAAATCTTTTCAGGATTTCTTTCAACTCGATACTCCGGCCGAGAGTAGAAAGAAAGAGGGATTATTTAAAGTCTTCTCTGAGAACTTCCCCATCGAAGACACTCGTAACAACTTCAAGCTCCTGTTTGAAGACTACTTCGTTGATCCTCCCAAATACTCTATAGAGGAGTGTCTGCGTCGTGGTCTCACCTACAGTGTCCCCCTAAGGGCTAAGCTCAAACTAACCTGCGAAGATCCCGAGCACGAAGACTTTGAGTCCACCGTGCAGGACGTTTTCCTGGGATCTATCCCCTATATGACACCCGCAGGGACATTCGTCATCAATGGCGCAGAGAGAGTAGTCGTATCTCAACTACACCGCTCTCCAGGTGTCTTCTTTGGATCCAGCCTACACAACAACGGGACGAGACTTTACTCGGCTCGTATCATCCCATTCAAGGGGTCTTGGATTGAGTTCGCTACCGATACGAACAACGAGCTATACGCTTACATCGATCGTAAGAAGAAGCTACCCATCACAACGCTCCTACGTGCCATCGGCTATGAGACGGACAAGGACATACTTGATCTCTTTGGTATCGCCGAGGAGGTCCCCGTCACACTAGAGACTCTACAGGCTAACTATGGACGACAGCTAGCCGCCTCCGTCATCTTAAAGTACTACGATGAGGAGAGCGAAGAGGAGACTGGAGAGACTGAGACATTTGCTCGATACAACACGCTCGTAGAGCAAAATGCGATACTAGACGAGGAGAACGCTCAGGTCATCCTAGAGAATGGTATCGAGACCATCCTACTACGTCGTGACCTATCCACATCCGATCAGGAGTCTACTGACCAAGAGGTTATGGACTACTCGATCATCTTCAACACGCTCAAGCGTGACTCAGCCAACTCCGAGCAGGCCGCATACAACTTCATCTACAACCTCCTGCGCAACTCTACCCCACCCGATGACCAGAGTGCTAAGGAGATCTTCAACAACATCTTCTTCTCAGAGAAGCGCTATGACCTCGGCGATGTAGGACGCTACAAGATCAATAGCAAGCTCGGACTAGACATTGATCCCGACATCAGAATCCTCACGGCTGAGGATATCGTTGCTATCATACGCCACCTGATCAAGCTCGTCAATGGTAAGGCACCTGTCGATGATATCGATCACCTCTCGAACCGTCGTGTTCGAACCGTCGGAGAGCAGCTATACAACCAGTTTAGTATAGGTCTGAGCCGTATGGCCCGCACGGTCAAGGAGCGCATGAACGTTCGTGACAGCGAGGTCTTTACGCCCGTTGACCTAGTCAACTCCAAGACTATTGCATCAGTTGTCAATAGCTTCTTCGGGACCAACGCACTCTCACAGTTTATGGATCAGCAGAATCCACTCTCTGAGATTACGCACAAGCGTCGTCTATCTGCACTAGGACCAGGCGGTCTGACACGAGACCGTGCAGGCTTTGAGGTGCGAGACGTACACTACACCCATTATGGTCGCCTCTGTCCTATTGAGACGCCTGAGGGACCAAACATCGGACTTATCTCTTCTCTCTGCGTCTATGCTAAGATCAATGAGCTAGGCTTCATCACGACCCCTTATCGCAATGTTGACAAAGGCACCGTCAGCTTCAAAGATTCCCAGCTAGGCTACTATACCGCAGAGGAAGAGGAGGACAAGACAGTAGCTCAGGGTAATGCTCCTCTAAGCGAAGACGGACACTTCGTCCGCTCTCGTGTCAAGGCGCGTTATGGAGCAGACTTCCCCGTAGTAGAGCCCTCAGAAGTTGATCTGATGGACGTCTCTCCGACGCAGATTGCTTCGATTGCAGCATCACTCATTCCATTCCTTGAGCACGACGATGCTAACCGTGCCCTCATGGGATCAAACATGATGCGCCAGGCAGTACCTCTACTAACGCCCGAGGCTCCTATCGTAGGCACAGGCATCGAGCGCAGACTAGTCTCAGACTCTCGTACCCAAGTAGAGGCAGAGGGCGATGGTGTCGTCGTCTATGTAGATGCTACCAAGATTGTGGTCGACTACGATCGCACAGAGGAGGAGGAGCTCGTCAGCTTTGAACCCTCGGAGGTTACTTACAAGCTTCCCAAGTATCGCAAGACCAACCAATCTACCACGATAGACCTAAGCCCCGTATGTCGCAAGGGAGATCGCGTCACCAAGGGTCAGATACTCACCCAGGGCTTCTCCACACAAGATGGTGAGCTAGCACTCGGACGCAATATCCTGGCTGCTTACATGCCTTGGAAGGGTTACAACTACGAGGATGCAATCGTACTCAACGAGCGTGTCGTCGCTGAGGATCTCTTCACCTCCGTACACGTTGACGAGTACTCACTAGACGTTCGAGAGACGAAGCGAGGCATGGAGGAGTTCACCGCAGACATTCCCAATGTAAGCGAGGAAGCTACGAAAGATCTTGACACCAACGGTATCGTCCGTGTCGGTGCTCGCATTGTCCCTGGAGACATCCTCGTAGGTAAAATCACGCCAAAGGGCGAGTCCGATCCTACCCCAGAGGAGAAGCTACTTCTAGCCATCTTTGGCGATAAGGCTGGTGATGTCAAGGACGCTTCGCTCAAGGCTTCACCCTCACTCAAGGGTGTCGTCATCGACACGAAGCTTTACTCACGTGCCAATCGTAAGGGTGGCATAGTAGCCACACGCAAGATCAATCAGCGCTATGAGGAGGAGCTCTCCAAGCTACAGTCAGCCCTCAAGGAGGAGCTCGTCTCCAAGCTTCAGATCATCCTCAAGAAGCACAAGGCCACAGCGACAGACTTCGTCGACTACATTGGTATCGTCAAGGTCAAGGCTGGCACACGCATCACCAAGTCTCTGCTCCTCGAGCTAGACTATAATGACTTGAGGATGTCCGACTGGACCAAGGACGAACATACCAATCAGCTTGTCAAGCAGACGATCGCTAACTATATTAAGAAGGACAAGGTCACCATTGCAGATGTCAATAGGCGCAAGCTCGATGAGACCCTCGGTGACGAGTTGCCCTCAGGCATCATTCAGACCGCAAAGATCCTGATTGCTAAGAAGCGCAAGATACAGGTCGGTGATAAGATGGCTGGACGACATGGTAACAAGGGTATCGTCTCCAAGATCGTACGTCGTGAGGACATGCCTTATCTACCAGACGGTACGCCAGTAGACATCTGTCTTAACCCGCTGGGTGTGCCTTCACGTATGAACCTGGGACAGATCTTTGAGGCCGTCCTAGCATGGGCTGGACGTAAGCTCGGAGTCAAGTTCGCCACACCTATCTTCGATGGAGCTACACTCGATGACCTCAACGAGTGGACCGACAAGGCTGGTCTACCACGTGGCGGACAGATGAAGCTCTTTGACGGAGGTACAGGTGAGCCTTTTGACCAGGAGGCGACCGTAGGTGTCACCTACTTCCTCAAGCTCGGTCACATGGTCGATGACAAGATGCACGCCCGCTCTATCGGTCCGTACTCACTGATCACGCAGCAGCCTCTCGGTGGTAAGTCCAACTTCGGAGGTCAGCGCTTCGGAGAGATGGAGGTGTGGGCACTTGAGGCCTTCGGTGCGGCACACGTCCTTCAGGAGATCCTCACCATCAAGAGTGATGATGTCGTAGGTCGCTCTAAGGCTTACGAGGCGATCGTGCGTGGCGACAATATGCCCACGCCAGGTCTCCCCGAGTCTCTCAACGTGCTACTCAATGAGCTCAAGGGTCTCGCCCTCAGCGTACATATTGAGTAATCCCTCCCTATCCTTACACACTATATATAGTCAGACTTAAGTTATGGCATACAAGACAGCCCCTAAGAGCAAGACCACCTTTTCATCCATTAGGCTCTCCCTGGCATCCCCAGAGGAGATCCTAGCGGCTTCACATGGAGAGGTTACGAATCCGAATACTCTTGACTATAAAACATACAAGCCAGTACGTGACGGACTCTTTTGCGAGAGAATCTTCGGCCCAGTCAAAGATTACGAGTGTAACTGTGGTAAGTTCAAGCGCATACGTTTCCGTGGCACCATCTGCGACCGATGCGGTGTAGAGGTTACGGAGAAGAAAGTACGTCGTGAGCGGACTGGACACATCAAGCTCGCTGTACCCGTTGCGCATATTTGGTACTTCCGTAGTTTACCCAACAAGCTCGCAGCTCTACTCAATCTCAAGTCAAAAGACCTTGAGGCGATCATTTACTACGAAAAGTATATCGTACTGCAGAGCGGTGTCTCTGACCTAGAGGTCAATACGATCCTCACCGAGGAGGAGTATCAGGCCAAGCTAGACGAGATCGACCAGAGTCACCCAGACAACTACGACCTACCCGAGAGTGATCCAGACAAATTTGTCGCAAAGATTGGCGCAGAGGCACTCTATGAGATGCTCTCCAACCTAGATCTAGACACCCTCTCCTACGAGCTCCGTGATAGGGCACAGACTGAGACCTCACAGCAGCGTCGTCTAGAAGCACTCAAGCGTCTCAACGTCGTCGAGTCCTTCCGTGCCTCCAAGGATATCAACCGTCCCGAGTGGATGATCCTCAAGGTGGTACCCGTCATACCACCCGATCTACGTCCACTCGTACCGCTCGATGGAGGTCGCTTTGCTACAAGCGATCTCAACGAGCTCTATCGTCGTGTCATCCTGCGCAACAACCGCCTCAAGCGACTCCTAGAGCAGAGCGTCCCCGAGGTGATCATTCGCAATGAGAAGCGTATGCTTCAGGAGGCTGTTGACTCACTACTCGACAACTCTCGCAAGTCAAGTGCCTTCAAGGGCGAAAACAACCGACCCCTCAAGTCTCTATCAGACAGCCTCAAGGGTAAGCCTGGTCGTTTCCGTCAGAACCTCCTCGGTAAGCGTGTAGACTACTCCGCACGTTCCGTCATCGTCGTCGGCCCTGAGCTACAGATGCACGAGTGCGGACTACCTAAGGACATGGCAGCTGAGCTCTACAAGCCATTTATCATTCGCAAGCTCATCGAGCGTGGTGTCGTCAAGACCGTCAAGAGCGCCAAGCGTATCGTAGACCGTCGTGACAACGTCATCTGGGAGATCCTAGAGAACGTCATGAAGGGTCACCCCGTACTGCTCAATCGTGCTCCTACACTACACCGTCTAGGTATACAAGCCTTCCAGCCCAAGATGATCGAGGGCAAGGCTATCCAGCTACACCCCTTGGCTTGTACCGCTTTCAACGCCGACTTCGACGGTGACCAGATGGCTGTGCACCTTCCTCTAGGCAACGAGGCTATCCTCGAGGCTCAGCTACTCATGCTCGCCTCTCACAATATCCTCAACCCCGCCAACGGTGCTCCTATCACCGTCCCTTCACAGGACATGGTCTTGGGACTCTACTATATTACCAAGATACGCAAGGGATCCAAGGGTAGCGGACACACTTTTTATGGTGTCGAGGAGGCTCGCATCGCATACAACGAGGGCAAGCTAGACATCCACGCACCGATCAATGTCCTCATCGACAACGTCCTCGAGGACGGTCAGCTCGTCAGCAAGATCATCGAGACCTCAATGGGGCGTATCATGGTCAATGAAAACGTACCCACCGAAGTGGGCTACATCAACGAAACCCTCGGCAAGGGCGCACTCCGCTCCATCATCTCCAACGTAATCAAGGTGTGTGGCTTTGCCAAGACCGCACAGTTCCTAGACAAGATCAAGAACCTCGGATACCACATGGCATTCAAGGGAGGTCTCTCCTTCCGTCTGCAAGACGTCGTCATTCCTAAGGACAAGGAGAAGCTTGTCGCTGAAGGCAATGAGCGCGTTGAGGAGATCTTCGCACAGTACAACGAGGGCTTTATCACCAATACAGAGCGATACAACCAGATCATCGACACCTGGAGTAATGTGTCAAACAAGATCACCGCTTCGCTGATGAGACAGCTAGCTCAGGACGACGACGGCTTCAACAACATCTTCATGATGATGGACTCAGGAGCTCGTGGTTCGAAGGAGCAGATTCGTCAGCTCGCTGGTATCCGTGGTCTTATGGCTAAGCCTCAGAAGAGTGGTTCTGGCGGTGGTCAGGTCATTGAGAACCCTATTCTCTCCAACTTTAAGGAGGGTCTCTCCGTGCTAGAGTACTTTATCTCCTCACACGGTGCACGTAAGGGTCTAGCCGATACCGCTCTTAAGACGGCAGATGCGGGTTACCTGACCCGTCGTCTCGTAGACGTATCGCACGACGTCGTCATCTCTGAGGAGGACTGCGGCACACTGCGAGGCATCGAGATGTCTGACGTGATGAAGAATAGTACCGTCGTCGCCACCCTAGGCGAGCGCATCCTCGGTCGTACATCCGTCCATGATATCAAGCACCCCGAGACAGGCGAGTACATCGTACATGCTGGTGACGAAATCAACGAGACCGCCGTGGCAGCCATCACGGCTGCAGGCATTGAGACTGTCGAGGTGCGCTCCGTGCTCACCTGCGAAACGAAAAACGGTGTCTGCGCCAAGTGCTACGGTCGCAACCTTGCCACCAACAAGCTCGTACAGCGAGGCGAGGTGGTCGGAGTCATTGCTGCCCAAGCTATTGGTGAGCCGGGTACGCAGCTGACGCTACGAACCTTCCACGCTGGTGGTACGGCGAGCAACCAAGAGACCGATGCTACCGTACGTGCACGATTCTCTGGAACTGTCGAGTACTCAGATATCCGCTATGTAGACGTAGAGCGTGCTGGACGAGATGGCAATATGCGTTCCGCACACATCGTGGTCAACCGTACCGCCGAGCTACGCATCCTAGACCCCAAGACTGGTGTCATACTGCAGCACGAGCTGGTACCCTATGCTAGCACCATCTTCTTTGCAAACGGGGCTACCGTCAGCAAGGACGATACACTGCTCAACTTTGACCCACACAATACGGCTCTCATCTCCGAGTTCTCAGGTCGTCTAGTCTTTGAGAATCTTGTTGAGAAGGTTACCTTCGAGTACGAAACCGACGAGAGTGCCTCCCACAAGGAGATGGTCATCATCCGCAAGCAGGGTGTCAAGAACAATCTCATCCCGACCGCTCAGATACTGGACGAGCAGGGCAACGTACTTCGCTCGTACAACCTTCCTGTCGGCGCGCACCTTGTCAAGGAGGATGGCGATATGATCACTCAGGGCGACATTATCACCAAGACCCCTCGCGCCATCTCTGGTGCAGGTGATATTACGGGTGGTCTGCCTCGTGTTCAGGAGCTCTTTGAGGCACGCAATCCATCGAGCCCTGCTGTCGTAGCAGAGATCGACGGTACCATCGACTTCGCTGGTGTCAAGCGTGGTAATCAGGAGATCTCCATCACCTCCCGTCTGGGCGAGATCCGCAAGTACTTCGTACCACTTACGAAGCAGATCCTCGTACAGCCTGGCGACTATGTACGTGCTGGTATGCCCCTCTCCGAGGGCGCTGTCACACCAGCCGACATCCTCGCCATCCAGGGTCCCACGGCCGTACAGGAGTACATCGTCAACGAGGTTCAGGATGTCTATCGTCTACAAGGTGTGAAGATCAATGATAAGCACTTTGAGGTGATCGTCCGCCAGATGATGCGCAAGGTACAGGTCATCGACCCAGGAGATACCCTCCTGATGCCTCAGCAGATTGTGGACAAGAACGATGCTACCGAGGAGAACGACAAGCTCTGGGGTATGAAGGTGATCACCGACGCTGGTGACTCCACCACCATGAAGCCTGGACAGATCATCTCAAGCCGTAAGCTTCGTGATGAGAATAGCTCCCTCAAGCGTCGTGACCTCAAGCCCGCTGTGGCTCGTGATGCGATGCCTGCTACGACCAATCAGATTCTACAGGGTATCACAAAGGCTGCGCTACAGACGCGAGGCTTCATCTCGGCGGCTTCCTTCCAGGAGACCTCCAAGGTACTCAACGATGCAGCCATCTCGGGCAAGGCGGACAAGCTCGAGGGCATCAAGGAGAATGTCATCTGCGGTCACCTTATCCCCGCTGGTACAGGTCTGCCCGAGTATGACAAGCTCCTCGTAATGTCGCAGAAAGAGCATGAAGAGATCGAGGCGCAGAGCCGTCAGACAGGATCTGACGCTAGCTACCGTGCCAAGAAGCTCGACGAGGAGAAGACCTCCGAGACTGCACCCGCTAAGTAGCAAGCGCCTCACAGAGTCACTCGTATAGTAGCTCTAGCGAAAATACTATCTCAGGAGCGCCCCCCCATAGCCTCCTCATAGATACACACAACGAAAAGGAAGGCTCGCCTCAAAGGTCTACACGACCTCATGAGGCGAGCCTTCCTTTTGTTGTGCCCCCTCGCCAGCACCTAGATAACAGACTCAAACGTGATCGTGTTCAGTGACAAAGCGTCCGTTGTAGTACAGGAATACGAGTAACGGTTGTAGGGACGCTCGGTCGAGCGTCCGTTGTAGTACAGCAATACGAACATTGCTATCAAAGCATTGTCTCTGTCACCTTTGACACAACGGATGCGCTCCCGCTAGACACTATCCGAGCGTCCCTACCTCGGGCTACTCGTCTCGCTTTGACACAACGGACGATGCTTGGCTCTTACGGGACGATTACCTTGCTATTGTCCACGATATAGACACCTTGCGGGAGATCACGCACGGCTTCACTGTAGTCATCAGCAATGCGCACGACCTCGCCCGACATGGTGTAGACGATGTGACGACCAGCGGTCGGCACTACGAGCGCAATGGCATTAGGAGTAGCTGGCAAGTGTTTATCAAACCAGTCTACATTCCGCCGAAGGGCAGTCGTGAGTTCCTCTGCAGCACTGTGCAGAGGCTTGAAGTCACCCTTAGTCCAGCGCTGCTTGTCCCGCTCATAAGCCTCCTCATAAGGGGCAAAGCAACTCTCCAAGTAACGCATCCACTCGTCGGAGAGCACGGGGTGCTCCTCTCTCCACACCTTGCAGACGACTGAGCTAAAGTCTTCGTCCTTAAGTAGCTCCCCGATCCAGTGAGGCGCAAAGACATAAGATGTTTTCATCCTAAAGGTGTAGTCCGTCTTCTCCCGATTCATGCAGGTGAGATCCCAGATAGGTCCTGCCACCCACTTGCTTCCCTCGCCCTGATCTTTGTGCAGGTAAAAGCTCCCGTGGAAGCCATCTGGATTGTCCATAACCTCCTGAATGATGAAAAAGCGAGCCATCGCATCGACATCGATACGATCCTTCCAGCGACTGGTTGCTTTGTTCGGAGCATAGATATCATCGTTGAGCCCCTTAAACTCTGCAGTCAGCCAATTCTTCTGTGCCGTAGAGAGTACTTTTGGTGAGTGGTAAGTGATGTTGATGATCCAGCGGTCATTCTCTCTAAAGCTAATCTGGTTCTGCTCCTTATAGTTGTCCACCTCTACCAGCCAGCCACCAGGGATCGTAGCTGCATCCTCGTTATTGTCCGGCTGCTCGTAGATGTTGACCCGATTCTTCCCGATCCGTATCGTCTCCGTCAGCAAGTACAGACCGACATAGTCACCATTGAGCACCACCTCAATCGGCTTTGTGGAGGGTGTCCAAGCCATCCCCATCAGCTGGCCAAGCTTCATACCAGCCATCGTCGGAGGCCAAAACTTCAGTAGCGCCCAGTGCTTATTCTTTGGCATACCCATGAGTGAGAGTTTCTCGTCCAGCTTGAGCTTGTAGGGCTTCTTGTCCCCCTTCCACGAGGAGTGCCCTCTGCCACGAATGTTCATTCCTAGAGGCTCTGCGGCAGTGCCTAGACTCACCTTCCCTGCGGGATCTGCGATGTAAAACGTAGCTCGCTTATACTCTTTCTTCGTGATGATCGGCTTGCCATCGGCCGTAGTGATATACATGATGGGTATAGTCTGTGAAGGCCGCACCGTAGCATCGGAGGGTAGCTCCGCATCGTCCTGCCCACGACAGGGCAAAAGCGCCGTAAGCATCACGCCCAGCGTCAAAAGGATTACTCTACCAATAGAATCGTGTCTCATAGCTTTACAACTTTATGGCTCCCAGCTTGGCAGGAGGATTATGTCTCTAACAGTCGAAGACGATACGAAGGTCGTACTCTATCTTCTTCACATTCTGCAACAAAGGTAATAAATTATCCCTTTAATAAGCAAGCCCTTCAGAGCTGATGCATCATTCAGGATGAGTTCATCTATGGCACTATCAAGGAAATCGAAGGATTCCTCGGTGGAGATTTTGGACTATCCAGCGAAGAACGGAAAAATTCTTCGGAACTTTGAAATCTTTCTTCCGAACTTTCATTTCATTCTTCCGAAGAAAGATTTCAAAGTTCGGAGGAATTTGCCGTTTTCCCCGTGAATATTTTGAAATTCCTTGGGAAGAAGTCGGATTTGTCGGAAAAACTGACCGAAAAAAGAAGAATCCCTCAGATCTCATGCGTAGCGACATCTAGGACACACGGGAGGGTCGAGAGGGGGGGGAGGGTGTCCGTTGCAGGACATTGAGATGAACATCAATGCCAATGCATTGACAATGTAAGCTTAGAGACGATGAAGACAGCAATCGTACGTCCCTACATGTCGCCACCTGTCTCGCTGTAACAGGATTGGCAACCGTACGTTATAGTCTTACTCGGCTTAAGTTTTGGCTTGAATCATTATTTTCACTAACTTAGTGGCGTTGTACACAAATATAAGAATCCTATGAAGCAAAACTACTTATTTGTCTTTCTCTTATCACTCCTATGTGCAGTCTCGGCTCTAGCCCAAGAGGGTGGTGCCACGCGCGAGATAACACTCACAGAAGCTGGTACGCTCTCACAGCAAATACCTGAGAGCGAATATGCTACTCTCCAGCATCTCACCCTCAAGGGGGACATCTACCAGCGTGACATCGTCTTCATCCGGAAGAAGCTCACGGAGCTTCAGAGCCTTGACCTTACAGAGACTAAGATCCTGCGGGGTGAGCGTGTCGTAGGCTCTGGTACTTACTTTCCCGCAGATACTCTCGCAGACTACGCCCTCGAGAATATGCTCAAGCTCCAGAGCGTCAAGCTCCCTAAGGGGCTCAAAGCAATTGGGATGAAAGCCTTTCACAACACAGCACTCACAGAGATCGAAATCCCCGAGGGGGTTACCTTCTTAGGAGGGTACGCTTTTGCCTTTTGCAAGGCTCTCAAGAAGGCTACCGTCCCAGGCTCTGTCAAGATGATTGAAAACTACGCATTCCTCGGTTGTGTCGCTCTCGAGGAGATCTCCCTAGGCGAGGGGATGACGATGATCGGGGGAGATATGTTCAACGACTGCAAGAGTCTCCCCAAGATACAGCTACCTAGTACGATAGAAAGCCTCGGAGGACAGGCCTTCAAGGGATGCATCCAGTTCACCGAGCTGACGATCCCAGCAGCCTGCACCAAGGTAGGGGCACAACTCCTGAGAGACTGCCCCGCACTGAAGACTCTCACCTCGCTTGCCAAAACGGCTCCAGAGGCTTCGCCAAAGAGCTTCTACCCCGAGCAGTATGAGCAGATCGAGCTTCGCATCCCCGCAGAGGCTCTTGAGAGCTATCAAGACTCTCCCATCTGGAGCCTCTTCAAGACGATCCACGACCTAGAGGGCAAGCCTATTCCTCTGTCTATTGAGGCACCTCACGGAGTGGCTACGCCGACGGCATCTTGGCAGGATGGTTACCTACACATAGCTCACGCTGCTGGGCTCACTATAGCCATCTACGACACCACGGGTCAGCTACTACTACAGGACACCCCAGCAGAGGTGATAGCCTCCTACCCTCTACCACAAGGACTCTATATTATAAAGACTCCTTATGGTGCCCTACGCACACTCTAGGCAACATGCTATCCACATAACACTACTAACAAGCAACAAATAAATGAAGCGAACACTACTACTCACATCAGCTCTACTACTGATCCTCCTCGGGATAGGTAGCTCTCTACTAGCTCAGCAGACACTACGTACAGGAGCTCCTTACCTCCCCTTAGGACACTGTAAGTACACCGACCCAACCGACAAGGGGATCGGATGGCCCATCGGCACATTTGGAGATAGACCCATAGGCGTATGGGCTCGCGCTAGTCGCTCTATGCTCAAGCCCTACGAGGGCTACCAAGTGGTCGGCGTACGCATCGCCGTATCCAAAGGCGTCAAGGATGCAGAGGTCTCACTCCTCAACAACATCTCGGAGCGCAAGAAGATCGTCTCCAAAAAGGCAGACCTCGTATTCGGATGGAATGAGGTGCGCTTTGACAAGCCCATAGAGATTAACAGTAGTCTCAACGAACTCATCTATGGATACCAGGTCTTGGAGAAGAACATCTCTGACCAGACAGAGCCTTACTTCGTCGCTTGCGACAATGGGGTGGGAGCATCCAGTGAAGCTTTCTACGTTAACGTCTCGGGTGGAGCCCTGGACTCTCGCTCTAGAGACAATGGGGCGCTACTCTGCCAGCTCATGATTTCAGGTCCTGCGGACAAGATCAACGATAGAGCGAGCCTAACCGTCACGCGCTATGACAAAGCTCTTGATGCCTCTGGCAAGCTAGGCGTATCTTATGTCGCACGCAACGAAGGGGCCAACGATATCAACCAAATGGAGATCACTTACTCCGTCGGAGGAAAGGTCGTACTCACAGACTCTCGCACTGAGACGATCAAGCATATCCAGGAGCTACAGCTTAAGACGAAGGGTATCTCCGTCGCTAATGGCGAGACCCTGACAGCTCGTATCACCAAGGTCAACGGACGTGAGACCAATCTACCAGGCTTTCAGATCAAGATAGAGGGTGTCGCAGACAAGAGCTTTGCCCGTAAGGTGCTCCTAGAGCAATTCTCCACAGAAAACTGTTCTAGCTGCCCTGGAGCACACCGCTATCTTGACAAGGTCCTCGCAGAGGAGACTTACGCTGATCACTTCGTCTGGGTCACACACCACGTAGGCTATGAGCGAGACACCTTCTCTCTACCAGAGAGCGAGGCGCTTCTCTTCTTCTATGAGAAGCAAGAGAATGATGGCACCTACTCTGAGAGCGCTCCGGCTATGCTCTTAGACCGCACCCACACGGAGCTCAAGCACTCATTCGATGGGTACGACTACACGATGCTCCCCGTCTACCCCAGTCAAGACGAGTTCAATCGTAAGCTACTCGACGAGGCCATAGCACGCCCCGCCTTCGTCTCGGTAGACATCAAGGAAGAGTGCGACCCCAAGACCCGCAAGCTTGATCTGACCATCTCTGGACGAGCCTATAAAGAGTCTCTAGACGCAGACAATCTCTACCTTAACCTCTTCCTCATTGAGGACGACATATACTCCCGTAGACAGGCTGGTGCTGGCACGGCTGACGATGGTGGTCGCAAGCCGGTCTATCAGCATGGCGTAATCCGTCAGATCTCTCTCGGAGGTGGCGGGAAGAAGCTCACCCTCGATGACAAGGGCGAGTATACTTACAGTACCTCGCTCAATATTCCTAAGGAGTGGAGCGCTGCCAATATGCGCATCGTTGCTTTTGTCGCTAAGAGTCTCAAGGGCGGAGCTAGAAATGCTCAGGTCCTCAACAGCAATGAGACCAAGATAGCCGCCTATCGTAGCATAGCACCCACACCCGATCAGGAGATGACGGTACAGCTCTATGCACAGGACGGACGTATCTACGTCTCTGGCGAGGGCGCTACAATAGCTGCTGTATATAATATGTCTGGAGAGCTCATGCCCAACGAAGCGCTCCTCCCAGGCATCTACGTCGCGATGGTAGAGACCTCCTTTGGCTCTTACATGCGCAAGGTCATTGTCTACTAATACGCACACATCTACTATAAAGAATCAACCATCTACTTATGAATAAGGTAACAACAAAACTACTGCTCCTCCTCTGCACCCTAGTGACAACCTTGCTAGCCACCCCTAGGGCGCAGGCTCAGGACGAGACTATCCGCCTCCAATCGTCTAAGTATGTCGCCAAGGACATCAACGGCAAGGAGCACGATATTGATGCGATCCTCAGCTCTGGCAAGGCGATCCTCGTAGACTTCTCCGCCACTTGGTGTGACCCTTGCTGGGCTCTCCACAAGCTAGGTGTCTTGGAAAAGATCCATGAGATGTTCGGCCCCGATGGAACCAATCAGATCGAAGTCCTCTGGGTAGAAGCTTCGGGGGAGCCTCTAGAAGCTATCTATGGAGACGTCAGCAAGTTTAGAGATCAGCCGACTAAGGGTGACTGGAGAAAGGACAAGGGCGGAAAGCCCGTCCCCTATCCTATCATATCCGATCGACAGCTAGCTGTTACGACCCTCGGCCATGCCATCCCCTCCTTCCCCACCTTCATACTGATGGGACCAGACAGACGGTGGGTGAGATGTGACGATGCGGTATACGGTAGAGATGCCCAATCACGATACACATTTGATCCTGACTTCAAGGCGCTCAAGCAAACGCTCACGCTCTTCCTCACGCAGGACGACAAGCCAGAGAATGTCGAACTCATCGGTATGACTAAGGTATATCTCGGAGAGAAGCCTACACTCAACGTCCTCTATACGAGTGCTGCACCCATCACTTCCATCAAGTGTAGCGCACCCGAAGGGGTCACCGTCACCAAGATTAGCAACACAGAGTTTCAGATCGAGCCCAAGCAGGCTGGCACCTTTGAGATCACAGCAACGGTAGCTAACAAGAATGGTGAGGCAAGAGGCTCTGTCTCTATGACCGTATCTGCACCTATATCCAGCTTCCCCTTTGTCGCTACGATGGACAATCAGGAGCAGATTGACGAGGGCTGGCGCTCTATCGACTACGATGGAGATGGATATGGCTTTGACTCCATCCTAGGACGAGGACTCTACGGACGCCTTAAGGTCAATGTCCAGGAGGGGTACAATGCTGGTGCCGAAAATAGTAAAGACGCTCTCATCTCGTGGGGTGGCTTCTTCCCTATCCAGATGGACGATAAGGGACGTATACAGGGATACGAGATAGCTGCTAAGAATGAGCTACGCTCTGCCCCTATGGTCATTGACGCCAACGCTGCGAAGCCCACTTTCTCCTGCTACATACAGCACTATGTTGATGACGCCAAGCCAGACCAGCTGAAAGTCATGGTCGCTGAGCCTGGAGGAACTCCCGAAGAGCTACTAGCTCCTCAAACCTCGACAGAGGACTGGAAGCTCATCCAGGCGGACCTCTCTGCCTACAAAGGCAAGACTGTCTACCTCTCACTGATCCCTGTCGTCAATGGCGAGAGTGGTATCGCTGTAGACCAGCTCCGCGTCACGATGGATGGTACGACAGATGTTGAGACGCCTACACTCAGTCTCCAGACGTCCCTCTACCCCAACCCTGCTAGCGATCATATCACCATCCGCACGGCAGTGGGTAGTACCATTGAGCTCTTTGCCAGCGATGGCACGCTCGCAGCTACGGTTCAGACGACCAGTGCTGAGACGACGATCAGTGTAGCACAGCTACCCGCAGGGCGTTACCTAGCCCGCATCACAGCTCTTGATGGCGAGACCATACTACGCCCCGTCATCATCCGCTAAGCTTTAGATAGTATCACCATCCATTCTCTACCTAGGGGTAGAGAGTGGATAGGTACAGGAGCTTTTCTTTCAAGAGAGCTTAGATAACGATTGCTGCCTGATAAAAGTCTTTTATCGGGCAGCAATCGTTGTTATTAAGACTTGCTACATAGCGCTATAGACTCACATTATAGAGACTCCTAGATCTCCCCTAAATTCAATTTCTCCCGAGGAAATAGTGAATATCCAGGGAGCAAACAAACATTCTCCACGGAACCGGGAAATAAAAGTTCGGAAGAATGAAATGAAACTTCGGAAGAAAGAAATCAAAGTTCCGAAGAATTTTTTCGTTCCTCGCTGGATAATCAGAGATTCCTCCCGAGGTAATCGAGGATTTCTTCGAGGTAGGTAAGAATTAGAGATTAGCGACAAGCAGCCCGCTAGAGGCTATCCGGGCATCGCTACATGTCGCTACACGTCTTGTCTCGACGGAGGCGGAGACCCGCCCGATGTACTCGCCCATAGTCCCCCTACTGCAGACTACTTGTCAGCTTTGAGGAAAAAGTTTTTGGCGAAATGTTTGGTGGTTTGGTTTTTTCTTTCTACCTTTGCACTCACAAACGATGACAGAGGCGTCTGTCGGTAGTAAAGGATTTGTCCCATGGTGTAATGGCTAGCACTACAGGTTTTGGTTCTGTCAGTCAAGGTTCGAATCCTTGTGGGACAACGACTCCCGCAGGGGGTGGACGATAGTTCAGCTCTTTACTACAATATCGTGATACGACGCATTTACTTCTCTCTAGAGAGACTCTATGATTGGGTGTCACACACGATGGTGACGAGCTAATCGACAGGAGGTTGATACAGATTGTCCTATGGTGTAATGGTAGCACAACAGATTCTGGTCCTGTTTGTCAAGGTTCGAATCCTTGTAGGACAACTACCGATCAGACTTACACTGTCGCTGGAGTATCTCGGAGAGCTAAGATATCTGAAAGGGCCCATAGCTCAGCTGGTTTAGAGCATCTGTCTTACAAACAGAGGGTCATAGGTTCGAATCCTATTGGGCCCACGATTTCCTTACGATATATTATTACTTCAAGTTGGGAGAGTTTCACTCATTAGAGTGAGGCTCTTTTTTTTGTCTACTTACGTCACCGTTCTTGCGTAGGCACTCTTCTGTTTGACAGGCTCCTACTCGCTTTGCCAGTCAAGGCTCGCAATAATGAGGTATTTTGTCATGCGAGACTAGCAATATATGGTGATTGATTGAGATATTAGTCGTATCTTTGTGGAGCATTTAGAGATCCGACCTGTGCAGTGCGGGTCAAAAGCTGAAACATAACGTGACCCTATGACCTATATAAACAATGTAATGATCGTGCGCCACAAGCTCCTCTCGACGATGGTAGAGAGATGGCGCAAAGACCAGTTGGTCAAAACAATAGATCGCATTCCCCTAGAGCTAAGCCCACGTAAGAATCGCAATGTGCTGGGACGTTGTTGCCCCCATAAGGAGCGCGCCGTATGGAAGTACAAGATGTTTCCTCTCCTAGGCTTTGACATGCGGGACGAGGAGGATGAGCTCACACCACTATCAGAGTACGCTAATACAGCGCTACATCGTCCACAACCGACTAAGGAGAATGTACTCTGCGTCATCGATGAGGCGTGCACCTCTTGTGTACAGATCAACTATGAGGTGTCTAACCTCTGCCGTGGTTGCGTGAGTCGTGCTTGCTCGAGCAACTGTCCGAAGAGCTGTATCTCATTCCAAAAGAATGGTCAGGCTCAGATCGATCACGATGTATGTATCAGTTGCGGTCAGTGCCACAAGAACTGCCCCTATCATGCTATCGTCTACATACCTGTGCCTTGCGAGGAGTCTTGTCCTGTGGGTGCCATCAGCAAGGACGAGGATGGCATTGAGCATATTGACGAGTCTAAGTGTATCTACTGTGGCTCTTGTCTGAATGCTTGTCCCTTTGGCGCTATCTTTGAGATCTCGCAGGTCTTTGACGTGCTAGGCGCTATAGAGCGTGGCGAGCAGGTGGTGGCTATCGTGGCTCCAGCGATCCTTGGTCAGTTTAAGGCAACGCGTGAGCAGGTCTACGGAGCAATCAAGAAGATCGGCTTCCACGATGTCATCGAGGTGGCTCAGGGCGCTATGGACACTGTGAGCCACGAGGGTAAGGAGCTGGTGGAGAAGATAGAGGCTGGTCAAGCCTTTATGACCACTTCGTGCTGTCCTTCCTTCTACGAGTTGGTGGACAAGCATGCACCCGGGCTCAAGCCTTTTGTCTCTAGCTCACACTCGCCGATGGTCTACACGGCAGAGCGTGCGCGCAAGCTTTACCCCGACAGCAAGATCGTCTTCTTCGGTCCTTGCGTGGCTAAGCGCAAGGAGATCAAGCGTCCCAACGTAGATGTTGATATGGTGGTCACCTTTGAGGAGCTAGGCTCTATCCTAGAGGGACTGGACATAGACATCAATACAGTCGAGGGGTACAAGCCTGCCGTTGAGTCCGTCCGTGAGGCGCACGCCTTCGCTCGCAATGGCGGTGTCAAGGATGCTGTCATCTCCTATCTGAGCAATACGGAGGAGTACAAGGACTTCGTAGAGCGCCTCACCGCTGAGGAGATAGCAGGTATGGACAAGAAAGCGGTCGCCAAACTCAAGGCTTACGGCAAGCGTGGCAAGGCTGACACACAGTTCGTCGAGGTGATGGCTTGTCTCGGTGGATGCGTGACAGGACCCAGCGCCTTCAACGATGTACTCGCAGGTCGCCGTCAGCTACTCAAAGAGGTGGAGAAGATCGACCTCACCTATGCTAACTACAAAGAGCAAGAGTGATACGCTAGACCACGTAGCGACAGCCTCCATCCCTGAGCTGAAGGCTCTATTAGACAGTAACGACACGCACCTCGAGCATGAGCTTCAGGTGCGTGCCAAGACACTTGCGGAGCTACAGTTCGGTCGGAGGATCTATCTGCGCGGTCTCATTGAGATATCAAACGTTTGTCGCAACGACTGCTACTACTGTGGCATCCGCTCAGGCAATGAGCGCGTCACCCGCTATCGGCTCACAGCCGACGAAGTGATGTCGGCCTGCGAGCGAGGATACGAGATCGGCTTTCGCACCTTCGTGCTACAGGGTGGCGAAGATCCCTATTGGCGAGGCGAGCGCTTGGTCTCGTTGGTACGCAACATACGGACTAGCTATCCAGAGTGCGCTATCACGCTTTCGCTCGGAGAGATGGAGTATGCGGAGTACGAGGCGCTCTTTCACGCTGGTGCCAACCGCTACCTGCTCCGCCACGAGACTTACGACAAGGAGCATTACGAGAGCCTGCACCCCAGCACGATGGCTCAGGAGCATCGGCTACAAGCGCTACGAGACCTCAAGCAGATCGGCTACCAAGTGGGGACAGGCGTGATGATTGGTTCGCCAGGACAGACGACCGCCCACTTAGCGCAAGACCTAGACTTCATCCATCGCTTGCAGCCCGCGATGATAGGCGTAGGGCCATTCATACCACATGAGGACACGCCCCTGGGCACCTACCCAGCGGGGAGTCTGTCGATGACACTGCGCTTCCTCGCACTCTGCCGGCTCCTCAATCCACGGGCGCTGATCCCCGCCACGACCGCCGTCGCGACGCTTCACCCCGAGGGTCGCCTAGCCGCCATACGATCTGGGTGCAATGTGGTGATGCCCAACCTATCCCCATTAAACCACAGAGCCGACTACGCTCTGTATAACAACAAAGTCTACTCAGGGTCTGAGGCTGCCGAGGGAGTCGCTCTCCTGCAGGCACAGCTAGACACCATAGGCTACCAAATAGACTGGGGGCGTGGAGACGCTCCAGCCAGCTAAGAGAATGAATGTATGAGTTACAATAAGCAATCACACGATGCCTGTGACTTCATCAATCATGATGAAATCATCGACACCCTCCGCTATGCGGAGCAACACAAAGATGATGAGAAAGTTATCTCCGACATCCTACGCAAGGCTACGGAGATGCGTGGGCTAGACCACCGCGAGGCGGCCGTACTCCTCCTTGCTGAGGACCCTGCGACACGGCAACGAGTGTCACAGCTGGCCGAGCAGATCAAGCTACGCTTCTACGGCAAGCGCATTGTCCTCTTTGCGCCACTTTACCTCTCCAACTACTGTATCAATGGTTGTGTCTATTGCCCTTACCACGCTAAGAACCGCACCATTCCCCGTCACAAGCTGACGCAGGAGCAGATACGACAAGAGGTAATCGCCCTGCAAGACATGGGACACAAGCGTCTCGCCCTCGAGGCTGGCGAAGATCCACGCAACAACCCGATCGAATATATCCTTGAGTCGATCCAGACGATCTACTCCATACATCATAAGAACGGAGCTATCCGCCGTGTCAATGTCAACATCGCCGCAACCACCGTCGAGGAGTATCGTATGCTTCACGAGGCGGGCATCGGCACTTACATACTCTTCCAGGAGACTTACCACAAGGAGCACTACGAGGAGCTACACCCGAGAGGTCCTAAGAGTGACTACGCCTACCATACCGAGTCCATGGATCGAGCTATGCAAGGAGGCATTGACGATGTCGGCCTAGGCGTACTCTTCGGTTTGAGCACTTACCGCTACGACTTCGTCGGACTGATGATGCACGCAGAGCATTTGGAGGCAACCTTTGGCGTAGGTCCTCACACGATCAGCGTGCCACGCATTTGCCCAGCCGATGACATCTCGCTCGAATCCTTCCCCGAGGCAATTCCCGACGACACCTTCCTCCATATCATTGCGGTGGCTCGACTGGCGGTTCCCTACACAGGGATCATCGTCTCAACCCGCGAGCGTGAGGCGGTACGACAGCGAGCTCTCCACGTAGGTGTGTCGCAGATCAGCGGTGGCTCCCGCACCTCTGTGGGAGGATACGCACAGACGACAGAAGCTGCCCACTCGGAGCAGTTTGAGGTGAGCGACCCACGCACCCTTGACGAGGTAGTCTACTGGCTCCTCCAGCAAGGACACATACCGAGCTTCTGCACCGCATGCTATCGTGAGGGACGTACCGGAGACCGCTTCATGTCGCTCTGCAAGAGTGGTCAGATCTCCAACTGTTGCGGTCCCAATGCGCTTCTAACACTGCAGGAGTACCTTGAGGATTACGCTTCACCCACCACCCGAGAGCTGGGACTAGAGATGATCTCGCAGCAGCTCCCCACGGTTCCCAATGAGCGGGTTCGTGCTATCGCTCAGCAGCGTCTCCAGCAGATCAAAGCTGGGGAACGTGACTTCCGCTTTTAATCAACGAAAAGGGTATGGCTTCTAGAAAGGACGCATCCGAGCGCAAACGAATCGTTCTCGTAGGGCAGGTCAACAGTGGCAAGTCTACGCTCTACAACCGCCTGCTACGCCAAGAGCGGTCGCTCGTGTCTGACCAAGCTGGCACCACAACGGACAGCGTGGAGAAGCTCTTTGAGCTGCCCAGCGTAGGGCCCGTCCTACTGGTCGACACCCCAGGACTAGCCGACGAAACACCCCTCGGAGCCGAGCGACAGCGGGTCACACAGCACGCTCTAAGCTCTGCCGATCTGATCCTCTACCTACTCAGTTGCGAAGAGTCCCTCGACACTCCGATCATAACCGCTTTGCGAAAGGCCAGCGTGCCGACACTCCCGATCATTGCTCGTGCCGACCTGCCTGAGCAAAGCTCGTGGCTAGAGCGACAAGAGGAGATCATGCGATGCTTCGGTCACACTCCCCTCACACTACGTCAGGACGATGAAAAGAGTTTGGACACCCTACTTGAGGCAATCAAGCGAACGCTAAGCAATGAGTCGGAGCCAGCCCCCTCGCTCCTCGGCAACCTCTGCCAAGCGGGCGACCTCGTGCTCCTCGTCATGCCACAAGACAGCTCAGCTCCCGCAGGTCGACTCATCTTGCCACAGGTGCAGACTATCAGAGCATTGCTAGACAGAGGGTGCCACGCCCTATGCGTCACCCCCGAGCAACTCCCCGCAGCACTGTCCCAGCTAGCCACCCCGCCTCAGCTCATCATCACAGACTCGCAAGTCTTCGCCACCGTCGAGCCGCTGGTCCCCGAGGATTGTCGACTCACCTCTTTCTCCATCCTCATGAGCGCCCAGCGTGGTGACCTCCAGCGACTTGTTGCCGGGGCCGGAGCCATTGGTCGGCTCACGCCTGCCAGTCGTATACTTATTGCGGAGGCTTGCACCCACGCTCCCGAGGGCGAGGACATTGGCACCGTCAAGCTCCCCCGCCTCCTCCGCAAGCGCATCGGCGAAACGCTCACCATCGAGCATGTGTCTGGGCGAGACTTCCCCGAGGATCTCACGCCTTACGACCTCGTCATCCACTGCGGTGGCTGCATGTTCAACCGTCGCATGCTCATCTCCCGACAAGACCTCGCCACGGCTCAGCAGGTGCCGATGACCAACTACGGGCTGGCGATAGCCTACCTCACGGGCATCCTCGACAAAGTGACTCTCCCATAGCCGAAGCGTCTGCTTCCTCAATCAGGGCTGACGCATCATAGCGGATGAGTTTGTTTACATTTCCATGAAAAAACCGAGAGATGGAGGAAATCGAAAGATTCCTCCGTGGATATCGTGGAATATCCATGGAGGAACAAAAAAATTCTTCCGAACTTTGATTTCTTTCTTCCGAACTTTCATTTCATTCTTCCGAACTTTTATTTCCCGGTTCCGTGGGGAATTTTCATTTGCTCCGTGGAGCTTTTCGATTTCCTCAGGAGAGATGGAAATCAGCAGAGATTAGTATCTTTGTGGGACAGTACTACAAGTAGACCTCATGACTGATCACAACTCTCTCGAAACGACCGCCCCAGAGCGCCCCGACATCTCGGTGGTCATCCCCTTGCTCAACGAGGCTGAGAGCCTCCCCGAGCTCTACGAGCGCATCGTAGCTCACACCGCTGAGGTGGGACTGAGCTACGAGATCATCTTCGTCGACGATGGCAGTAGCGACGACTCGTGGCAAGTGATCAAGCAGCTAGCTGCTCGGGACGCAGCGGTGCATGCGATCAAGTTTCGTCGTAACTACGGCAAGTCGCCTGCGCTGCAGTGTGGCTTTGCTAAGGCTTGCGGACGAGTGGTCATCACGATGGATGCTGACCTGCAGGACGCTCCCGAGGAGATCGGCGGGATGTACAATATGATCGTCCATGAGGGGTACGATCTCGTAAGCGGATGGAAGAAAAAACGCTACGATCCGCTCTCCAAGACGATCCCCACGAAGCTCTTTAATGCGACCGCTAGACGGGTCTCGGGGATTAAGAATCTACACGACTTCAACTGCGGACTCAAGGCGTACCGTGCAGAGGTGGTTCATAGCATCGAGCTCTACAACGATATGCACCGCTACATTCCTTATCTAGCGAAGAATGCGGGCTTCGCCAAGATTGGCGAGCAGGTGGTACATCACGCGCCTCGCAAGTATGGGCACTCGAAGTTTGGGCTAGACCGATTCTTCAACGGCTACCTCGACCTGCTTACGCTTTGGTTTACCCATCGCTTCGGACGCAAGCCGATGCACTTCTTCGGGTTCTGGGGTTCGCTCATGTTTCTCATTGGATTCATAGCGCTCATCGTGGTCCTCTCGTTCAAGCTCTCCGCACTCATCAGCGGTACACCCGCTCCGCTCGTGACGGATCGCGTCTACTTCTACATCTCCCTGGCAGCGATGATCATCGGGGTGCAACTCTTCTGCGCCGGCTTCATCGGAGAGATGATCACACGCCGCGACCCCAATCGTGACATCTATAATATAGAGACAGAACTATGACTAAGACCTTCGACCAAATCATCTCTACAAGGCGTACGGTACGCCACTTTGACGCGACCAAGCCGATGACTCGTGAAGAGCTCATGCCGATACTGGAGGCTGGGCGACTAGCTCCCTCGGCAAAGAACTTCCAGCCCCTCCGCTTCGTTGTGGTGCTCTCCGAGGAGGAGCGTACGAAGCTCCACGCCATCAGTCAGCAACCGTGGTTTTACCATGCTCCGAGCTACATCGTCATCATCGGTGACCACGACAAGGCGTGGCAGCGCCCGCACTGTGACCTCACCTACGTAGATACCTCGATAGCACTGACGCACATGCTCCTCAAGGCTGAGGATATGGGACTAGGCGCTACGACGGTAGCTGCCTTCGATCAGGAGATATGTCGTGAGCTACTACAGATCCCAGAGCATGAGGAGCCGATCCTCATCTTAGCTGTAGGTCATCCAGACCCAGCCTTTGCCGGCAAAGAGGGCAACCCACGTCGCAAGACGATGGAGGAGCTGGTCACATTCATCTAAGCTAGTCGCACCGCTATGCGTCGTACCGTCACCCTATTACTGCTCTCGCTCATACTCCTGAGCAGTTGCCACCAGGAGGCACCCTACAGAAGTGCCGAGGGGCTCATCTTCGGCACGCTTTATCGGGTCACCTACCAGGCTGATCAGGACTTGTCCGATCAGATCAATGAGGCGCTACAGGAGGTCAACCGTGTGGCAAACCCCTTTGACTCGACCTCTATGATCTATGCGGTCAACAATAACTTGTCGATGGCGGTGGACAGCACTTTCTACGCTATCTACAGCGTAGCGCGGAGGGTCTACGAGCAGTCGGGTGGCACCTACGACGTGACCATTGCCCCTCTGGTCAATGCGTGGGGCTTTGGCTTCGAAAAGAGCTACCCACTCACGCAGCAACAGGTGGATAGTTTGATGGAGTTGGTCGGCATGGACAAGGTCTCCTGCACTCCTACAGAGCTAACCAAGGCAAACCCCGCAATGGAACTAGACTTTGCCTCCGTAGCCAAGGGCTACGCCTCTGACCTCGTAGGCGAGAAGCTGCGCAAAGCGGGCGTGACCAACTACCTGGTGGAGATAGGCGGCGAGATAGCTTACTCGGGACGCAATCCGCGAGGCGCTCCATGGCGTGTCGGCATCTCAAGGCCAGACCTGGACTCACTGGGTATAAGCCAAGAGCTACAGGAGATCATAGACCTACCAGGCGTGCGAGGAGGACTGGCCACCTCGGGCAACTATCGCAACTACAAGGTCGCAGCCGACGGACGAGTCTACGGGCACACGATCTCTGCGCTGAGCGGTTACCCAGCCGAGACAGACATCCTGAGCGCCTCGGTGATAGCTCCGACGTGCGCTGAGGCTGATGCTCTGGCGACAGCCTTCATGGCTTCGGGGTACGAGGGCTCAGAGGCGATGCGTAAGCGACTTTCGCCAGATATATCCTTCCTACTCTTCGTATCGGCTGGCGACTCCTTAACTTTTACCACCATAGCTAGTCCATCCTTTCCACGATCGCACTGATGCCAGCTCGCTTACTTAGCGATATCGGACGGACTTTCTTATCTTTGCATCATCTAGCAACTATATTATGACCCAATCATCGCTGCCCAATAGCGCTGTCAACGATCAGCCCAACTATCCCGACGAGGGCTCACGTCCCACTTTCTCACAGATCCTTCGCTTGATCCTGAGACAGTGGTACTGGTTTGTGATATTCATCGCCATCTTTGTCTGGCTGGGTTGTAGCATCGTGAAGTATCGTCCTCTAGGACGGCAAACCTACTACATGCAGCTCTCCTCACGCGAGCCTCACGAACCGACGGAGCCAACGATGCAGCTCGGGGACCCGATACCCAAGACCTCTCCGTGGGCGCCAGAGTACATTGCCTCTCTGCTCAATACGACGACAGCGGTCCTAGAGGCGGGCAAGCGAATAGACTTTCAGGTGGACTACTGGGTCAAGACGCCTTTTGGCATGCGGGACTACTATAATCAGACTCCGATCATAGTACGCTTTGGCAACCTCTTACCGACGGACAAGCTGTACTGTATTGCTCGGCTAGATGATCCTGTCCATCCGAAGGAGGTCACGATGAGTGCATTCTCAGGTGTCGTTCAGGGTCAGCCACTCTATGAGCCATACGATGTAGTCATCCCTGTCGGCACAACTCAGGAGACGCCCGTGGGTCCTATCACGGTGACTCTGGATGATCCCGCACAGCACTTCCCCTATCACATCGATCAGCAGTATACCGAGATCCCCATCACCTACACCTCTCTCGTTGAGGCACGAGACATCTACGAAACAGAGATGCAGGTAACGATGAAAAAGGCCGACCTCCCGCTCTCCTCCGTGATGCGTGTCGAGCTACTCTCCGGTCGCTCTGAGCGTCGCTGCCTCAGTCTCCTCAATGCGATGTACGTCGTCACCGACAGTCTAGGCTGGGTCGAGCAACTCACCGATGAGGGGCACGTGGACTCGCTAGGGCAGTTTGTCGGCACGGTACCTCCTACAGGGCTTTCGCCCTTTAGGCTAGTCGACAAGCCTCGTGAGCTGAGAGAGATAGAGCCTGACCTATTCGTTATCGTTGGTATGGGCCTCTTGGGATTCCTTATACCGCTCCTCCTACTGTACATTTACTGGGCTATACTAGGCGCCATCTACTATGTCTGCGAGCTGCCCCGCCTCCTACGCAGTCGACTCACACTAGATCTGCAACGAAGGCATAAGGGCAAAACCCTCTACCCCCACCTCGAGGAGCTGTGCGCTCTCGTCTCACCACAGGGTGAGCCACGCGCCATACAGCTCGTCACTCCCAGCGGGACGAAGTACCACCGCCAGCTAGCCTCGGAGCTGCAGCAAGCTTTACAGCAGAGAGGCATCTCTTGTGCTGTCTGGTACCTAGACTTAGCAAACCAAAAGAAGGCTAGCAAAGGGTCTAATGGGGTCTACCACACGACGATCACGCCTGGCCTGATAGGCTCCAGCGCCTTCGAGCAGCAACTCAAGCAGCTACAGACGCAGCACCAGCTCACGATCATTGTGCCTCCAGCACTAACGAAGGATCCGACAGCCTATCTCCTGAATAGCTTAGAGCAAAGCCTCTACTGCATCTATCGTGGTAGCACGAGGATTGGAGCGATCAAGCGTGTCGTCCATCAGCTACAGATCAGACAACAGCTAGACCGCTCCCACATACACACCCTATGGGTGGAGTAGTAAGAGTGGACGTCCAGCCTTTTTATGGATCAAGCTATGACAACTGAAGGTAGAGACTCTAAGGAGAAGCCTCCTGGGCTGACTAACCTACGCCCTGCGACATCAGACGTTAGCGGGGCTGTAGGACTCTTTGGCGGGAGCTTTGACCCGCTACACATCGGGCATCTCGCTCTCTGTGACTACCTTTTGGCTTATCCCGAGCTGTCAGGGGTAGAGCACATATGGTTCATACCTACTCCGCAAAATCCGCTCAAGGAGCAAGAGACCATCTTTTCTTACGAGTGGCGCTGTCGCATGATCGAGCAGGCGATTCAGTCCGATCCCCGCTACGAACTATGCACGGTCGAGGCTATACTCCCTGAGCCACACTATACGGTGGACACGCTCACGGCTTTGGAGGAGCACTATCCGCATTGCGCCTTCAGCCTCATCATCGGGGCTGACAGCCTAGCCTCGCTCTCGCAGTGGCATCGGCACGGAGAGCTCCTGGATCGTCTGCCACTCGTGGTCTATCCTCGGAGCGGGTACGACCTCTCACAGCTAGCCGCTCAATACCCCACAGCCGAGATACGACTGATGAGCGATGCGCCTCAGATAGAGGTCTCCTCAACAGCGATTCGTCAGGCGCTCCACGAGGGTCGCGACCTGCGCCACTGGCTTCCTCAGCCTGAGCTATACGATACACTCTCTAAAGTAACCAAGCATCATGAATGAAGACCGAATGGTACAGCTAGCCTCCTATCAGGTCGAAGAGGAGGCGCTCGAGCTACTGGACCTACTCTCTGACCATGGCATACCAGCCACTATACGCAACAGCTACAGCGCCCGGTTGCTCAGCTCTTTCATAGACATCGGGGGCTTCATCGTTGAGGTGCCCGAGAGTGCCCGTCCACAGATACAAGAGCTGATAGAGAGTGGCGAGCTCATCCTTCCCGACGAGAGCGACGAGCCTACGACACGCCTCACACAGTGGGTCTCCAAGCTACCCCTCCCAGATCAGTGGTCTCTAGAGAAGCGCCTCACCATGCTTCTCCTCCTACTCATCGCGATCGGTATCATCATCGCACTCGCTGTCCTCGTCGTCTCGTAGAGAGCCCATAGCTTACGAAACAAAAGAATCTCCTTTCGAAATCCGCATGGCGGATATTCGGAAGGAGATTTCTTCTGTTAACCACAAATATAAGGCTCAAAAGACAACCACGCCCTTTCGAGCCCCAAAACAAAACAACTCAGTGTAGCAACGTCGCGCTCCCTCTTGGGCTTGAACCAAGGACCCCCTGATTAACAGTCAGATGCTCTAACCAACTGAGCTAAGGAAGCAATACGAGACTTAACAGCCTCAGCGATGAGACAGAGTTGCGCTCCCTCTTGGGCTTGAACCAAGGACCCCCTGATTAACAGTCAGATGCTCTAACCAACTGAGCTAAGGAAGCGTTCCAAATGTGAGTGCAAAGGTACTACTTTTCTCCAACACCTGCAAATAGTCGCCACCCCAACTTTTGCAAATATCACTGCAAAGCCGACCAACGCCCTAATGTATAAACACTTACGACCGAGTTTGCATTATCTCTTTAGGATAATACAACGGCCCAGTGAGGAGACTTCTCTGTGGATATTGGGAAAAGGCTACGATTGTCCCAGCTTGTCAAGTAGGTCTATAAATGATATACGACATTTTTTCGTACCTTAGTCCCCAAATCAGTTCGTCTGAAGATGGAAATATGGATTATAGTGGCGACAGCCCGAGACAGAGCCATTGGACGTGACGGCACGATGCCGTGGCGTCTGAAAGATGATTTGCGCCGATTAAAGGCGACGACCACGGGGCATGCGGTCATCATGGGACGACACACGTGGGACTCCATAGGCGCTCGCCCACTGCCCAATCGCTACAACATCGTAGTCTCTCGCACTCTGCCCGAGGGCGACGCCGAGACGCACTATGTCGCCTCCACTCTAGAGCAGGCCTTGCAGCATTGCCAGCAGGCGGGCTACGATCGAGTCTACATCATGGGTGGCGGAGTCCTCTACAAGAGTGGCCTTCCCTACGCTACGCACCTTAACTTGACAATGGTTGACACGGTCGTACCTGATGCCGACACGCATTTTCCAGAGATTAACCTGTCGGAGTGGTCCAAGCTCGAAGAGGCTCACTATCCAGCCGATGAACGCAATGACTACCCTGTGACACAGACGCTATACAAACGAATCGAAACGGCTAAACGCTATGAATAAACCTTCGATACCTAAGGGAACACGAGACTTTGGTGCTGAGGAGATGCGCCGACGCAACTACATATTTGAGACGATACGCTCCGTCTTCGCACTCTATGGTTTTGAGCAGATTGAGACGCCCGCCATAGAGCAGCTTACCACGCTCACGGGTAAGTATGGTGTAGAGGGAGATCGGCTACTCTTTAAGATCCTGAACTCGGGAGACTATAAGGCGGGGATTGATGCGGAGACCTTTACGGAGGAGTCACCAGCAGCGCTGGCAGCTCGTCTCTGTGAGCGAGGCCTGCGCTACGATCTGACCGTACCTTTCGCCCGTTATGTGGTGATGCACCGCAACGAACTCACCTTCCCCTTCAAGCGCTACCAGATGCAACCCGTATGGCGTGCCGACAGACCGCAGAAGGGGCGCTATCGTGAGTTTTACCAATGCGATGCTGACGTCATCGGTACCGACTCGCTGATGCCTGAGGTGGACTTTGTCTATATGATCGACGAGGTCTTCCGTCGGCTCAAACTCCGCACGATACTCCTGCTCAACAACCGCAAGATACTAGCGGGCATCGCTGAGGTGATCAAAGCGCCAGACCGCTTGGCTCAGTTGACCATCTGCATGGACAAACTGGACAAGACATCCGTAGAGGCGGTCTTGGCAGATCTCGTCGAGAGTGGCTTTGCCCCAGAATCGCTAGAGCCCGTTCGCAAGGTACTGACGCTGGAGGGAAGCAATCTCGACAAGGTGGCTGTGCTCAAGCAACTACTCGCAGACTCCGAGATAGGACTCAAGGGTCTGGAGGAGCTCGAGTACGTCCTCGACCATGTCGACACGAGCGACCTGATGACCGAGCTAACCTTCTCTCCTTCGCTGGCTCGTGGACTAGACTACTACACAGGCGCTATCCTAGAGGTTAAGTCGCTCGATGCTCCGATGGGCTCTATCTCAGGAGGCGGTCGCTACGACAACTTGACTGGCATCTTCGGACTGGAGGGCGTCTCAGGCGTTGGTATCTCCTTTGGCGCCGAGCGCATCTACGACATCATGCTGTCGCTGGGTATGTTTGACACAGCCATGGAGCCCGAAGAGCGGATTATGATCGTGAACTTTGGCGAGGAGGAGCTCCAGAAGCTACTGCCCATAGCGCATCAGCTACGCCGTGCAGGACTCGCCACGGAGGTCTATCCTTCAGCGGACAAAATGAAGAAACAGCTCTCCTATGCCAATAGCCGAGGCTGTCGCCACGTCATCATCGCAGGTAGCCAAGAGCTTAACGAGGGCAAGGTCTCTATCAAGGACATGACCCTCGGCACACAGCAAGAGTGCCCGCTCAATGAGATCGTGTCTCGCCTGAGGGAGTCACTCTCCGTCAATCATTAGAAGGCTCATCTCGTGGAGAATTGCTACCTTTGCAGGAGTATTTTTCATCTAAAGATCAAAGACTGAACATTCCCCCTATGCCACAAGACGAAGTAAGCTATGCGCTAGGACTAAGCATCGGACAGAACTTCAAAGCGTCCGGAATCAAGGCTATTACCTCCGAAGACTTCATCGCAGGTCTCCAAGATGCTCTCGCAGAGCGTGAGCCTCAGCTGACCAACGAGCGAGCTCGTGAGGTGATCAACCAACTGTTCACGCGCCTACAGCAAGAAGAAGCAGAGCTCAACGCAGCTGCTGGCAAGGAGTACCAAGAGATCATGCGCCACAAGAGTGGTGTCGTGACGCTCCCTAGTGGACTACAATACGAGATTATTAAGGAGGGCAAGGGCGCTAAGCCTAAAGCTACCGACAAGGTACGTGTACACTACCACGGCACGCTCATCAATGGGGTTGTCTTCGACAGTTCCGTAGAGCGAGGCGAGCCCGCCGAGTTTCCCCTCAATGCGGTCATCCCTGGCTGGACGGAGATCCTACAGCTGATGCCCGTAGGCAGTAAGTGGCGCGTCGTGATTCCCTCGGAGCTAGCTTACGGGAGCCGTGGCGCTGGCGACGTAATCCGACCCAATATGACGCTCATCTTCGAGATCGAGCTACTAGACATCGTATAGACACACTAAAGACTTATGACACATCGCATCCTAACCGTTGCGCTGACGCTACTCGTGAGCGTAGGCGCACTCTCGGCAGCCGAGCCTCCACGTCTCATATCCTCAGCTGATACGGCAGCCTACGCACTTGGCGTAGCAAATGGTGTAGGCTTTGGACAGAACTTGACTCAAATGCCTGGAAATCCTATCAATAAGGAGTTACTCCTAGCTGGCTTTACGGCAGCTTTTCTAGAGCAGCCCACCGTCATGACCAATGAGGAGGCGCAAGCCTTTCTCTCTACCTACTTTCAGAAGCTAGAAGAGCAGATGGCACAGGAGACAAAGGAGCGAAACGAAGCATTCCTCAAGAGCAATGGTGAGCGCCCTGGAGTCAAGACGACCCAAAGCGGACTACAGTATGAGATCATCAAGGAGGGCAAGGGTCCCCGTCCTACGGTCGAGGACACAGTCCGTGTACACTACACGGGTACGCTCATCGATGGCACTAAGTTCGACAGCTCCGTGGATCGTGGCGAGCCTGCTAAGTTTGGTCTTCTACAGGTGATCCCTGGTTGGACCGAGGGTCTATGCCTACTACCACAGGGTAGCAAGGCTAAGCTCTACATCCCAGCACGTCTAGCCTACGGCGAGCGTGGTGCAGGGAGACTGATTCCGCCCAATGCTACGCTCATCTTCGAGATTGAGCTACTGGAGGTAATCAAGGGTCAGCCTATACCCCTTGCCACCCCGACTGAAAAGTAATCAAGACACTATAACGCAAACAAATATCCTAAATACAACTTACAATGAAGAAATCAATTCTCTCACTCCTCGCAGTGGTTGCAATGGTCTGTGCCTTTGCTAGCTGCAACAAGACAGCTCAGAAGAGTGAAACAAACGATGAACTATCAGCCATGAGCGATAGTGTAGCTATGATCCAGGGTTATATGACTGGTCAGCAGCTTGCTCAGCAGTTTATGATGATGGCTATGCAGGGCATGCCAGTAGACTCCATGGAGTTCCTCAAGGGCTTCAAGAAGGGTATCACTGACACCACCAAGTTCTCTTACTACGCTGGACAGATCCAGGGTGTCCAGACCGCTATGAGCCTTGTGAAGGAGGGCATTGACGTCAAGCTCTTCACAGAGTACCTAGAGGCTGCGCTCAAGGGCGACACGACCAAGCTAGGTATGGATCAAGAGGCTGCTTACACCTACGTACAGAACTACTACCAGAAGAAGCAGGAGATCGAAAACAAGGAGAAGTTTGGTAAGAACATTGAGGCTGGCAAGAAGGCCATCGCTGAGTTCTCCAAGCAAGAGGGTGTCATCACCACAAAGTCTGGTATCGCTTATCGCTATGCTAGCAAGGGTACAGGCAAGTCTCCTGTAGATGGTGACAAGGTCAAGGTCACTTACCGTGGTACGCTCATCGACGGCACCGAGTTTGACAAGAGCGAGGAGCCAGTTGAGCTTAGTATCAACCAAGTCATCCCTGGCTGGACAGAGCTACTCAAGCTGATGAAAGTAGGCGACCAGATTACCGCTTACATTCCTTACGACCTAGCTTACGGTGCCAATGGCAGTGGATCTTCTATTGAGCCATTCTCTACGCTCATCTTTGATATAAAACTCCTAGAGGTAGCTCCTGCTGAGAAGAAGTAATCTACGCGACGCTCCGTCGCCACGCATGACGACTCAAATAGGTTCATGCGTCTGACTATTCTGGACCTACACAGTATCTAGCGTTGGCACTCGTCGTGCTACTAGATCCTGTGTAGGTCTATTCATAAGGATAGAGAGTCTATCAAAGTAGGCTCACACGAACGCACCCGTAATAGACAGTGCAAAGGTAGAGAGAATGCCCACGAAGCGTGACCTGTGGTGCACTCACTAGCGGGCTGTAATCAGCAAGCGACCCAACAGTCCTTAGATAAGAGCTACACAACAAATGACTCAAACCTGTAGGACGAATCGCCCATAGGCTAAGCACTACAGCCCCCTCCCAGCAATAATTGTAAATCCTAAGCTAAGGCTTATGTCTCACTTTGAGTCACATATAGAGCAGATCCTCGCCACGCTACGTGACGAGCAGGCGCTCCGCACGCTCACCCCTATTGAGCCTCTAGAGAGAGGTCGCTACGCAGCGCTCGACGATGCGCACCCCCAGCCACTCATCAACCTCAACAGCAACGACTACCTAGCTCTCCACGACGCTAGCTGTCACTTTGCCGATGAAGCTGACCTGACCAATAGCCTACAGGCGCTCTCTGCGGGAGATCTAGGCTCTACCTCCTCGCGCTTGCTCTCGGGAGATCGGGCTGTGATGCACCAGCTAGAGGAGCTCATCGCTAAGTCACTACAGCACGAGACAGCCTTGCTCTTTAACAGTGGCTACCACGCCAACGTAGGCATCCTACCAGCGCTCAAGCTCCCAGGCTTGGTGGTGATAGCAGACAAACTGATCCATGCCAGTATGATCGACGGGTTACGGCTCTCGGGCTTGCCCTTCGAGCGCTTTCGCCACAACGATGTAGCACAGCTCCAGCGTCTCATCGAGAAGCATCACAGCGCCGAGAGTTGCCAGCATATCATCGTCATGGCGGAGAGCATCTACAGCATGGACGGTGATCTGGCTCCACTACAAGAGCTTGTGGCGCTCAAGCAGCAATACCCCAAGGTGGCTCTCTATATAGACGAAGCGCACGCCATCGGTGTCCGTGGAGCGCATGGCTATGGGCTGTGCGAAGAGCTAGGCTTGCTGTCCGAGATCGACCTCTTGGTCGGTACCTTCGGCAAGGCACTCGGATCTATGGGAGCTTATGTAGCCTGCTCCGAGGCTGTACGCACACTACTCATCACCCGCTCACGGAGCCTCATCTACTCGACCATGCTGCCCCCGCTCATCATCCAGTGGGTACTAGCTGTCTGGCAAGCGCTCCCCACATTCACGCAGCGCAGAGCGCACCTAGCTAAGCTACAGCAACTACTCACCGACGAGCTAGCCTCACTACCAGCGCAACTCCTCCCCACCCCTCACAGCCACATCATACCGCTCCTCTGCGGGAGTCGTGAGCGAGCTAGAGCCGTCGCACAGGCGCTCCACGAGGAGGGGTACTTCATCCGCCCCATCATGTCTCCGACCGTACCAGTCGGCTCAGAGCGACTGAGGATCTCACTGACCGCTGGACTCACCACCGCTGAGGTCAGGCAGCTCTGCCAAATCATCCTAACGCATCTTGCCTAGGTCCTATGCAGTATACCTTCCAGCGAAACAGTGACCAAGGTCCCTCCCGCCAACTCATCCTATACTTCTGCGGATGGGGCATGACACCTGACACAGTCTCTCACCTGACCTTACCAGATCAGTGTGACCTACTCTCGCTGTACGACTACCGCACCCTCGAGCTGAGCGACGACCTTGCAGACTTACCCTGGAGCTCCTACCAGACGGTCACCATCGTAGCTTGGTCGCTAGGTGTCTGGGCTGCCGAGCAGGTTCTACCGCACTGGTCTGCACTCCCCTCCGTACGACGCCTCATAGCAGTCGCTGGTTCTCCCTATCCCATGCACGACCTGTGGGGTATACCCAAAGCAATCTTTATAGGGACACTGGAAGGACTAACCGATGAAAACCGCCAGCGCTTCAACCGCCGTATGTGTGGGGGCAAGCGATATAAGCAGCTCTACGAAATCCTCTCCGAGCGCCCCACCGCAGAGCTTCGTGACGAATTGCAAGCGGTCTACGACAGCATCACTGCCACCGAAGAACCCGAGACGAAGCCCCACTCCCGCCTAGCTTGGGATCTAGCCATCATCGGAGCGCACGATCAGATCTTTCCAGCGATCAATCTCTCCACCCTATGGCAGGCTCTGCATGTACCCACTAAGCTACTCCCCGATGGGTACCACTACCTCTTTGATCTGTGGCACTCGTGGCGGGAGCTGTGGGAGTGCCTCGAGTAACCCGACGAAACCCAACGAGCTTTACCACTCATCTGTGCCTATGACCTCTCTCGCTCATCAGTTCGACCGTGCTGCTTCGCATTACAACGAAGCTGCAGAGCCACAGCGACTCGTCATCGATCGACTCGTTCAGTTGATCAAGGAGCATCTTCCTCAGGCAGAGCGTCACTTCGCACACGCCTTCGAGATGGGCACAGGCTCAGGACTGCTGACAGAGCGTATAGATCAGCTCCTCGAGGTAGACCACTGGACGCTTTCCGACCTATCCCCAGCACTCCTAGCGCAGGTACCTCGCCTGAGAGACCCATACCCCGAGATGCGAGTGGGTGATGCTTCCGAGCTCTCACTGGAGGGGCTCGGCATTGACCTCTTTGTCTCCAGTAGTGCCATACAGTGGCTGTCCGATCCCTGTGCCTACTTGCAGCGCATCGTCCGCGAGCTCTCAGGTGAGGCGACGATAGCCATCAGTACCTTCGGTCCTGACAACCTCCTCGAGATACGCCAGCTCACAGGTCAAGGACTACGCTACCCCTCGCTCGCCACCTGGCACTGCACCCTCCAGGAGCTAGGCTATCCCTATGAGATTCATACAGAGCGACTAGTCATCCCCTTTGCCGATCCTCTAGCTGTGCTACAGCACCTCCACCATACAGGCACCGCACAGTTGCCAAATGCGCCACAGCAGATACGCACCCCTAATCAGCTCCGACGCTTTACAAAAGAATATATTACTACCTTTGCAGACAAAACGGGGCAAGTGCCCCTCACCTTCCAACCGATTTATATCATCATCAACAAACATCACACCGTATGAAACGAATCATATCCCTCTCCTCTCTACTGGTCGTACTAGGCTCGCTCCTAATACTGAGTAGCTGTAATCGCGGCAAGAAGAATACGCTACAGCTCCATGGCCTCGAGGGCAACCTATCTGGTATGACAGCTTATCTCTACGATGAGACTGACACCACCAAGACGCCCATCGACAGCATCGTCATCCGCGACACCGTTGCTAGCCTCTCGCTGGACAAGCTCAAGAAGGGCTACCTCTACCTCCTCTCTTGCGAGGGCACACCGCTCAACGCTCAGTTTGTCTACGAGGAAACCTCTCTAGACTACAACCTCAGCGACGGACGCATCAGTGGCTCTCCCGCCAACGATGCCAGCAACGCTTTCGAGCAAGACATCCAGGTGATCATGCAGGCCGACTCCATCGATCAGGCTGCTGGTCAGAAGATAATCCGTAAGTACGTCGCAGAGCAAAAGAACAACCCCCTCGTACTCCGCGCCATACAGTACGCTATGTACCTCTTTGACGACCTCTCCGAGTTTCAGAAACCTCTTGAGGAGATGGGCGAAAACGTCAAGCGACTCCCCGCCTATACAACGCTAACGGAGATGATCCAAGGGATGATCAACACCAAGCCAGGCAAGTCCTTTGCAGACTTTGAGGGTATCACCACAGATGGTGAGCGGGTCAAGCTCTCGGACTACGTCGGTCAGGGACAGTATGCGCTCGTGGACTTCTGGGCCTCTTGGTGTGGTCCCTGCCGTCGCGAGATCCCCACGCTCATCGAGATGCACAAGAAGTACAAGGACAAGGGTCTACTCGTACTCGGTGTCGGCGTATGGGAGGATAGCCACGATGTTCACCTACAAGCAGTCAAGGAGCTACAGATCCCCTACCCACAGATCTACGACGATCAGAATAATCACGCCACCTCACTGTACGGCATCATGGGCATCCCACAGATTATGCTCATAGGGCCTGATGGCGTCATCATGCAGCGTGACCTACGCGGAGAGCAGATCGACGAGATCCTCAGCCAGATATACAAGTAGAGACTGTTGCAAAAGTCAACAGTCTCAAGTAGTGCGTCACACGCTAGCTGCGTAAGCCACTAGCACAGCACAGTAATCATAGAGTCTCCACTTGGCGCTTGCCAGGTGGAGACTCTTTTTTCTGCCGACAACGGACAAGGACCCTAGAGATTGGAGCACTCGTCACCGATCACTCTAACCTCTAATTTCTAATCTCTAACTTCTAACCTCTAATCTCTTTCCTCCCTAGAAAATTCCCAATAGCCCTATAGAAATCAAAAAATCCTCACGGAACCGGGAAATAAAAGTTCGGAAGAATGAAATGAAACTTCGGAAGAAAGATTTCGAAGTTCCGATATTTTTTTTGTTCCTCCGTGGAGGATAAAAAACAGCCACGGGGAGATTTACTATTTCCTCCGTGGCTCTATACGGGCTGCATGCCAAATCCAATCAAAGATTCTTAAGACTAGACACTTAAGTCTCTAGCAGATACATAGGGCTACAGTGATTCCGCTGCAAGGGGGTGACGTAGACATCCTTGCCGACACGGATCCCCTCAGCGAAGAGACGAATGTCGAAAGTCTTGCGCACCAGCTCCGGGTGGTTATTCTCCTTGCTCAGGTGGCAGAGGAAGACATTGCGCATCGTAGGCTTCCAGATACGACAGAGGAACTCCACCGACTCAGCATTGCTCAGATGCCCGAGCGGGCCACTGATCCGCTTCTTGAGAAAGGGCGGGTACTTGCCGATCCGTAGCATCTCGGTATCGTAGTTTGACTCCAGCACCAGATGATGCGCCATACTAGCGTAGCGCTCTATCGTAGGGGTCAGGTGCCCTATGTCTGTCGCTAGTGTAAAAGAAAAGCCATCCTCCGAAGAGATATGGTACCCCACATTGTCAGCACTATCGTGTGGCACAGAGAAAGGGGTCACCACCAGTCCAATCAGTTCAAAGGGCACCTCAGGCTCGATCGCATAGCGCCTATCGTGCTGAATGCGCTCCATACCTCTCATATGATCCAGACCACACTGCACAGGCAGCGTCGCATAGACTGGCAGCTGGTAGCGATTCGCCAGTTTACCCACAGTACGCGCATGGTCGGCATGATTGTGCGTCAGGAGGATCGCCTGCACATCGTGCTCTATAGAGAGCGACGCTTGTTCTAGTCCAGCCTTGATATCATAGAGTGCTATACCCGCATCTATGAGGAGACCCTGCCCGTCATGCTCGAGGTAGTAGCAGTTGCCCGTGCTACCACTCGCCAGGCTCATAAAGCGTATCATATCGTCAGCTCGCCACGCAGAGAGACTTGCATCAGACGCGCCACCTCCGCTTGAGATAGATCCTGCGCTAGGAGGTACATCAGCTTCGTCGTGGCACTCTCAGTAGTCATATCGCCACCACCTATGACACCCGTCTGACTGAGCACATTGCCCGTCTCGTAGCGTCCCATGACGACAGACCCAGAGTAGCACTGCGTCACATTGACGATCGTGATGCCACGAGCTACAGCCCCTTTGATGGCAGAGAGGAAAGCTTCGTCCGTTGGCGCATTGCCACTGCCGAAGGTTTCTAGCACCACCCCTCTAAGGTCTGGCATGCGGAGGATATGATCTAGGAGCGAGGCCGATAGACCAGGAAACAGCTTGAGCACGACCACATGCCCATCGAAGGCTGGTCGCCACGCTTGCGATAAGTCAGGCTCCTCAAAGCCTATGACACTCGGACTATACTTGATATCAATCCCAGCGAAGGCTAGGTGCGGATAGTTTGGTGAGGCAAACGCTTCAAAGTGCTCGGCACTATACTTGAGCGTGCGGTTGCCACGGTAGAGGTAGTCCTCAAAGTAAACGGCCACCTCGGGAATCATCGGTGAGCCGTCAGCACGTCTCGCCAAGGCAATCTCAAAGGCTGTGATGAGATTCTCCTTACCATCCGTCCGCAGTCGCCCTATGGGTAGCTGCGAACCCGTCAAGATGACAGGCTTGTCAAGTCCCTGTAGCATAAAGCTCAGCGCAGAGGCCGTGTAGGCCATCGTGTCGGTGCCATGAAGGATGACAAAGCCATCATACGCCTCCATCTCCCGCTGTATCATCTCACCCAGCCAAACCCATAGGTCGGGTGTGATCGCCGAAGAGTCTATAGGAGGATCGCATTGCTCTATGTCAAAGGTGCAGTGGAGCTGATCCAGCTCGGGCACATGCTCCCGTAGATAGTCAAACTGAAAGGCCTTGAGCGCACCCGTCTCTATATCTTGTACCATGCCGATGGTCCCGCCGGTGTAGATAACCTTCAGGTGGGGCAAAGCGGTGGTCGTATCTTGATCTGTAGTCATGGAGGAGGAGAAATCTTCTGTAAAGCTATACCGCACACTCTTTTTTCTGTGCGCTTACAAAGATACGGATATTTCGCTTTGCCCTAGATCAGTGTGCGGTGGGCGCGTCTCAATAAGGCTCGTACGCTCTCTTTTATAATGATCAATTACAATGGAGAGAGCAGGGCTACTCTTGAGCAGGATAGCCAGCATCCAACCAGCCGAGGAATCCATCTTTGAGATTGACGATTTGGTAGCCTTCCTTTGCTAGTGCCTGAGCCGCCATCATGCTTCTCTTGCCAGACCGACAATAGAGGTATATGGGCTGGCTTTTGTCAAATCTCTCTTTGACCATTTCAGTGAAGTGTGACTCGTGCACATCTATATTGATGGACTTCTCGAGATGCCCTTTGGCAAATTCATCTGCTGTGCGTACATCAAGTAGCTGTACGGTGGCGCTACTTACTTCCGCTTTGAAGGTGGCTGCATCTACCGATTTGATCTCCCTTGCTACACGGCATGACCCTATTAGCATTGATAGTACTCCCATAATGATGCAGTAGTAAAGTGTTCGTATCATATATAATGTGTCGTTGTGGCTGAACTGCCTATTCATACTAATATAACCGCCCAGACAATAAAGAGTTGACCTAGAGAGCGAGTTCTATGTGATTTAATGCTAGACTGTAGCCTAAGGAGTAATTGGTGCGACCTCAGACTTTTGTATATCCAAGGTCGCACCGCTAATTGCTACAAGGAGGATAGTTGGTCTTCCTAGTAATTAAAATCTATAAGTCATGGAGAGATTGATCACACGACCATTACCATGAGTATACTCGTTATCTCTTGCTACTAATTGAGACTGAACCGTGTAGTAGGTGGTATTGAGTAAGTTTTCTATACCCAATGTGTAGGTGAACTTATCTACTGTAAGCCCCGCATTGAGATGCAATAAGGTGACAGGCGTTACCTTGCCTTCGCCCTCTGCATATTTGCCTTTGTCGTTTGCGGCAAAGCGGTCCCTTGCTCCAGTATACATACCATATAGGCGTATGTAGCTATGCTTCGTTGGGCGGCAATTGATATATGCTGTAAGCTTCATTGGAGGGATAGATTGGCCACCCATATAATGGTCCCAAGAGCCATCAACGTACTTCTTGCCTTCCATCATTGAGAAGCCAACGCCCGTCTGCCATTGTCTATTGATGGTAGCATCCATTGATAGCTCTCCACCTAGGATACGTTGGGGTGAGCGATCTACCACCCAGAATCCATCTACACTTTTGAGGTCACTACCGAGCGCTGCGTAAGTGTAGAATACTGCGCCAGAAGTCTCTAGCCTTGAAGCCTCGCCAAAGAGTCCTCTAATGGTAGAGTAAAAGCCTACTTCGACATTGTGAGTCTTGACAGGCGAAGTCTCTATTTTGCTCAGCACATCACTCTTGGCATCGCGCAGGGTGCGTCCTAGGTCATAGATGGAGAAGCCTTGAGAGTAAGCTAAAAATGGCTGGAATACCCTCCACCTATTCAAGGTCACACCACCATTTAAGGATAGGTTGTTGTAAGGCAATACACCGCCTTGGACCTTAGTCCGCTCAACGCCCGCCTTCTTTGGAAGGACTTCATAGTCTGGCACGTGTACGTCGATGCGATCATACCTTGCCCCAACTTTGATATTGAGGAGGTCGCCGATAGTGGTTTTGGTTTGCACAAATGGTCCGAAGTTAAGAGCTGTCATCTCTGGCACCCAGTAACGTCCGTCTACAAGGGGCTGTCCAGTACGATCCATTGTGAAGTCTATTCCATACAGGAGCTTTGTAAATACCTGCTCACTCAGAGGGAGTTTGGAGTCAAGCTGAGCTTTTGCTCCGATCTGTTTTGCCTCAATGGTTGCCTGCCCGCTAGTTCCTTCCCAGCGAGGCTTCTTTTCATTATGTATCCGGTAGTCTGTCACGACCTTTACTGCACGGCCCTGTAGTGTCGCCTCAAAGTTCGTCCCGCTGAATATGTTTTTATGCGTGTAGCGTAGGTAGGCATTGTGATTGTACGCCATCCCCTCTGGGATTGCTTCTTTTGGCTGATCACCTTTAATCCCGATGCGTGGGCTTTCCAAGTACTTGCCCCCGCTAGCGATGAGCGGACTGTTTTGTACGGTCCTGAAGAAGTTGTACATACCCTCGATACGAGCTGTCTCGCTTATTTGATAGCCCACCTTTGCTAGGGCATTGTATGTGCGGGTGTCGCCAAGCCCATATCTAGGAGAGAGGTATACGCCATCGCCATCTACCGAGCTACCCGTCTGTCCGATCACCCCATTGACCAGGTAGTCAAAACCACCTACCTTGCCATAGAGCTGCTGATTGAGACGGTAGCCAAATGACTGTGTCTTATTGCTAAGCAAAGAGTGATCCTGCATTGCTATATAAGATTGCCCACCGAAAGGCTTATCATTTCTGTTCTTGCGCGTCACAATATTGATGATACCACCATTTGCTCCATTGCCATAAAGGGCGGTTGCGCCTTTGATCACCTCAATTCGCTCTACAGCCGTTGGGTCGATGGTCCGAAGGTCACGGCTTGTGGCCCGTAGAGGCGTCGTTTGTGGGATGCCATCTATCAGCACTAGTACACTTCTTCCTCTCAAAGTATTGGAGCGCTCACTAGTCGTATTGCCAGTAGAGGCCATGCCTGGGACCAAAAAGCCTACGATAGCCTGCATGTCTGGCATAGTCTTATTGAGCTCCGCTAGTTCCTTACGTGTTACAATTGTGACGGTCGTTGCCGATTGACTTTTCACTTCTGGGGTTCTATGAGCAGTCACGACCACTTCATCAAGTGCGACTTCATTGTGTACCTCATTTTGAGCCATGGCTGTAAGGCCTATGGAAGTAGATGTTAATAGAGAAAGGGCCACGCAGCGTATCCATCTGCTTAGTTCTAAATATCTCATGATATTAAATGCCTATATTGTTATTGTGTTTGGGAGAAACGGTCCATTGTGGACGACACTCCTCCTCTCGGCTTCAAAGTTCATAAACCACACTACAATATACAATACCCACGTATGGGTATTTTGAGTATGATGTGCGAAGTGGGTGGAATGTACGGCCAAAAAGATTCTTCCCAAAAAGCTTGCAGGTTTAAAAAATTGTCGTACCTTTGTTGTCCGGGCGAGTGCCACACGGCCAGCTCCCTGTGAATCCCCCAGGGCTTGACCGCAGCAAGGGTAGCGGGTTGTAGCGGCGCGATGCGGTTTGCTCGCCCTTTTGCCTCTTTAGCTCAGTTGGTAGAGCACGTGATTTGTAATCTCGGGGTCGTTGGTTCGAGTCCGACAAGAGGCTCTCTCACAAGGCTAGTCCTAGAGACCATATCTACAGTTTGACGAGCAGATTGCTAAGCTTAGCAGTCTGCTCTCTTTTTCGTACCTTTGGCGCGTTAATGAGCCTTTTACTAGATATGCACACGCTTCACTGCCCTTCACTCAAATGGTTGATCCTCTTAATGATACTCGTACCTAGCTACATGGCGGGGTCCGACGTATCGCTGTGGGATATACCGCCCACGGGACACCGTGTGACGGTCGTGCCCTCCTCGGCTGAGCGACAGCAGATCAATCAGCTTTACCAGCAGATGGGACTGGAGGGAAGGCTTTCGTTTGAGGCCTTTAGCCTAGGCGTGCGGGGGTACAATCAGATTCCCAACAAGCATCGCTCACGGCTAACCATTGTGGACTTCTCCAAGCCCTCGACTCAGGAGCGCATGTTTGTCATCGATATGGAGCAGGGCAAGCTACTCTACGCTACGCTCTGTGCGCATGGACGTGGTAGCGGGGAGAACTACGCTACCTCTTTTTCCAATCAACCAGACTCACATCAGAGCTCTCTGGGCTTCTACCTAACCAATGAGACTTACACTGGAAGCAACGGCTACTCGCTACGTCTCGATGGACTGGAGCGTGGATACAACGATCAGGCGCGGGCTCGTGCTATCGTCGTGCACGGTGCTGCCTATGTGAATGATCAAATTATCCGACAGGGACGTCTCGGACGTAGCTACGGTTGCCCCGCAGTGCCTCGTGCGCTGGCGCGCCCAATCATTGATGCGATCAAGGGAGGCAGCGTCCTATACATCTACGCCAATCGTCCTGACTACCTCGCTCAGAGCATGGTACCACGCTCCGAGATGGATCGCACCCTCACCAATCAGGACAGTCGCACGCGACTGATCAACTAGCTCAGCGTCATCATCTGGCGGTAAGCCTCTATATAATAGTCGTAATAGTGTGTCCAGAGCGCTTGGGAGGCGGTCTTCCGAGCTTGCTTGTAGCATGCCTTCGGGAGCCCTGCGGTAGCTTGCTCTAGGATCATTGCCAGAGCTTGCGTCACAAAGGCGTCGTCATGGTCACGGCGTGGGATAACCTGCACACCGTGCTGCAGGCTGTCTGTAGCAGGCTCGCCATAAAACTCTAGGATCGCCTGACCAAAGCCAGACAAGTCGGTCGTAACCGTCGGCACGCCATAAGCGATGCTCTCCAGTGGCGTGTAGCCCCACGGCTCATAGTACGAGGGGAAGAGCGTCAGATCGAGGGCGCTCAGCAGATCATAATAAGGAAGGCCTAGGATGCCGTCGTGACCATCGAGGTAGGTGGGCACGAAGATCGGATAGATATGCTGCGCTGTCGCTCCTCTTCGGAGGAGTTCGCCGAGGTGTCCGGCGAGGGTGTCCTCCCGCAAGTTGTGTAGCCAATGCGTTAAGTAAGGGTACTCTAGCGGGGTCGTGCTACTCTCTGGGTTGGGATCGCTTAGTAGATAAGCAAGGTCAGCTCTTGGCTCGGCAACCCAAGCGGGAATGAAGAAGTAAAGGATGAGATCTGACGAAAGCTTCGCTTGCTGCTGGAGTAGACTTTCCAGCGAGTTGACGATGAGGTCGATCCCTTTGTTGCGATACTCGTAGCGTCCCGAGGTGGCAACGAGTGTCGTGCCCTTAGGGTCAAAGGTCTTGCCATAGAGCTGGCTGGCCGCGTCTATTAGTCGCTGACGCGCTTTCGTCTTAAAGCGACTTGTGGCCAATGCGTGGAAGCCATTCGGCAAGACCACTGGCGTACGCTCCAAGAGCTGTGTACACTCCAGAGCGGTCACCTCGCTGACCGTCGCAAAGATGGTCGCAGTATGGGCGGCCGCCTTCTCTAGCGCATGCTTCGCCTCGACATGCAGTTCGCTCGCCATCTGGTCTCCGTGGTAGCCTGCGAAGTATCGGTAAAGATCCTTGCCATTGCTACAGATAGAGCGCCCGACGGTCGTGGCGTGGGTGATGAAGAGCGAGTGCAGATTGGGCTGTTGCAGGCGATGATAGAGCAGTCCCATGCCAGTGATCCACTCATTATAAATAGCTATCGGCTGACTCCCAGGCAATGCGAGCTGTGGGGTCACAGCAAGCAGTGTCGCTGCCGCAGCAACGGCAAAGAGACAGGAATCATCGTAGTCGCCATAGCCGAGGTCCGACTGTATGCCATAGTGCTGCCACATGAGGTAGTAGAGTTGATCACGGACTGTGGCAAGCGGTGTGTAGTCCACGAGGATCGTTTGCGCTTCGCCCCCAGGCGTAAGCCAGTAGCCCTGCGTGATCGGTAGCTCTACACCCAGTAGCGAGATGTGACCAGGCAGGGTGATACAAAAGGTCTCCGCGCGAAAGTCTACCATCTCCTCCAACGGTCGAAGACGAGGACCGACGAAAAGAACCTGCTCAGCCCCGTGGCGAAGCATCATTTCGCCCGCTCGTGACGAGAGGACGGTGTAGATGCCGCCCACCTTGTTGGCGACCTCCCACGACACCTCCGAGATAAAGTATCGATCACTCATTACTTGCAGTGCGCTCTTCTAATGTAACCTGCAGATCGTACGCCACACGGCGACAATGCATCGGTAGCTCTTCGGCAGAGACATAGGAATCCAGCACCTCCGTCAGCTTCTCGGGCAAAGGCTTCTCAGGCTGTCGCTTCGTATAGTTTGCGATGGCCAGGAGCGCCACGTAAAGCTTCGCCTCATCAGAGGCACGGTCTGTGACAACCTCCTCCGCCCAGCGAATGGCTAGTGGTACGTATGATAGGAGGTTAAAGGCAAGCTGCTCTTGTAGCTCCACATTGGTCGCCTTCTCTAGGAAAGCCTCCACATCTTGCTCCGTGAGCTCCTCACGGGGGAAGAGCATCGTGGAGAGGATCAGCAGCTCCCGCACAGAGGTATCCCGCAGCGCCTCGGCAAGCTGTCGGGAAGGCTGGTACTGCGCAGCGAGCTCTAGGAGATAGCCTCGTGTCCAGCCCCAGTTGTAGCGGTAGTCCAGTCCCGACTCCCGCATCGACTGCGCCACAGAGCCGTCCATACGTGTGCGGAGCGCAGCACGTATGGCGGCAAGCTGTGTGGCGATCGTCTCTTCGTCTATCGGAGAGCTAGGCACGGGCTATGAGCTCTGCGATGAGGGCACCCATACGCTTGGAGGCAGCATTGGCGGCAGCGACCACCTCGTCGCCATCGTTCGTGTAGTCTCCCTCGAAGTGCCACCCCTCGTTCGTGATGACCGACATGCCGAAGACGCGGATACCCGCATGGCGAGCCACAATCACCTCAGGCGTCGTGCTCATGCCGACCGCATCAGCGCCTACAGTCTGCCAATACTTATACTCTGCGGGCGTCTCGTAGGAAGGACCCGTGAGGCTTACGTAGACACCCTTCTGGAGCGTCAGCTTTTGCTCCTGGGCGATGGTCTCAGCGAGCGCAATCAGCTCACGATCGTAAGCACGCGTCATATCGGGGAAGCGGACACCAAAGTTCTCATCGTTAGGACCAATGAGCGGATTGGGTAGCATATTGATATGGTCTCTGATGATCATCAGGTCACCCACGTGGAAGTTCGGGTTGATGCCGCCCGCAGCGTTGGAGACGATCAGGATCTCGATGCCGAGGAGCTTCATCACCCGCACTGGCAGCGTGACCACCTCCATCGGGTAGCCCTCATAGTAGTGAAAGCGCCCCTGCATCGCCACCACGGGGACACCGCCCAGCGTGCCAGAGATGAAGTTGCCCTTGTGACCGATAGCGGTCGAGTGTGCGAAGTTAGGGATTTCGCTGTATGGAATGACGGTTGGGTTAGCGATTTCGTCGGCTAGATTGCCCAGGCCGCTACCTAGTATGATGCCCACGCGGGGCTGTGCCGATATCTTGCTCTTGATATATTCGGCTGCTTGCTGATATTTTTGAAAGTCCATAGTCTATGTTCGTTTGATAGTGAAAAGGTTTTTTACCCCTTACGGTGAAGTAAGTCGTGAGCTGTGCGACGAGCCATCTCGATGATGCGCTCCATGCCGACGATCTCACGGTCACGCATGAGGATCGCTCCGTCCACGATGGTCGTCGAGACGATCGTTGAGGAGCCTGCGTAGACGAGATTAGAAGTAAGATTGTGACAAGGCACCATGCTCGGCGCCTTAAGGTCTATGAGACAAAGGTCGGCTAGATAGCCCTCCTCGATGCGTCCGCCCTTGAGTCCCAGCATAGCGTAGCCCACCTCCGTTGCCGAGCGGTAGATGTCGGGAGCGCAGACCGCTGTCGGGTCGTAGCGCCACACCTTGCCCAGGAGCGAAGCCATACGCATAGCGATGTACATGTCCAGGTCGTTGCTCGAGGAGCAACCGTCCGTACCAATAGCCACAGGGATGCCCCGCTCCTTCATCTCTTCATAGCGAAAGCGCCCACCACTGGCCAGCTTCATATTGCTCGCAGGGTTGTGCACGAGCGTACATCCGTGACGTGCTAGGATATCCAGCTCCTCATCGTCCAGCCATAAGCTGTGCGCCATGATGCAGCGAGGCGAGAGCGCATCGATCTGCTCTAGGTAACGGACAGGCGTCGTGCCATGCTCGGCAATACAGTCCTTCACCTCACGCTCTGTCTCGGAGAGGTGCAGGTGAATGGGGATCTCATGCTCCTCGGCAAACTCCTTCGCAAAGTGCAATTGATCGCCCGAAACGGTGTAGATAGCGTGTGGTCCCACACTCCAGCAGATCCGCTCAGGGAGCTTCGCAAAGAGCTGCTCATAGCGGTAGCAGTTGTCGCGATCTAGCTGTGCCCGCTCGGCATCGCCACGGTCAAAGAGCGTGTAGCTCAGATTCGCCCTTATGCCTGTCTCCAGCACCGCACGAGCGGTCGCCTCAGGTGCTGTGTACATGTCGAGGAAGCAGGTCGTCCCGCTCTGGATCATCTCCACACAGCCGAGCAAAGCGCCGACATAGATATCCTCCTCCGTCATATGCGCCTCCACCGGCCAAATGTAATCCTCCAGCCAAGTCTGCAACGGCAGGTCATCGCCATACCCTCTGAAGAGCGTCATGGCACAGTGTGTGTGACCGTTGCAGAGTCCTGGCACGACAGCCTTGTCACGGCCGTCGAGGATGATCGTCTCTTCATCGATCGGGAGCAGATCAGTACCGATCTTGTCGATACGATTGTCCACGATCAGAAGGTCTTGCGTCGCCCCTCCTATGAGCGACTCCTTGATTAGTATGCTACTCATGCCCGTTTAGTTAAATAGTCGGTAAAACTCAGCCACCGCCTCGACACCCTTGCGAAAGACTCTTACCGAAAAGCTCTCATTGGGCGAGTGAATCGCATCCTTCTCTAGACCAAAGCCCATCAATACCGTCTTAAGTCCGAGGATCTCCTCAAAAGCAGCAATAATCGGAATGCTACCGCCACTGCGTATCGCTAGTGGAGCCACCCCGTAAGCCTTCTCGACCGCCTGAGCAGCTGCTTGGTAAGCGGGTAGGTCTAGCGGACAGTAGTAGCCCGCACCGCCGTGCATCGGTGTCACCTTCACATGGACAGACTTAGGAGCGATCTGCTCGATATACGCCTTCATCAGGCGGGAGATCTCCTCATGATCTTGATTAGCCACCAGACGGCAAGAGAGCTTAGCGTAAGCCTTCGAGGGGAGCACCGTCTTGGCACCTTCGCCCTGATAACCGCCCCATATACCGCACACGTCAAAGGAAGGACGGCAACTATTCCGCTCCAGCGTGATGTAGCCCTCCTCGCCTTGTGTCTCACGAATGTCTAGCGCACGGCAGTAATCCTCCTCGGAGAAGGGCACCTTGCGGATCATCGCACGCTCCTCGTCAGAGAGTGGTAGCACCTTGTCGTAGAAGCCTGGTACCGTGATACGTCCCTTGTCGTCTACGAGCTGAGCAATGATCTTGCATAGCTCATTGATTGGGTTAGCGACAGCACCTCCGAAGTGACCCGAGTGCAGATCCCTATTGGGACCCGTCACCTCCACCTGCCAGTAGGCGAGACCACGCAGACCAGCCGTAATGCTCGGTGTCTCCTCGCTCAGCATCGTCGTGTCAGAGACGAGGATCACGTCTGCAGCCAGCAGATCCTTGTGCTCACGGCAGAAAGGCGACAAGCTCCCTGAGCCAATCTCCTCCTCACCCTCGAAGATAAACTTCACATTGACCCCGACCAAGCCCAGTGCCTTAGCGGTCTCGAAGCCTTTGAGCTGGATCATGATCTGACCCTTGTCGTCATTAGCGCCACGAGCGTAGATGCGGCCATCGCGTATCTCAGGTTCGAAAGGCTGGCTCTCCCACAACTCCAGAGGCTCCACGGGCATCACGTCATAGTGACCGTATACGAGGATCGTCTTCGTCGCTCCAGGCTGCTTATAGTGTCCGAAGACGATGGGGTTGCCCTCCGAAGGCATCACCTCCGCCTCCTGCACGCCTAGCGAGAGCAGGTGGTCACGCAGATACTCGGCAGCACGCTGCATATCAGCCTTGTGCTCGCTCTGTGCGCTGATCGACGGGATACGCACGAGACCATACAGGTCCTCGTGAAAGCGGTCCTCATGCTCCGCTATATACTCTTTGATATTTGCCATAATAACGTTTTCTTGTTTTTCGATTGCTCCGTAAAGATACAAAAAGCTCACGAGGAATTTCCCAATAGCTTACGAAGAAACGAAAATCCCTCACGGAACCGGGAAATAAAAGTTCGGAAGAATGAAATGAAACTTCGGAAGAATGAAATCAAAGTTCCGATGAATTTCTCCGTTTCTCCCTGGGAAATTCCAGTTTCCTCGGTAGGAAACTCCATTGTCCTCGGTAGGAAACTCCATTTTCATACGGGAGAAACTCCATTTTCATGCCTATGAAAATCCTCGCAGTACTGAAGCGCACAAAAACGAAGATGCGCCAAAGCACCAACGACTCTGACGCATCCTCTCTAATCACATACTAAATGAAGCTTAAGCTCCACTTAATGGGTCACGCTCCTGCACGGACATGATGGATTCGGGCGCTACGTAGGTATCAACAGACCAGAGGTACGCAGCGACCAGCTCGCTGTTATTGTACGCCTGAGCATTCATCTCTCGGATACGCTCTAGGAGTGCGTCCCCCTTGGAGGTGTCTGCCTCCTGTACCAGTAGACAAGCGTTGAAGCCTGGCCACACGGCGGTATCCTTGTGCGGGATGTCGAAGTTGCTCTCGGCAAGAGCCTTCGGGATGACTTGGTAGACGCTTATCTCCAGTTCCCGCAGGAGCGACTCCATCTGCTCCAGCATACTGACATTGCAGGTGATATATACGAATCTCATACTACTTCTTCTTAATCTGTTTCCTCAATCTAGATATTCTACGCTCCTTATTGAGCTTGTGCTGGTGGACAGCAGCATAGGCTGTCGGCACCAAGATGAGCGTCACGAGCATCGAGATCAGGAGACCACCGATGATGGTGATGCCGAGAGGTGCATAGAGCTCCTTGCCCATACCTCTACTGAGTGCCATGGGTAGCATACCGAGTATGGTGGTCATAGAGGTCATCAAGACAGGGCGCAGGCGTGAGCGTCCGGACTCCATCACCGCATCTCGTATCGTATAGCCACGACGCACGAGCATGTTGCTGTAGTCCACGAGGACGATACCATTGTTCACCACGATACCGACTAGCATGATGAGACCGATGAAGGTGACGACACTGAGCGTAGTACCAGTAATGAGGAAGGCTAAGATAACTCCTACGAGGGTGAAGGGTATCGCAAAGAGGATGATAAATGGGTCGACTAATGACTCAAACTGAGCAGCCATAACCATAAAGACTAGGAGCAGTCCGATGACGAAGATGACCGTGAGCGATGAGAAGGTGTCACCCTGATCCTCCACCTGACCACCTAGCGATACGGTCACACCTTGTGGCGTGTCGAGGTCGGCGATGATCTGCTCCGCCTTCTTGGCACCATCACCGAGCGAAATGCCGTTGAGGTTGGCTGTAACCTTGACATAGCGCTGCTGGGTGAGTCGCTCGATCTGCACGGGGCCCTCCTTCTCCTGAATATCAGCGACCGCAATGAGCGGGATCTGCTGTCCCAAGAGGTTGGTCACCTGCATCTCTCGTAGCTTGCTGATTGAGTTGCGATACTCTGGCGCATACTGTATGCGTATATCATAGTCTGTACCGTCCTCAGTATAGGCGCCAGCCTTAGCTCCATAAAGATTCTCGCGTACCTGTATACCGATGATACCAGGATTGAGAGCCATCTGGGAGGCTTTGTCCTTGTCCACGAGGATGTGCACCTCACGATTGCCCGCCGAGACTAGTGCCTCGACATTGGTAAACTCAGAGCACTCCTTCGCTTTGCGCTCGATCTCAAAGGCAACTTGATTCATCTGGTCGATGTCTTTGCCATAGACGACAAACTCAATCGGAGCTCTATTGCCGGTCAGCGCGGTCGCCATAGCACTACCACCAGAGACGGTCACCTTCTCAATCTCAGGGATTGCCTCAATCAGCGGACGTATATCGTCTGCGATCTGCTGACTGCTACGCTTACGCTCATCGACGGGCTTGAGGTGACAGAAGATGGTCCCGATGTTCTTACCCTCCTTAAAGCCTACGGCAGTCAAGACTCCATCATCGGTCTGTCCCGTGATGCTGGCGATACCGCCCTCGGCAATCTCTGGCACATGGTCCTGCAGGAGCTGGACGATCTGATTACCGACCTGCTCCGTAAGCGTGTGCGAGGTGCCCTGTTCCGTCTCAAACTGGATGGAGACAGAGCCCGCATCGATGTCGGGGATATAGTCGGTACCGACCGCCTTGCCTAAGAGCAGTACTAAAGCAAAGATCACGAGAGCCGACACGAGGGTGATGCCTTTGTGAAAGACTGCCCACCCGAGGAAGTCATGGTAGACGCGCTCGATCCTTTGGAACATACGCTCGCTCCAGTTGTAGAGCTTACCGTGCTTCTTGCCTTTACCTCCACGAGGCGCGGGCTTGAGCAGGACGCTCGAGAGCATCGGAGTCAGTGCCAGTGCGGTAAAAAGGGAGGTAATCATACAGGTCACCGTCAGGACGGCTAGTTGCTTGAACATCACACCGACGATACCACCCATGAAGACGAGCGGGAGGAACACCACAATCGTGGTCAGCGTCGAGGCAGCAATGGCTAGACCCATCTCCGAGGCTCCAAACATGGCAGCTTGCTTCGGCATAGCGCCTCGCTCGATGTGCTGCGTGATGTTTTCGAGTACGACGATGGCGTTGTCCACCACCATACCGATAGCGATCACAAGCGCCACGAGTGAGAATATATTGATCGTGTAGCCCAGCACATTCATAACGATAAAGGCCGAAATCAGCGACACAGGCATCGTCAGGAAGACGATGAGACTAGACCTCCACTCTCGTAGGAAAAGCAAGACGACTAGGGTGACGAAGATCAGAGCGTACCAGATCGACGAACTCAGGTTGTTGATCGATGAAGTAACCAGCTCATCCGACCCTATCACCTCAAAGATCTGTACATCTGAGGGTAGATCCTTCTGTATGTCGGCTATCTCAGCACGCACCGCATTGACTACGTCTACCGTATTCGCTCCTGACTGCTTCTGTACGAGCAGGGCGATACCTTTGCCCACATGATTGAAGGCTGAGGCATCGGTCTCCTTAAAGGTGTCTCGGACGGTAGCGACATCTTTGATACGCACTACCTTACCGTTGAACGCTTTGATGACCGTATTCTCCAGCTCCTCGACGCTCTCGTACTTACCAGGCATACGCACGGAGAAGTCGTAGGCACTCTCCGTGACGAAGCCCGAGGGTACGTTGATATTGTTTGCCTTGAGCATCATCGATAGCTGAGCCACCGACATACCATAGGCCTGCATTCTCGTGGGATCTATCTCGACTCGTATCTCACGCTGAGGCTGTCCTAGATAGATGACCGTACCGACGCCGTCGACCTTACGCAGAGCTGAGGCAATCTGATCCTCGACGATCTCCTCCAGTCCGTTGTAGTTCTCGTCCGCATTGACTGCGTAGCCGAGGATAGGCATCATGGAGGCGTTAATCTTATAGATGATCGGCGTGTAGGCTTGCGACGGCATACGCGACTTGACCAGCTCGAGGAGGTCTCGGGCATTGTTTGCCGCAGCCGTGATATCCTCTTCCCACTCGTAGCGGAGCTGTATGAAGGAGACGTTTTCCTTAGAGATAGACTTGATCTCGACGAGGTTCTCTGCCGAGGAGAGCACCGCCTCCAGCGGCTTGGAGACCTGCTCCTCGACCTCTATCGCTGAGGCTCCTGGGTAGACCGTGATGACCGTCAGGGAGGGGAACTCCATGTTTGGCATCAGGTCTAGCGGTAACTTCGTCAGGGAGAAGACACCGATCACCAGTATGGCGACGAAGATCATCGCCGCCGCAATGGGTCGTTTTACACCAAATTCGGGAAGTTTCATAGGCTTACTTCTTCACCACGTTTACCTTAGAGCCGTCGCTGAGCTTGTTCTTGCCATCTATGATGATGGTGTCGCCACTCTTGAGCTCATTACTCTCTACGTAGACCCAGCCGTCGTTGATCTCGCCACGCTTTACGGCGATACGGCTCACGGTCTCTCCATCTTCGTTGAGCTTGAAGACAAACTCCTCAGCCGTCCCCGCTAGGCGATAGATAGCATTGAGGGGAACGAACAGCCCCTCCCGCTCGGGCAGGGCAATAGATACGTTGCAATACATACCAGGCTTGAGTCGGTTGTTGCTGTTCGGTATATTGACCTCCACAGATGCGGTGCGCGTCGTCGGCGATAGGACAGCCGAGATGTAAGAGACCTTGCCCGTAGCTGGCTCATCGGGATAAGCGTCGAAGGTAATCAATGCTTGTTGCCCTTTCGCTATATAACTCAGATCCTTCTCGTTGACCTCGATGGTAGCCTTGAGCGGATTGATCTGGCGTAGCTCGATGATTCCACTCTCTAGCTTGAGATCACTGCTGAGACTGGGGGTGAAAGCGTAGGTCTCGCCCTCATTGATCATGATCTCGGTGATGACTCCGCTAAAGGGGGCCGTGATGGAGGTGTTTTTCTTGAGCATAGCGACCTTAGCAACAGAGGCGTCGTACTTAGCCTTGACATGGTCGTAGTCCATCTGGCTGATGCTCTCCTTCTCTCTCAGACGTGTGACACGGTCGAAGTCGCGCTTGATCGCTTCGTTCTCAACCCGTGCCTGCAGAAGCATCTCGTCAGACATCTCTACGATGACTGCCCCCTTGGGGACAAAGCTCCCCTTGCTGTAGCGTATGCGCTCTACCTTGCCAGGCAGTGCGGTGCCTAGACTGGCACTCTTGGAGGCTTCGGCAGTGCCAGAGAAGCGAATGCTCGGCGTAAAGGTCATCTCTTTAGCCTGTGCGATGGTTACGGGAATCACTTTGTCAGCCTCGGACTCCTGATCCTGATCTCCTTGCTTATTGCAGGCGGTCGTGGTGCCTATGGTTAGCAGGAGTAATATTGTTGGGAGCAAGTAGCTCTTAAGTTCTTTAGTATGCATATTGTGATGTGATCTTCTATCTAGTTCTGATTCTCTATCTACTCCTCCTGACGGGTCTGTGTATGCTCGGTCGCATACTGATAGAGAGCACCAGTGGTCTTCTCCAGCTGGGAGAGCGTCACGGCAGCCTCTACGCGAGCGTCTATATCTTCGGAGGCTGCTTTCTCCCACATGGTCTGCGCCTCGAGGATGTCTCGGACGCTATTCATACCCTCTAGGAGATTGTTTTTGGTAATGCGCAGGCTCTCCTCCGCCTGCTCCTTGGAGAGCTTCGTCAGCTCCATCTTCTTGAGCGCCTCGGCATGCTTAAATCTATTTTGCTGTACCTGTAAGGCGATCATCTCCTGGGCATCTTGTAGCTCCAGCTCCGCCTTGGCTACCTCTTGATCCGCTATATGTACCTGGTGTATCCTATCTCCCCACGTAAGGAGGGGGATCTGCACACCGATGCCTACCATCCAGTCTCCGCCCAGATTGCTCTGGCTACCCTTATAGATGTTAGGCTCGACCCAGTTGTATCCAGCAGTAAGGAAGACGTTGGGGAGGAACTGCGACTTGACCATCTTTCTTGCTGACTCCGTGAGGGCAAGCTTGCTACGTAACATGACAATCTCAGCGCGCTCAGCATTGCTACTCTCGAGTGCCAAGAGACGACTGCTCAGCTGCTCCTCGCTAATGATCGCACTGTCCAGCTCGATCTGCTCAGCCTCTAGGCCGATGATCTGCCCCAGCAGCATCTTGGAGAGCTGAAGACCGTTCTGCGCCTTCACGAGTGTGAGCTCGGCTTCGTTTTGCTTGACCTGCACCTTCAGCACTTCGTTTCTGGTCGTCATACCCTCAGCGTAGACATTTTCCAAGTCCCGCACGAGGTGATCTAGGAGCGATTTGTAGGTCTGAGCTAGTCGCACCTTCTCCTGTACCGAGATGACACGCCAGTATGCCTCATCGACAGTGGCTAGGACGTCTGCTTCCTTCATCTTGACCTTCTCGTGTGCTAGGTCGGAGGTATAGCGTGCCATCTTATTTGCCTCAACAATCTTACCGCCCATAAAGATCGGCTGACGTAAGGTGAAGCCGCCCGTATAGATCTCTCGAGGAGCGACACTGATGAAGTCTAGCGGGATGGATAATCCTGGCGGTGTCACGCCTGGTATGTTAAAGTCGATCGCAAAGGGGCGAATGGGTCTATCTCCGGGATTGATCCACGCTCCAGCGAAGTCAACACGAGGTAAATACTTCGTCTTGGCTGATTGAACTAAGTAGTCGGAGGCCACGGCATCTGCCTGAGCCATCTGTATCTGTTTGTTGTGCTCTAGAGCGAGGTCTCTACACTGCTCTAGCGACATCGGCACTTGCTCTTGGGTCTGCGCCTCGGCACTGCCCCCCAGCGTAAGGACAAGAGCCGTGCCTAGGAGAAGAAAACTCCTCCCATTAAATCTATATCTCATGATTTGCTAATGTCTACTCGTTACGACATCACTTGGTGTCGGGATCGTAAGCTCCCTGATACCACTCCTTAAACTCTTTGTTTTTTGCTTTGCTTACTACGATCTTCTCCGGAGTCTCTATGTCAAGGGTCACCGTCAGCTTGCCACCGAACCATACCGACATACTCTGTATCGCGCTGTGTGCCACGATGTACTGCCTATTGGCTCGGAAGAAAAGCCTCGGATTGAGTTCCTGCGCCATCTTCTCTAATGACAGGTCGACAAAGTGCTCCTTCCTATCCGTCGTCACTACCACCGAAGCCTTACTATCCGCACGTATGTAGGCGATCTTGTCCACCGATATGGGGATCAGCTTATCTCTCCACGGGATCAGGAAGTGGCTCTTGTAGCTCATCTGCGACTCATTGAGCACCTGCATCATCTTAGCCATCAGAGCTTGGTTGTCTACCCTCTGCTCCGTATGACTAAAGCGCTTCACCTTCTCTAGAGCTCTCTGGAGGTCTGTCTCCTTGATCGGCTTGAGGAGGTAGTCAATACTGTTGACCTCAAACGCCTTCAGCGCATACTCCTCATAAGCTGTCGTGAAGATGATCGGACAGGTGACCTCTACTCGCTCGAAGAGGGAGAAAACCGGTCCATCTGCCAGGTGAATATCCATAAAAGCCAGATCAGGTTCCGGATGACTACCAAACCACTCGACACACTCAGATACACTCTGCAAGATGGTCAGCACCTCTATATCAGGGTCCATCTCAGTGAGTAGGGATTGCAACCCAGTAGCGGTAAAGTACTCATCCTCTACGATTATTACTCTCATATCAGTGATTTGGCTTTGGGTTCGACTTCTTCTAAGCTCTGGATCAAAGGCAGTGAGACCGTAAAGTGCCCATCATTAGAAACGATATCTATATCCTTGCCAAAGAGCAAGCGATACTGCTCCATCAGATTGTCTAGTCCTACGCCCGTACTACCCGACTGGCTATCCTCTCGTAGCTGGATCTTATTATCCACCACAATCTGATTATCTACCGTGCGGATGTAGATAGTAAGTGGCACCTTGGCACTAGCTATATTGTGCTTGATCGCATTCTCCACCAGGATCTGTAGTCCCGATGGGATGACATAGTAGTCTAGATACTTCTTGTCTACATCCCACTCCACACGCAGCCCGTCAAAGTAGCGGATACACATCAAGTAAAGGTAAGAATGGACAAACTCTAGCTCCTCCGAGAGACGCACCACCACCTTGTCACGCATCGTGTGCCGAAAGACTGTCGCCAGCTCCTGCACATAGGCTCTAGCGCGCTCATCATCTCGGCCTATCAGCCCGTTGAGCGTGTTGAGACTGTTAAAGAGGAAGTGCGGGTCCGTCTGGTTCTTGAGTGCTGTATACCTGTTTTGCAGATTCTCAAAGTCCAGCTCCTGCATACCGACCACGGCCAGGTGATTCTGCTTCATCAAGTAGATGGTCATCGTAAAGAGGAAGGTCACCACGAGGATCACCAAGTCCTTGACATACTGCATGGCAGCATACGCATGATAGCTAAAGAGATCTCTAAACCACCAGCGCTGTAGTCGAGACAGGTAAGGCGAGATCAGGATCACCCCCACGAGTAGTCCCAACAAGATCAGCCAGAGCTGATACTGACGTATCTCGTACCTATTGATCGCCCAGGACTGAATGCTGAGCAATAGGTAGAAGAAGACCATATTGACCAGTAGCGAGGCAAACGAATTCACCGATAGGATCGCTCCTAGGTCAATCTTTCGGTCCGTATCCAACAAGCTGTAATAATAGATCGATGACGACAGCATCACAAACGCCAGCAAGAAGCTGATGATCAGCGTAGCTAGCAGCACGCTCTTGCGCTCATTGCTGAGCAATATGAAGCCCTTGCCTTGTCGCCGTCTCAGGCGGCCCATTATGATGCGTCTCGTCATATACCTCTTGTCTACTCTACATAGCGGTTCTGCCACTATCAGTATGCTCGTGCTAAGGTAGCAAGAAATAGCGGAACCCTACATCCCCCTCCCCTCTTAGGGCGACGAAGATAGGGTCCCTATTTCTTACTTGACACTAGAAGCGATATCCCAAGCCTACGGTAAGGACGCTAGCATTAGCCTTGTAAGCGTTATCCTGGAGAGAGGTGCCAAAGCGAGAGGCGACATCGTTGACTGTCGACTTGAGATCGTCTACCTGATTAATGAAGCCATACTTGTAGCCGGCATTGATCTGGATACCATTGGCAAACTCATAGCCTAGCTGACAAGCGACACCTACGTCCCATCTCTGGAGTGCTGACTTGTCGTTGTGCTGCTCATACAGATCTATCGGATCCTTTTTAAATACAGCAAACTTTATTTCATCTGTCTTGGCTGAGAAGCCTACACCCACGTAGGGACCTACACCTCCGTATAGCTGACCTTTGCCTAGCTCAACCTTACCCAGAGCATAGACGGGGATCTGCATACCCCACTGGTTGATTTTATTCTCTACTGAGAGCCCTGCTACCTCTGCCTTGATACCCATACCTCTGTAGTAAAACTCTAGCTCAGGCTGGATGGCAAAGTTCTGGTGAAGATTGATCCTCATGAATCCGCCGAAGTCTGCGCCGGGCTTCATCTCGGTCTTGAGAATATTAAAGTCATCACTCAGGATCATGCTGGAGCAGTTGACTCCAGCCTTGACTCCATAGTTGAGAGATGTGGTCTGTGCGACAGCTGAGACAGCAGTCATACCCATCAGGGCGGTTGCTACGATAGCGATGATGTTGCGTTTCATACTTTCTTCTGTTTCTTGCGTTAGACTTAATACGTTTCTATTTCTTGGTCGTGTGATCTATCCGATCGCAATAGATCAACGAACTCTGAGGCAAAGGTAGGAAGCACAAAATGGCTCCACAACCCTTTGCCTACCGAAACGCATATAGCGATGACCGAAACGACTGAAACGCTGACCGAACGACTAGAGGTGTGCCTCTGGATAGCGTGCATCCCACCAGGTGGAGTCGTCCTTGAGCCACTTCTGGAACCATGCGAAGAGCGTATTCGTCCACTCAATCTTCTTCTCAGGAGCGGTGATGATATGATCTTCGCCATGCACCTTGACAAAGGCCACCTCACGGCCCAAGATCTTCAGCGCATTGTACATCTGGATGCTCTCGCCGATGGGGACGTTCGTGTCGTCCGTACCATGGATCAGCAGCAACGGCGTGTGGATCTTGTCGGCGTGAAAGAGCGGACTCTGCTCCGTATAGAGCTGTGGATTATTCCACGGATAGCTGTTGTAGCTAGCCACCGTACTGTAGCCGATGCCCCAGGTGCCCTCGCCCCAGTAGGAGGAGAGCGCACTGATGCCCGCATGGCTGATCGCTGCCGCAAAGATGTCGGTGATCGTCTGCAGGTACTGCGTCATAAAGCCACCGTAACTAGCCCCCATACAGCCGATCTTCTTCGCATTGACGTAGGGGTGCTCTTGGCAAAACTGCTTCGTAGCAGACACGATCTCATCGGCCGTCACCTTGCCCCACGCATTGACATGTCGAGCAGCATACTCCTGACCGAAGCCAGTGGTACCGCTCGGATTGAGCGTGAGGACGACGTAACCCTGCGCTGCATACATCGGGAGCGAATAGGACCCTTCGAAAAAGCGAGTCGTCGGCGAGGTGCCTCCATAATAATAGACGATCATCGGGTACTGCTTCGTAGCGTCAAAGTGAGGAGGCAGGTAATAGCGTCCCTCCACCTTGTCACCATTTGGCATCGTGTGTACCCAGTCGCTCACGCTACCCAGCTCTAGATCCTGCATCTTGCTCTTAGCGAGGTCGTAGAGGAGCGTCTCACGCTTTCCTCTTAAGCTGTAAAAGCGATCCGCATTCATAGCACTCTGCCCGTAGTAAGCGAGCTGACTGGCGTCATCGCTGATGTCAAAGGAGCGCACGAGGTCTTCCGTCGTAGCTACCTGCTCGATCTGCTTACGTCTGAGGTCGAGGCGATAAAGGGAGATGCGGTCTTTGTTTTCCGCTGTAAAGTAAGCAACGGGCTGAACCGTACTGACTTTGACCCGCTTGATGGCGGGGTCGAAATCCTTCGTCAGGGGCGTCGCCCGCTGGCTCTGGCGATCATAGAGGAAGAGCTGACCATCGTACGTATTGGTGATCATCCCCTCAGGGAGGTTACGACCGATCCCGCCGAAAGCATTCGCATCGCCCTCGACGAGCAGGGTGTGAGGCAGAGCGGTGTAAGAAACAGACGAGATAGAGCGCTCCTTAGTGAAGAGTGGCTTGACCTCCAGCGTCTCTAGGCGCATCGTATAGAAGTTGCTCTGGGAGAAGGGAATCTCGGTGATATCCTCCGAAGTGCTCAAGATGATCTCACGGGAGTCGGGACTGACGTCCTGCAAATAGGTAGAGCGATGGCCGAAGGTAAGTGGCTGGTAGCGACCGCTCTCAAGGTCGTAGAGAGCAAGGAAGGTGCGCTTGCGAAAGTCCGCCATACGGTCATACCGTCCCAATACCTGCTCGGTGATTTTGCCCCGTGCAGGCCCCTCCTCCTCAATGGTGTAGAGCAGTTGCTTGCCATCAGGCATCATAAAGAAGGAGCCTGCAGGGATCTGCTCCGCTACGACACGCTCCTCTTGCGTCTTAGGATCGTAGCTGATCAACTGCCGTCCATCGTCTGTCGTGGAGGTGCGGTACAGCTTGTCCTCTTTTGGCATCCAGCTGGCGAAGCGGTACTGCTCGCTCAGCGTGGAGAGGAGCTTGTTCCCTTGGTAGATGTAGGTGCGGTAGCTGCTCTTGAGAGCGGTCGTCTCCCGCTCCGTCAGTAGCGTGTAGCGACCCGTAGGCGACACTGACACCGAGTAGAGGTTGCGACCCGTCATCATATACTCTAGGCTCAGGTACTCCTTGTCGTCGTGGCGTACCTCTATCTGGCTATCAGCCTTAGCAGGAATGAGCTTCAGACGATACTGCGCGGACTCGCCGCCCTTAGTCAGTAGCTGAAGCGTCACTAGATGCGACCGTCCAGGTGTCAGCGTGAGGGACGCTGGCGAAGCGACCTTTAGCTCGCTCTGGTACTGCGTAGCAGATGAGAGTTTGTCACCATCCAGAGCTAAAACAAAGGGCACCGTTGTCTCGATCTGCAGCGTCGCCTGCTCGTAGCTCGGCGTGCGAAGACGTACCGCATAAGTCGTGATCGCATCCTCTGTCGTGCGTAGCGTGACGATACCCTCCTGCGCTGTGGGCAGAGTGCCGTGCGCATGGCTTAGCTTGATGTGATTCACAGGTTTGAGCAGGTCGGTAGCGTCGTACGCCTTGCCCTGCACATCAAGACTATCCGAGATAAACGGCTTCATCACCCGATACTGCTGCACCTGCATCGGCACCACCGTGAGCGTGTCAGGCTGATGCTCTGTAGCTGACGCACCGACTGTATATGGTTGCTGAACTGTAGCTGATGGGTTTATTGCTCTTAGCTGCTCGGCTTTAGTATAAAAAGTCGCCAGCACCAAGAGAGGGAGCATCGTAAGTAGTCGTAATACGTTTCGTTTCATCTGCTTTCTTTGTTTATTGACCGTGATAGGTTCATTGTCCTTGGTAGGGGTATTTACCTTGATAGCATCACTCTGTAAGAGCTCCAACTAAGTTTCCACGCCACAAAGTTAACCTTTTGTTTTCTCTTACGCCAAAGCAGTCACTCTTTACTCAATAACTAAAGCCCCCCCCCTATCCTAGCCCCCGCAAATCTCACAAATAACCTGATGAAACAAGTAGCCCCCGTCTAGGGGCGCTCGGATAGTGCCTAGCGGGAAGGCGCCCGTTGTATCAAAGGTTAGAGCATCATGTTTTTAACGGGTCCCCTACTCGTCTTGATAGGACTCCTATCTCTTCGACCTCTCCGAAACCTCCGATTACTCTCTGATAGCTCCGATTGCTCAGCCCCCCCCGATTACTAACAGCCAACAGCAGAAAAATAAAACAACGGATGCTGTAACCTTTGACACAACGGACGCACAGATCGTGCGTCCCTACAGGGAGACGTATCACTCCTACAGCTCCGATCACTCCGATCCCGCCGATAGCCAACAGCTAAGAGCCAACAGCTAACAGCACAAAAAGAGAGAGTCCCCAGACAGGTATCGTACCTATCTGAGGACTCTCCAATGGGAAAGGCGGTTACCTACTCTCCCGATTTTACTCAGTACCATCGGCGCTATTGGGCTTAACTGCTCTGTTCGGAATGGGAAGAGGTGGATCCCCAACGCTATAACCACCTTAATGGGGCGACATACGTAGTCTTATATAGTTACTCCTGAAACTTATTGAGTCTGCGAGATTCACAAACTATCAAATACGCTGCTTCGTTTTTAGGCGTACACTCTAAGTAAGTCGTATAACTCAACTCTCTTAGCGAATCGTTCGGGTAATTAGTACTACTCGGCTTTGACATTACTGTCTTTACACCTGTAGCCTATCAAGGTCATCGTCTTTGACCACCCTCAATGAGATCTTATCTTAGGGTCGGCTTCGTGCTTAGATGCTTTCAGCACTTATCCTAGCCCGACTT
>NZ_ACLR01000122.1 GCF_000174775.1 Porphyromonas uenonis 60-3
TTAAGGGGATAGTGCTAAGCACACCAGTTTTCTTACGACGGAGGACAACCCAGCTCTGACCGTGCATAGAGATGATGTTGTCTCTCACTAGACGTGATATGTCTGCATAAGACAGTCCCGTATAACAAGAAAAGAGAAAGGCATCTCGTACTAGAAGAAGCTTAGGGTTTGAAAGCTCAACAGAACGCAAACGCTCCAAGTCGGAATCATCTAAGAACCCCCTATCTGTAGGTTGCATACGCAAAACAACCTTTGGAAAAGGGACTCGCATAAGCAAGTCCTCTTCAACGGCTCGCTCCATCGCTTTTCTCAAAAAGCGCAGAACTTTGATGGCTGTGTTGTGGGTGTAGTTTTTCTCGCCCTTTAAGTACAACTCATAGCTGGAAGCTCATCTTTCTGCACAGCAGAGAGGGGTAAGTCGTCCTTTCCATATTGATAGCCCAAGTACCCTTGAATAAGGTCATCTGATAGTTGTGCCATCTAAGGTTGCACTTGTTATGTTGCCAACACGATATTGCTCTGCACTCTCATCGAGGAGCGTCCTGTACACCCCGACTAAAGTATAGTCGGTAGGACGACTGGGAGACAAAGCATCTCGCAAGTGAAAAAGGGAAAGCGTTCCCTTCGCACTCAATTGCTCTGCTAGCAATTGTATGCGACACTCTATATCTTGCAGTGCTTGGTTGATTTCTTCACTTTTGGGAGCCGTTGCCACAACCTTGTTATTAACCAAATAGCAAGGTCGGACAGAGTAGCCAACTGCCTAAGCTGCTCGCTCGCCTGTACATACAGCGTATCATAATAGGGCTATCGCCTTGATAGCTCTTGTTATGCCTCGTGTAGTAGCGGACTTTAACGTCCAAGTCTAATCTCTTCATCACGAACATTGTTAGTTAGTAGTTTGGTGATGAAGAGAAAGTGTTCAAAACACCTTACATCTTAGTCTTAGAAAATCTAAATGTAGCCATTTTGTAGCCAAGCACACATTAAGTCTGTGAAACATTTGCACAAAGCATTGGTATACAAACGGCTACGTAAACCCCTGTAAAGGCTAACTAGCAACTTTCATCGTAGAAGCAGACTATCAACTCGCCTCTGTCAAAAGAATGTAACCAAATAGCTGTCAGCAATATACCAGCAAAATCACACTACCCTAAAACAGCACATTTCATTCTTCGGAAGAAA
>NZ_ACLR01000121.1 GCF_000174775.1 Porphyromonas uenonis 60-3
ACGAAGATGTCAAAGTAGCCTCCGTCCTACACTATTGCCAGTATGTGCGCAGTTGGCTCCCCAGGGCAGGCGTAGACACCCTCCAGGAGTGTACCAACAAGTACTTCAAAGGAACCTTTCAAGTAGGTCGAGACTGGCTTTACAAAGTGTTAGGAGCCAACGACATGCTGCTGAGAAGTCGCAAGCGCAAGCGTCCACCCCAGACGACCAAAGGAGTAGTCAATCACGGCTTCCAAGACCACCTGAACACCACCCCTAAGTACATCGCCACCGACCATTGCCGGCTCACCGTCTCAGACATAACCTACGTCAAGTGTTTAGGGGGCTTCGCATATCTCTCCCTGACGATGGATGCTTATAGCCGCATCATCACCGGCTTTGACCTGCAGCCCACGCTCTCCACAGAGGGCCCCTACAACGCACTAAAACAGACCGTTGACTTCTACCAAAAGCATGGCTTTGACCTCAAAGGACTCATCTTCCATAGCGACCGAGGCTGTCAATACGTCTCCAAGCAGATGACCGACTACGAGGCCAGCCTAGGCATCGTAACCAGCGTCACCCAGACAGGCAACCCTCTCCACAACGCTATGGCAGAGCGACTTAACGGG
>NZ_ACLR01000120.1 GCF_000174775.1 Porphyromonas uenonis 60-3
GGCAACCCTCTCCACAACGCTATGGCAGAGCGACTTAACGGGATCATCAAGAACGACTGGCTCTACAACTTTGAGGACAAACCCATAGAAGAAGTTCGAGAGATCCTCTCGCAAACGATTGCTCTCTATAACACAGCGCGTCCTCATCGAGCCCTCAACAAGAAGACTCCGATGCAGATGCTCATACCAGATTACCCCAACCCTCTAACCACACAACCATCTAAGAAACAGATTTCTAAGAACAATTCACCAAAAGCTCCGAGCCTCAAAGCTCCGAGCCCATGCCGCTTAACTCCCAACAAAGAGCTATCTTTGTGTACCTCCGCAGTAAAAACGACCACAAGTCGTGTACCCCAGCAGGAGCAAAACTAACAGATGAGTACACTCACAGGACTAACAAAAATAACCCGTGTACCATCTCAGTAACACCTTCCCAACTGTGTACTTTTTTCAGGAAGAGGACAGTCTCATCTGCCTCTTTCCTTGGTTCCATCGGATGAAACTGTAGTTTCACCTAGGAGAAACTCTAGTTTCATGCGGGAGAAACTCTAGTTTCATACGGGAGAAACTCTAGTTTCTCACCGAGGAAAATCAATTTTCTCACGGGAGAAAATCCATTTTCATATAGGAGAAAATCTTTTGACACGGGGTGGGCACGCTCCAATCCCCAAGAATTAGTTATCTTTGCAATCAGAGTAACGAAGACTGACACAGCGCTACGTTTTTATAAACCACCGCTACAACCTCGTGACTCTACCCTGTAGCGAGACGAGTCTCGTGGCTGACTCACGGAGAGCGCCCTGCCGTCCACTACACCGACCGAATAGCAGACAAGGAGCTGGCACCCTGCAGTGGGGCACGCCGAGACTCCTTGACATTAGTAACACATCTAGAATCATCTCGATATGAATCTTATCCCACAAGAAGAGAACATCAATCAGAGCTCAGCTCTCGACCAGACGACCAACACAGCATCAACGCAAGAAGCGACGACCACTCCAGAGACAACCCCATCACCTGAGACGGTGGCGCAGGTGCCTCTAGAGGAGCCCGTAGCGGAGGCTGTAACGACTGAGGATTCAGCCGAGAAGATTCCAGCCCCCACCGAAGAGCTAACCGAGGAGGAGCGTCAGTATCAGGAGCTACTCAACAAGAGCGATGCAGACATTGCCAAGATGAGCTGCGCACAGATCACTGACGACGTGGTACTCTTGCTACAAAGTGGCGAGCTACCTCCACGATCCATCATTGATCGCTACAAGAGCGTCTTCTACAGCAAGATGAATAGCTATCTCAACACCGTCTCTGAGGAAAACGCTAAGCTCCGTGCCGATGCTGAGGCGCAGGAGATAAGGCTCAAGGAGCTTCTCAATGACTTTAAGGAGCGCAATCGCAAGCGCCAGGAGGAGATTGCCGAGGAACAGAAGGCTAATCTAGAGGTAAAGCGCGAACTCCTCGATCGTCTGCGCAAGCTACTCACATCAAGCGAGAGCTTTAGCGTCATCAGCAAGGAGTATCGTGAGATTACCGATAGCTGGCGCAATGCAGGAGCCGTGCCTCCTGGGGATATGCGTCAGACACAGGGCGAGTTTGAGCATCTGAGAGAGCAGTTTTACGATCTGCAGCAGATCAATAACGAGTTCCGTGACTATGACTTCAAGAAGAACCTTGAGGCCAAGGAAGCGATCATACAGCGTGCCAAGGAGCTGGCTGAGTCTACCGATGTAACTCAAGCAGCTCGCGAGCTACAAGACCTACACCACCGCTGGCGTGACGTGGGACCTGTGGCTAAGGAGCTTCGCAAGGATCTGTGGAAGCAGTTTCAGGAGCTTTCGGCACAGATCAACTTCAACAACCAGGAGTATCGCAACCAGCAGCGCACGCAGGAGGGCGAAAACGAGACTATCAAGCGGGGCATCATCACGCAGATAGAGGCTATCAATCCAAACGAGATCAATACCTTCAAGGATTGGCGCACCTTCACCGATCAGATCAAGGAGCTACAAGCTCAGTGGCGCAAGACGGGTCGCGTGCCTCGTGCCGTCAGTGAGGAGCTATACCTCCACTTTAGGACAGCTTGCGACATATTCTTTGACAAGCGCAAGGAGTTCATGCGTGACCGCAACAAGCTCATCAGCGAGCAGGGCGACCGCAAGCGCGCTATCATCGAGGAGATCGAGCAAATCGTCGCGGAGGAGCGCTGGCCTGAGGGGCACAGCCGCATACAGGAGCTACAGACGGAGTGGAACGAGCTAATCCACACCAACAAGCATCAAGCTCTCTTCAAGCGCTTCCGTGAGGCTTGCGACACTTACTATACGCACCACAAAGCGCTCTTCCAGGCGCAGCGTGAGGAGAGCAAAGAGTCGGTGGCTACGGCTAAGCAGCTTCTAGCTCGTGCTCATGAGCTGGCTGCCATCGAAGCTCCGACCGACGCTGATCGTGAGGCGGCAGTGACCTTGCAGAGAGACTTTAACCAGCTGGGCTACATGCCTCGCAAGACGCGCCGTAAGCTACAGGACGAGCTGAAGGAGCAGATGGATGCTTTCTTCAACAAGCTGAGAGCTAGTGACAGACCGCGTGGCGACAGACGTGGCAATCGCAACAATAATCGGCGCAACTTCGGTCCCGCCAGTCCTTACGGTGAGGAGTACGACAAGATACTCCGCAGGAAGGAGCAACTGGAGAGCGACCTGCAGACCTATAGCAATAACAAGGAGCGCCTGAGTGTGACCAGCAGTGCGGGAGAGAATCTGCTCAAGATGCTTGAGGAGCGATGCGATGCGATGCAGCAAGAGATCGATGAGCTAGACCTCAAGCTACGCAATATACGTAAGGAGCAGAGAGCTCAGCAGGAAAGCGACGCTCCAGAAGCCACACAGACAGAGGCGTAGTAATCCGCTCCGCACAGCCTTTTATGCTTAGGCATCCAGCATCTAGGAGAGCTGTCTCTCCTACGCTATGACTCAAGAAAGTACCCACAAGAGACTACCCCACTCCGCCATTAGCGGGTGTGTCCTCCCTTGTGGGTACTGTTTTATTCGCATCCGTTTTTACTAACTGAATAGCTCTCATCTATGTCACGAAGTCGCAAATCTAAGTCTAGACAATGGCGTCCCTCATACTTCAACGATACTTCACGTCGTAATCATCGCAATAGGTCGCCTAAACGTACTGGTGGTAAACTTGCTCTTTGGATCCTGATCGTCATACTACTCTTACTCTCATGGGCTGCCTACCTACTACTACGCCCCGCTGGTAGCTCCAGTCGACAGGAGTACTATGCCTACGTCACGGACACGACTAGTGGTGAGGCCCTGATGACCTCCATAGCTCAGGAACTAGAGGTCAAGAACCCCGCCCTCCTTCGTAGCGTGGCTCGCGTCATACGTCTAGACAGCAAGCTACGCCCAGGACGCTACCATCTGACGCCAAAGATGAGCATCCTCTCCATTTGCAAGAAGATAGCCTACGAAGCACAAGACCCCGTCAAGCTCGCTTTCTCCTCTATTCGTACTCAGGGGGAGCTGATTGACAAGCTGACAGCACCGCTGGCGATGACCTCTGAGGAGCTACGCACGCTACTGCGAGACTCGGTCTACTGCGATTCGCTAGGATTTACGACGGAGACCGTGCGCTGTATGTTCCTCCCCGACACCCACGAGGTCTACTGGACGACTACGCCCAGGGAGCTCCTGCACAAGTATGAGCAAAGCTACCACAAGTTCTGGGACAAGCAGCGCACCGCACTGGCTCAGGAGATGGGACTCACGCCTGTGGAGGTGTCAATCATAGCCTCAATAGTCGAGGAGGAGTCCAGCAAGACGGACGAGTATGGCGACATTGCGGGGCTTTACATCAATCGCCTACACAAGGGGATGCCACTACAGGCGGACCCAACGCTTAAGTTTGCCTCGGGCAACTTCACGGCTCAGCGTATCGGAGGCGAACTGCTTAAGATTGACTCGCCCTACAACACCTACAGATACAAAGGTCTCCCCCCTGGTCCTATCCGCTATCCGCAGATGACCACGATAGATGCCGTGCTGCACCGTAAGCCGCATGACTACCTATATATGTGTGCTCGGGCGGACTTCTCGGGGTATCACGCTTTTGCCACTACCTATGCGGAGCATATGCGCAATGCGAAAGCTTATCAGAAAGCTCTAGACGAGCGAGGCATCACGGAGTAGCTAGACGATACGATGACACCTATGGACGGCATACCGCACTGGCTGGAGCGTACGGAGCTACTCCTCGGGAGCGAGACGCTACAGCGCCTTGCCGATAAGCATATCCTCGTCGTGGGGCTCGGCGGTGTGGGGAGCAAGGCGTGCGAACTCTTGGCGCGCTCTGGTATCGGTCGCTTTACGCTCGTAGACCACGACAAGGTCGATGAGACGAATATCAATCGTCAGGTGATAGCCTTCAGAGATACCATAGGTCGTCCTAAGGTAGAGGTGGTGGAGGAACTACTGCATCGGATCAATCCGGACATAGCGGTGGAGGCGCACGCCGCCTATCTCTCGGGCGACAACATCCCCACGCTCCTCTCGGTGCATCACTACGACTATATCCTAGACTGCATCGACACGCTCACGCCTAAGTGCGAACTCATCCTCACTGCGCATCAGCTAGGCATCCCAATCATCAGCGCTATGGGCGCAGGAGCTAAGCTAGATCCGCAGCGGGTCTCGGTAGCGCCGATGAGCAAGACGCATATCTGCGCCTTGGCTCGCTTCGTGCGCAAGCGACTTCGCCAGCTAGAGGCGCCTCGATCTGTCTTTGACACGCCATGTGTCTATAGTAGCGAGCCTTCGCATGAGGAGGCTATACGTGCCCTTCCTCACGGTGATCAGAACAAGCGCAGCATCGTAGGGACAATCTCCTACATGCCTCAGCTCTTCGGCATTAACATGGCAGCCTACGTACTACAAGACCTCTCTACTCCTCAGTAAAAACGACTAAGCTTATGCCCACGCCTCTCGTTACTCTAGACTCTATCTGCAAGTCCTTTGGCTCTCTGCAAATACTCAAAGAGATAACCCTCTCGATACATCAAAGCGAGATAACCTCTATCGTCGGGCCTAGCGGTGCGGGCAAGACGACGCTCCTGCAGATCATCGGCACGCTACTCAAGCCGGACAAGGGGCAACTGCTCATCAACGGGGTTGATCCTTTTACCCTCTCGGCTCAGAAGCAGGCGCACTTTCGCAATAGTCAGATAGGCTTCGTCTTTCAGTTTCACCAGTTGCTACCTGAGTTCACGGCAGTAGAGAATGTTGCCATCCCCGCTATGATCGCAGGCATGAGCAAGCGCCAAGCACTCAGCGAAGCGGAGCAGATACTGACCCAGCTCGGGCTAGCCGATCGTCTGAAGCACCGTCCGGCCCAGCTCTCGGGAGGTGAGAAGCAGCGCACAGCTGTGGCGCGTGCACTGATCAACCGCCCCACGCTCATCCTAGCCGACGAACCTTCTGGGAGCCTTGACACACAGCGCAAGGAGGAGCTCATCGAGCTATTCTTCGAGCTACGAGACCGGCTCGGACAGACCTTCCTGATCGTGACGCACGACGAAGACTTTGCGCAACGAGCTGACCGCACCATCTCACTACAAGATGGGCGCATCATAGCCGACACCGCAACCTCGGAAGAGTTATGAGTAGCTTCAAGAGAGGACGCATAGAGACTTGGGTGCTGATAGCCGTCAGCCTCATCATACTCTCGGCCATCGGCAAGGTGCTTTGGGACAATAATTACAATGCGCAGCCACTTGCATCACTGGCAGGACAGACGATGAACGAGCAAATGGGCGCTCTTCCCACGGACTCCACACAAAGACGAGCTGGCGGGACCTACGCACCGCCTATACAGCCTAATAAGTCCTACAAAGAAGAGGGCAACGCCTCGCAAGGTGTCGAGCTGTCGGCCGATTACGTGGGAGCGCCTGACAGACCGCAGTACACTTCGCAGCCAAAGCTCCGAGAGGGACAGCGCATAGACCTTAATAGTGCTGACACATTGGCACTCCAACAAGTTCCTGGTATCGGTCCCAGCTTTGCCAGGCGCATCGCTAGGTATCGTGACCAACTAGGCGGTTACTACACCGTGCTACAGCTACAAGAGGTCTTCGGCATGGAGCCAGATAGGTACCAGCGTATCAAGCCCTTCTTCTATATCGGGGTGAAGAACTACAGTACTGCCTTCCAGTCCCTACGTAGCGACAGCATCCCCGCTCATCCCTACCTTAACTACCGTCAGCAAATGGCTCTAGCACGGAGCATTCGTAAGAACGGGACCATAGATTCGTGGCACCGCATCATGAGTCTTGAGGAGTTCAATCGGGATGACAGCGTACGCCTCTCCCACTACTTTCACTTCAAGTGAGCGCGTAGCCTACCAGCCCGCCTGCCCTTTCATCACGCCCATCAGCTCTCCAGCGAAAGCAAAGAGGAAGAGGATGTAAACGCAAAGAAATGCGGTCAAATATCCGATTGTCGAAGCGCAGAGACGGCTTTGAGGTGTCGAGGGATGCACGTTGTAGAGCTTGACACGTAGCCAGCGGTAGAGCAGATAGACCAAGTATCCCAGCAGTAGTCCTAGACAGGCACCTGGCACCACGTCCGTGATGAAGTGAACGCCTAGATAGATGCGACTATACGCAGTTGTCAAGGCTAGCGCAAAGACTACAACCGTGTACCAGCGATTGCGAAAGGCTAGCGCGGTAAACATCGCCAGCCCCATAAAGTTGGTCGCATGCCCTGAGATGAAGCCATACCCCCACGCTTTGTAGCCATAGACCGACTGCACGACGTCTGCCGTCAGGGGATGGTAAGAGGGTCGTAACCGCTCGAAGTAAGGCTTGATCAAGCCACTAGAGAGCTGGTCGGCCACCGTAATCAGGAGCGCCAGCATAACCACAAGGAGGATAGACTCGCGGAGAGGCTTTTTGGCAAAAAGGAAGACAACCAGTCCGAAAGCAACAACAATCCACGGCCAGCGTGAAGAGATGAGGTACATAAAGGCATCCCAGTAAGGGGTGTGGGCCGCGTTGAGCGTGAGAAAGAGCGAGCGCTCCCAGAGAGCTAATTGTTCGACCATATCTTCGTTACGTTGACTTCCGAGTGAGATGATTATTGAATGATAGCGACAGGCTCTACATTAGCTTTAGGTAGCCATCCCTCTGTCCCATCAGGTAGTACGACATGCAGATAGGAGCCACCCTCGGCTGTAGATGCGATGCGTAGCTCGGCACCATCGTACAGCTCCGTCACTGGCTCAGCCACTGCGGGGTCATCCTCTAGAGCATATAGCGGAGCCTTGACACTGCACACGATCGCTACGTCCGTCTGCTTATCATAGTGACGACGATGTAGGATCATCAGTAAGGTACAGCCCCACAAGAGTAGCAGAATAAGCATTGCATAGAAAGATGTGCGTCGCACCCTCCTTGAGCGTCCCAAGAAGAAAGCCAAGCAAGTGACAACTGCCCCCACAAAAAGGACAATAGAGATAACCAGCCAACCACTCATAGGGAGTGCATAAGCACACGCATCGGCCCAGCGCCGTACGATCGGGTACTCCATGGCGGGCATATTCATCCTTGCCTCCTCGGCTAAGCGCAGATTGTGTCGTGCTTCCTTATAGTCTGGCGTCAGCAGTAGCGCCTTGCGATAGCTCACGATAGCCCATCCCCGTTGCTCCGTCTGGCTATAAGCGACACCTGCACGGTAGTAGCAAAGGCTCTGCAGACTAGCTCTCCCAGAGCACTCCTCGGCTGTACGGTCGTACATCTTCGCAGCTTGCTCATAGCGTCCCGCCTTGTAGAGCGTGTCCGCCTCCACAAAGGTCTGTGGTAGTTGCTCTGTATCCGAGAGGTCTGCACGACCACAAGAGCATAAGAGGAGACACCCCACAAGAAGCGTCACCAAGACACTGCACACGCACTTACCGCCTCTATCTAGTATCATCATATATTTAACTCACTTTCCCTACATTGACTCAGGACTGGCTCTCCTGATACAAAAAAAGAGCGGCAACTCGTACCGCTCTATCAATCATTTACTCACCTTGAGCGGAAGACGGGGCTCAAACCCGCGACCCTCAGCTTGGAAGGCTGATGCTCTATCAACTGAGCTACTTCCGCATATACACGACTGACCGTATCAGTCGTCCGAAGGTCGTGACTACGCCGTGGGCAGTGATGGATTCGAACCACCGTAGGCTTACGCCAGCTGAGTTACAGTCAGCCCCATTTGGCCACTCTGGTAACTGCCCCTTCGGTCGTCCAGATTGCTCTGTCAACGCCTTCGTGAGTGCAAAGGTACAAAAAACTTTTGTCTCTGCAACTGCCTAAGCACCTCAAATTGCTAAAAAACATACGAGGCATAGTAGTCGGAGCGTTACCTTCCCCCCCTTTCGGTACTATGCCTCATACGTTACTATATCATTGAGCGACTATTTATTATCGCTTAGAGAGCTTTGCATTGACGAGATAGATACCCTTCTCACCAGCCATACGTAGCTGATCTATGATGCCGAGGACAGTGTTTTCCTCCTCAACCTGCTCATCGATATAGCGCTTAAAGAACGAGCTAGTAGCGTAGTCGCTAGCCTCTAGAGCCTCTTTATAGATATTGTGTATCAGCTCTGTAACATGGCACTCGTGCTTGTAAGCTGCCTCAAAGAGCTCTAGGGGAGTACCATGGTGCTGTGGCATTTCGGCTACACCTGTCAGCTGTGGGTGTCCAGAGCGTAGCTGTAGATAGTGAGCGATCTCAAGGGCATGCTCGATTTCCTCGTGATACTGCTGGAGGAACCAATGAGCAAAGCCATCATAACCCTCTTCTTCCATCTGGAAGGACATTGAGAGGTAAAGGTATGCTGCGTGAAACTCTGCGTTAATTTGTGCGTTGACCAAAGTGGCCATCTTGTCGTTGATCTTCATACTGTTTTGATTTGAATTTTACTTTGCGGACGTCTTCTTCGTCCGATAGTGCAAATATAACAAATATTCTTCAGCTGGAGACTATGCGTGCGCGCACTTTCATCGTTCTTGATTTTGGGAGAAGAGATAGTTTTTTGTATCTTTGCCGAGCCGTAGCGGTAATGAGGGTTGTCAAGATCGTTTTTTTTGATCTTATGAACATGGCATCTAGCTTGCGATAGCCCGCTACGAAGATACACTCTGTGAGGAGTGTCGGGATACATAGGTCGAGTAGCTCAGCTGGATAGAGCAACTGCCTTCTAAGCAGTAGGTCTTGGGTTCGAATCCCAACTCGATCACAAAACTTACAATTTGCTTATAGAGTGGTGTTTACCGCTCTATTTTCGTTTGAAAAAGCGGTTTTTCCCATCGGTTTCCTGTCGCAATCTCAGCACAAAACCATGCCAAAACTCCGCAAAACTCCGCAAAACCCTACAATTTTCAGCAAATTCTCAGCACATTCACCAGCACAAAGTGCTAACTTTGCCACGGAGCAAGAGACGAAAAAGAGAGCTAAAACGAACCTATCACACAAAGCTCCAAAGCGAATAGGACGACTAGGACAAATAATGAGAGCAAGACTAAGACTAGACAGGAGACGAGCCAAAGCAGACGGCACCTACCCTATCATTATGTACTACAACTTCAAGGGACGCAGCGTTGTTGAGCCTACGGGCTGGAGCGTCTTTTTGGAGCAATGGGACGATGAGATGCGAGAGGTCGTACACCACCCCGAGGCGCGTATGCTCAATGCTATGCTACACGAGCGCATCGTATCACTAGAGGAGGCTCTCATACGCTTGCAATACGAGGGGGCGCTAGATGATATTGATAGCGTCTCAGAGGTACGACAAGTAGTTGGTGAATACCTAGGACTGACAGTACGAAAGATAGCCAAGCGGGTACCCAGCGGGGGCTTTTGGGAGACCTTTAACGAGTTTGCCGAGAGTAGACCTGCAGAGAGCACAAGAGAGACCTACAGACATACGATGCGCAGGATACAAGCCTTTGACAAGCGATGCGAAGAGCTGGCGTGGGAGGATGTAGACGTTGCGTGGCTCAAGCGCTTTGAAGCCTTTCTCGCTAAGACTAGTCGCTCAGCTAACGGACGGGGTATACTGCTACGTAACATTCGTGCGGTCTTCAACTTCGCAATAGACGAGGAGCGTACGACACTCTACCCCTTTAGGCGGTTCAAGATACGGACAGAGCAGACCCGCAAGCGTGCCCTAACCGTAGAGGAGCTACGGGAGATAGTCCAGCTAGACCTGCCCGAAGACCTCGCCTTGCATCGTGATGTCTTCCTCCTCTCCTTTTGTCTCATCGGTATCAATATGGTAGACTTGTCACGTCTCACGGAGGTTAAGCGGGGGCGCATTGAGTACAAGCGAGCCAAGACGGGGAGACTATACTCTATCAAAGTGGAGCCCGAAACTAAAAAGCTCTTAGCCCGTCTTAAGGGGCAAAAGCTCCTTGTCGGTGTCTTTGAGGGCTACAAAAACTACAAAGACTACATAGGTCACTGCAACGATGCTCTCAAAAAGCTCGGACGAGTGCATATAGGCAAGCAAGGTCGCAGGACATACAAGCCTATCTGCGACGAACTAACCACCTATTGGGCGCGTCATACGTGGGCAACCTTAGCGTCACGGATAGACATACCCAAGGACACCATAAGACGAGCCCTCGGTCACGCAGACAACTCAGTCACCGACATCTACATAGACTTTGACGATACCAAGATAGACGAAGCCAACCGTAAGGTCTTGGACTACGTCTTCGGAGGCATCAAGAAGTGGTGATACGACAAGCCCCCACGGGCTGGTCGGCTGGTGGGGGCTGTGCTGTTGTGTTGCTGGGGGCTATTGCAAGCCTTTCTCTTTGAGGGCTTTCCACCTTGCTGTTGTCGTCGGGATAGCCGTGTACAACTCCTGAAATAGTCGGTAGACCTCGTTGTAGTTGCCCTCGTTGTAGGCTTTGGTGATGGCTGCCTCGGCATCCTCCATCCTCTTATTGGGTATGTATGCTATTATGGGGTTCTCTGTCTCACCCTCTCTCATCGGAGCGAGTATGCGCAGGTCACGGACTTTGAGGAAGTAGTCGTTGAGCTCTAGGCGACCCTCCTTGTTGTCGAAGTCGTTCATAATCATTCCACCCCACATCATAATGCGCTCGTGCTCGTAGTCCTTCTGCACATCATCAATACCTAGCGGGCGGTCTGTTAGCCCCTGCCTTGGCTCTGTGAACATAAAACACCCCGCACGCTCCACGACCTCTCGTGGGGTGGGTACAGGGTCATCCGTGGTTGTTGTGTCGGTTGAGTTGGTGACTTTCATTGTGTTGTTTCTTACGTTAATGTAAAGTCTAGCTGAGGGGTCTAGACCTTTCTGTGTTGGCTCCTGCTTAGGATTGCAGGCGGTCAGTAGAATTGCTCCGAGTAGTAGGAGCGGTGCGAAGTGTCTCATAGTTGTATCTGCTTTGTGTTACTGTAGTGCAAATATAGGCTTTTCCGCTGGAAGCTACTACTCAGTCTTGAATGCGACATAGGATATTGCTTTGGTGTGTGGATTGTCGTTGTTGCTGAGGATACGGACTACGAAGTACTCAGATGTAATATTGTACACTCGTGGCGTGAGCGACCAATTGATGTTGTTGCTTGACCAGCCCGACACCTGCACGATTGGTATGTAGTTGGTGTTGCCGATGCTGTGGTAGACCTTATAAGCGTTCATACCATAGTCGTACACCGCCTGCGCCTCGTTCTGTCCTCGTCTCTTAGCCCGCTTCCCAAAAGCTTTTATCTGCGAGCCATTCTCGGTGAAGCTCGCACCGCACAGCGTGCCCATGGAGCGGTCTTCACCGCTTTTTTTGTATCTACAAGGTAGCTGTAGACTTGTCATATGACAGCTTGCTACGTACTACTATCATCTCTCCAGTAGCTTCGTAGCACCAATTTAGTATCTTTGTGCTCAGCGAGATACGTTTCCCTAGCAGGTGGTAGCTTGCACTTTTATAAACCTATTCACAACACACGTATGACAAAAAAGTTCATCTCGGCTATCTTACTAGCCCTCCCCCTACTCTACTGCCAGAGCCTCTCCGCACAGGATGCTACGCAAAGTCTGAATCCGCTATCGCTCCTGAGTGAGTACAACCTACAGGATGTAGGACTCCTCGCTAAGCCCAACGAAGACGGCAAGGCGTGGGGTGCACTCTTTCAGTTTGGGCGCAACGTACCCTTTGACTACAAGGGTGATGCCCCTCGTGAGGAAACTCCCGTATCGGGCAATGACCCCAAGGTGTGGGGCAAGAGCTTCCTGATGAAGGCTGAGGGGCAGGCCAAGTATGACTGGCTCACGACAGGAGCCCTCGGAGATAAGTGGACGGACATCGTAGCGCTAGCGTCCGATGCACCAGCTACTTATCGGGGTGATAATGGTGGCGATCCATGCCCTAAAGGTATGCACATACCGAGCTACACAGAGTGGGTGTCTGTTATGCCTAGCTCCTTTGCAGTTGCTGACTTCACGGGCAAGATAGGCTTCAAGCATACCACCGAGTCTATCACCATACAGGGGCAAACAAAAGAGTATGAAGCTGATTACTACAGCAAGACCAAAAACGAAATCGTCGGCATCAAGTGTAGCGATGAGAGCGGAAAGTATCGCACCGCCTTCCGCTGGAGCTGGTCAGACTATGGTCTTCTCATTGAGGCGAAGTGGATCGGACAGAGATATGCAACCATGCAGGAGTTCGTGGCTGAGACAGACTTCTGGACGACAGACCAGGAGCGTATCGTAAGACGCTTCCTCCCAGCATCGGGCTACATATCAGGCTCTACTGGGCTAGCCTCTCAGCGATATGAAGACCTATACTACTGGTCAGCATCTGCCTCTCTAAAGAACGAAGGCTTCGCTCCGACAGTGTGGGGCTATCCATACGATGAGGAGTCTGGAGATGGTGGTGCAGCTACTTACGAGAATGTCATGGGACGCTATAGCGCAGCCTGCATACGCTGTATGATGGGACAGCCTACCTCGACGGAGATTCAAACGCCCGCTCAGCAGGTAGCTCTCAGCGCTTCTTCTGATGCCAACGGAGTACTCGCTATCTCTGTAACACCCGACCTCGTCGGAGCTAGCTACAACCTTTATACCTCCGAGGGACTACTCGTCAACCGAGGCATCCTATCTGACACGCAGCAGTGGATCAATATAGCGCACCTACCTCATGGATACTACATCCTCACTGCAGGTCAACAGTCCGTCAGAGTAGTACGATAAGGCACCTAAGAGCTAATACGTTAGTTACATGCGAGTTGCGAACATTTGACCTCATCAAGGTTGAGTCCCCACAGAGGAATCTGCAAATCGCTCACTGAAAAACAAATATTCTCCACGGAGGGGCGAAATAAAAGTTCGGAAGAATGAAATGAAACTTCGGAAGAAGCAAATCAAAGTTCCGAAGAATTTGTTTGTTCCTCCGTGGGGATTCTAAGATTTGCACGGAGGAATTGTTCGATTTCCTCCATGGTAGCGTAGATGAGCTCATCTCGTACCATCTGCCAGCCCCGTTAGGATTGCACGAAAAATCGTCCTATGTCGTGGATTTGTCGTAATTTTGGGAAGCCGATGAAACTCAAAGTCTCGTTGGCTTCGCCCAAATAAATCGCTAGCTAATGACAATGCACGAACATACCCCAAAGTCTATCCTCCTCACAGGGGGCTGTGGATACATAGCTTCCCACACGGCCGTCGTCCTGCAGGAGGCGGGCTACGGTGTCATCCTAGTAGACAACCTGTCTAACTCTCGTCGTGAGGTGGTTGATGCCATTGCGCAGATTACCTCGGTACGACCACAATTCTACGAGGTGGACTGCACCGATGCGGTGGCTATGGGTAAGATTTTCGAGCATCACAAGGGCGAGATAGAGGGGGTGATTCACTTTGCCGCACATAAGGCAGTCGGAGAGTCGGTCGAGCAACCGCTACGCTACTACGACAACAATATCAATTCGCTCATCACGCTCCTACGCTGTATGGAGCGGTATGGCGTGCAGCACCTTGTCTTCTCCTCTTCCTGCACGGTCTACGGTCAGCCAACGGCTGAGCATCTGCCGATCACCGAGTCGGCTCCTCGTCAAGATGCCACCTCGCCTTATGGCAATACGAAGCGCATCAACGAGGATATCATCACAGACTCTGTGCGGAGTGGCATGCCTCTGCAGGCGGTCATACTACGATACTTTAACCCTATCGGGGCGCATCCCTCGGCACTCATTGGTGAGGAGCCTGTGGGTACACCGCAAAACCTCATTCCTTTCCTGACCCAGACGGTAGCAGGGCTGCGCAAGGAGCTCGTCGTCTTTGGCAATGATTATAACACGCTAGACGGCACCTGCATCCGTGACTACATCGATGTGATGGACCTAGCACAGGCTCATCTAGCAGCGCTACGTCGTCTGCATCGCAGTGATGTAGGATCAACTCCAGCACACTATATATATAATGTAGGCATGGGTCGCGGGCTGAGTGTCTTGGAGCTGATACAAGCCTTCGAGCGAGCCACGGGACGCACCGTGCCTTATCGCATAGGCGACCGCAGAGCGGGCGACATAGAGCAGATATGGGCCGACACGAGCTACGGTGAGCAGGAGCTCCAGTGGCATGCGGAGATACCTATCGAGGAGAGTCTGCGACGTGCGTGGCACTGGCAGGAGGCTCTAGACAAGCGACATATCAATTGAAAGACAATTATAACCATTTAACGAACAAATAACTATGAACTTCCCAAACGAACTAAAGTACACAGCTGACCACGAGTGGGTACGCATCAATGGCAACGAGGCTGTCATCGGTATCACCGACTTCGCTCAGAGCGAGCTTGGCGAGATCGTTTACGTAGACGTTGACACTGAGGGTGAGAAGATTGAGCGCAACGAGGTCTTTGGCTCTATCGAGGCTGTCAAGACTGTTTCTGACCTGATGATGCCTATGACGGGCGAAGTCCTAGAGGTCAATGAGGAGCTAGAGGATGCTCCTGAGCTGGTCAACGAAGATCCATACGGCAAGGGCTGGATCATCAAAGTAGCTATCACAAATCCCGCAGAGGCTGACGAGCTACTCGACGCTGCTAGCTATCAAGAGAAAATCGGTAAGTAAGAGCTAGAGCAGATGCAACCTCTCGTTAGCGTCATCATGGGTAGCACGAGTGATCTACCCATCATGCAGCGTGCCGCCAAGCAACTGGAGGCACTGGAGATACCCTTCGAGCTACTCGCACTCTCTGCCCATCGCACTCCCGATGAGGTAGCACAGTTCGCACGAAGTGCCGAGGAGCGTGGCGTACGTGTCATCATAGCTGCTGCTGGTATGGCCGCACACCTATGCGGTGTCATCGCCTCGATGACTACACTGCCTGTAATCGGAGTGCCTATTGATGCCTCTCTGGAGGGACTAGACGCTCTGCTAGCTATCGTACAGATGCCCCCAGGCATTCCCGTAGCAACGGTCGGAGTCAATGCGGCGCAAAACGCAGCGCTCCTAGCGGCTCAGATGCTGGCACTAGGCGATCCAGAGATAGCTCAAAGAGTGAGAGCTCAGAAGGCTTCGCTCAAGGAGAAGATCGTCAAGGCTAACAAAGAGCTAGCTCAGATCTCTGACTATAAGTACAAAACGAACTAACGATAAGACGACGTAGAGGTGGAGGGTGACACAGCTTTTGTCCTCCCCCCCTACTCGTTTATCTTTGCTATACACACCTACTACCATAATATGTCTCTCTGTAGATACCAGCGTCGTCAGAGTTACTCCGTACCTATCGGTGAGGCTCGTCTAGGAGGCGAGTCGCCACTGCTCTTACAGAGCATGGCCAACGTGAGTACGATGGAGACGGATCTCTGTGTGGCACAAGCTCTACGCTGTGCCAGCGAGGGGTGCCAACTCTTTAGGTATACGGCTCAAGGTGTACGAGAGGCTACCAATTTGGGCGTAATCGCTGAGCAACTACGTGCCGAGGGGTGTCGCATGCCTCTGGTGGCGGACATACACTTTAGGAGTGAGCCTGCCTTTGAGGCGCTCAAGCATGTGGAGAAGGTGCGTATCAACCCAGGCAACTTCCTTCATCAGAAGGCTTCGCTAGACGATGAGACTGCACGGGCAGAGATAGCAGAGGTCTTCGGACGCTTTGTTCGCGAGGCACAAGCTCGTCACCGTACTATACGCATTGGTGTCAATCATGGCTCCCTCTCTGAGCGCATCCTAGCTCGGTATGGCAACACGCCCGAGGGAATGGTCGCCTCCTGCATGGAGTACCTAGAGGTGTGCGACAGCCTAAGGATGCGTGACGTAGTCATCTCGATGAAAGCCTCCAATGTCCTAGTCATGACGCAAGCCGTGCGCCTACTGGTGGAGCGTATGGATGCGCTAGACCTACACTATCCGCTACACCTCGGAGTCACCGAGGCGGGTGCTGGTGAGGATGGACGTGTCAAGAGCTGTATCGGCATTGCCAGCCTGCTCGTTGACGGTCTGGGCGATACGCTGAGAGTCTCTCTGAGCGAGGAGCCTGAGGCGGAGCTTCGCTTTGGCAAGAAGCTTATCGCATACATCGATCAGTTGGCCACTTTTGACCAGACCAGACCAATCTACGGAAGTCATACTTACCGCTCCGTAACTCGTAACCAAGCGCAGGGAGCTAAGGAAGAACTAGCTAAATACCCAGCGGTGCTGACACTGGACAGCGACGGGAAAGCTCTTGACGTTGGCTTTGATGCCCGACTGGAAGAGACGCAATTAGCTTTCGCCGAGGAAAGGCAGACACTACAGGTCATCAACCTGGACACGCCAATGGATCGGCTGGTGCAGCACTTAGAGGACTTTGTAGCTCACTGGGACGGACACTCTTGGCTGGAGCTAAGAGGCGCAGAGCTGGACTATATATATAAGGTACGCTATGCCGTAGATCAACTCTCGAGAAGAGGTGCGATACCTCGCATATTGCTACACTATGCGTCCTATGCGAGAGGCTATGACGACATCTTGATCGACTGCGCTACGCAGCTCGGTTCGTTGCTTTTGGAGGGAATCGGCAATGCGGTTGCTTTTTCAGCAGTGGCTATGAGTCCTAAGGCTCGTTTGGACCTGCTCAATGGCATCCTTCAAGCGGTACGCATTAAGATGACTCACACCGAGTTCATCAGTTGTCCTGGCTGTGGGCGCACGCTCTTTGACCTTCAGCAGACGGTGGCGCAGGTTAAGCAACGACTAGCGCATCTACCTAATCTCAAGATTGGTGTGATGGGTTGCATCGTCAATGGTCCTGGCGAAATGGCCGATGCGGACTACGGTTACGTGGGCGGTGGCGTCGGCAAGGTCGACCTATACCGAGGCCAGGAGCGACTCGTGCATGGCATCCCTTCGGCAGAAGCTGTGGATCACCTCATTGAGCTCATCAAGAGTGACGGCAAGTGGTGCGACCCGCCACAGCAATAACCTTTATACCTACTCAACTCATGCTTCCTATTCGGATTATCAACCGCTCTTCCTATCCCCTGCCCCAATACGCTACAGCACTCTCTGCAGGGCTAGACCTACGAGCTAACCTAGAGCAAAGCGTCTCGCTGGCACCCTTAGAGCGTCGGCTGATACCCACTGGTCTATACATGGAAATCCCCGCTGGCTACGAGGGACAGGTGCGTCCACGCAGTGGGCTGGCCATCAAGCAGGGGCTGACCGTACTCAATGCGCCTGGCACGATCGACGCAGACTATCGTGGCGAACTTCAGGTAATCCTGATCAATCTATCTCAGGAGGCAGTGGAGATAGCGCCTGGCGAGCGGATTGCTCAGCTAGTCTTCGCACACCATGAGCAGTGCGACTGGATTGAGGTCGAGAGCCTTTCGGACACTCAGCGAGGCGATGGCGGTTTTGGACATACTGGCGTATGAAAAGCTTCGGTCGGCAGACACTCTTACTCCTTCTCTTAGCTCTGCTAGGGCTAACCTCTGCTAAAGTCTCTGCGCAGTCCACAGAGACGAAGGAGACTGCCTACTCGCTCATTGAGGACTATGCCAATATCCTCTTCTTCGCAGGAGCGCAAGAGCCTGCCATCGGCTACCTCTACTACCTCTACGATGGCTACCCCGACCAGCAGGTTCGGACGGCTGTCCCGCTAGCCAGTTGGCTTGATCTGACAAGTCGGCAAAACGAAGCTAAAGATCTACTCAAAACTCTTTTCACCAAGCGAAGCGACCAAGCGCGCGCCAGCCAAGAGCTCGTACGCTACTACCTCACGCTCCTCTACAGTAGCGGAGAGATTGACGAGGCTGACTCGCTCTTTGCCATGCTCCCGAGGGAGGTGTCGAGCCACCCGAACATACTGCTCGTTCATCTGACCAGCCTAGCGATCCTGAACAAGAACCAAGAGTTGATAGAGCAGATTGCACAGCTAGACACAACATTGCTCACAGACCCTCAGCAGCAAGAAGTCTACTACCGACTCGTCGCTCAGGCCTCCTCCAAGCTAGGAGACTACCAGCGCATGCTCCAAGCTGCGGAGCGTCTAGTTGCGCTTGAGCCGAGCAACCTAGGCAATCACCACACACGTCTAGAAGCGCTCAACGCACTGAGGCTAGACGATCAGATAGAGAAGGGTCTGGCGCAACTTCAGCAGACGCTCTCTCTACCCGACGCCTACATCGAGGTGACTCGAGCCGAGTTGATCGCCTCGCGCCGAGACACCAAGCAATCGGCCGACTACCTCTACCGCTATCTAGCGAGACAAGACAGCATCTCCTCTGTCTCGGCACGCATTGTCTCCATGCTACTGCCAGACTTCTCAGACATTAGCCAGATCCCGTCAGAGTTTATCCCCGCCTTGACACGCCTCGCAGAGCTAGAGCCGACCGATCCGAAACTCTTCGCCGACCTTTATATGATTGTCTCAACACAAGAGGGGAAAGCGCAGGCGGAGCAACTGATCAAGCACTTTTACGACAACCCCAAGACCGCTTATAGTGCGGTACTCGTGCAGGCTTCGCAGATGAAGGAGCAGGAGCGACTAGAGTACCTCACATCGGCACGCAAGCGCTACCCCGCAAACCTTCAGATACTGGCGCTCTACGCTGGCGAACTCATCGCTCAAGACCGCTTAGACGAAGCTAAGCAAGCGATCAGTAGCCAGTTAGACTGGACCAAACTCAAGACCGCCGAAGGCGTTAAGCCGACCGAAGGACTGCGTCTGCTACTCCTCTACTCTTCGCTTATCTACGAGCGACAGAAGCAGTCGGCACAGGCGCTAGAGGTCTTTGAGATAGCCGAGCGACTCTTTCCTCGAGATGCCATCTTGCTCAACAACTACGCCTACTACCTCTACACCTTATCGCCACAAGACAGTAGCCATCTAGCGAAAGCCGAGCAACTAGCCGCGACAGCTTACGGACTAGCCCCCGAAGAGGCCAACATCCTCGACACTTACGGCACGATCCTTCTAGCTCAAGGCAAAACGACCATGGCTCAACTCATGCTCTCGCAAGCGGTAGAGCGAGCCGAGCAATTAGGCAAGCCCAATGCGGGTTACATCGAGCGACTAGGCGACGCTTATCTGCAGGGTGGCGATCGGCAAGCTGCCCTCCAGCAGTGGCAACGAGCTTACCAGTTAGCCCCCACGGAGGCGCTCCAGCAGAAGATTGATGCGCTAAACCCTTAGTTATGATGGACAAGCAATGAGACACTCCTTACCATATACCCTCCTCCTGATCAGTAGCCTGCTACTGCTCCTAGCTTGTGGCACACGCACCACTCACTCTAGCTCTCCAAAGGCACCCACAGTCGCAGACGAGGGAGGCTGCGCTCTAGGCGACTCGTGGCTTTCTGACCAAATCCTCCAGATCAGCCACACGCCCGAGCATCGCATCGCTAATGCTGAGCTATCTCTAGGCAACTCGCAGCTATCCACACGTATAGACCTCTTTGTGGATCAGAGCGAGGGCATGATGATATCGGCTCGTCCGCTCCCCTTCATTGAGGCTCTGCGCATCTACGTGCTCCCCGACCACGTCGCTCTGTACGACATGATGCACGACGCCAAGGTCACTATCACTTACTCTGAGCTGAGCGAGCAACTTGCGGCTGAGGTCTCCTACACACTCCTGCGCGACCTGCTCCTCGGGCAGCCCACTTATCTAGCCGATAGTGAGTACAGCGTTGAGAAAGGCTCCCTCGAGGTCTCACTCCATAGCCCCAAGGGCAAGCCCTGGGTCGCCAACTATCTGGTCAATGCGCAATGCCAGCTAGGGGCTATCCGCATTGCCTCCACAGACCAAAGCCAAAAAGGCTATCTGCAGGGACGGTACAGCTACCAGAGTGGCTCCAGCAAAGCCATTGCGACACAGCTCCTCGTCTCTACCCCTCGCAAGCGTCTCTCCATGCAGCTAAAGTATAGCAAGAGCAAAGTGCTCAGCCCAGCCCAACTACGCGAGCGCATCACCGAGCCTCGTGATGGCTATAAGACTATGACCCTAGACGAGTTACTTAGGCTCCTTTAGTTTTCACACACTTCCCCATTGATTTATGTCACACCTCCGACGGTTACTCTATACCTTCTGTCTACTCACGCTCACAGGCACTCTGCTCTTGGCACAGCAACCCAAGAAGTCCGCAGCCGTACGCAAGCTTGAGAAGCAGCGTACCGAGCTACTCAACGCTATCAAGAAGACCGACAAAGAGATCAAGGCTCTCGGTCAGAGCCTATCCGAAAAGAACCGACAAGACAAACTTGTTCGTCAGCAGATCAAAGACCGAAGCCAAGTCATCTCACTCTTAGACCAAGAGGTCTCTCTGCTCAACGTCTCCATCGATTCGCTAGCCAGACAGATTGGTGTGCTACAGCAAGAGGAAGAGGTAAGCCGTGGACGCTATGCCCAGACACTGCGAGCACTCCAGCAGCGCCCCCGCTTTGAGGATCGGCTGCTCTTCATCCTCTCCGCCTCCAGCTTTGACGAGGGCATACGTCGTGTGCGCTACCTCTCCGCTTATGCTAGAGCGCACAAGGAGGTCGCAGCACAGCTACACGACACCCGTGAGAGACTCCAAGCGAGCCAAAACCAACTCATAGCGACCAAGCAGCAGAAAGGGACGCTCCTACAGCTACGTGCCGAGGAGCGTGTCAAGCTAGAGCAACAGCAGAAGAGCATCGCCTCCGAGGTCAAGGAGCTCTCTTCCGAACGGCAATCACTCCAGAAGAAGCTTAAGCAGCAACAACGTAAGGCAGAGCAGCTCAACCAAGCTATCCAAGATCAGATAGCTCGTGAGATAGCTGAGGCAGAGCGCAAGGCACGTGAGGAGCGTGAGCGCCTCGAGCGTGAGGCTCGTAATAAGGGGCAGAAAGTGCCCAAGCAGGCTGAGCGTCGCGCCGAGACCAAGGATGGCTATGCGATGGATGCTACCGAGCGTAAGTTGGCTAGTTCCTTTGCTGCCAACAAGGGACGGCTCCCCGCACCTGTCAAGGGGCGCTACCGTGTCATCAGACGCTTTGGTCTCCAGCAGCACGACGACCTAGCCCTAGTGCAGACACGCAATGGCGGTATCGACATACAGGTGTCACGAGGCACCCAGGCGGTCGCCATCTTTGACGGAGTAGTCAGCAAGGTTTTCGTCGTGCCAGGCTACAACAACTCCATCATCATACGTCACGGTAACTATCTGACCGTCTATGCCAACCTGCAGAACGTCTCAGTCCGAGCAGGGCAAAAGGTCAAGACAGGTCAAGTCCTAGGCACCGTGGCGAGTGACGATGAGGGACAGTATGGAGTCATGCAGTTCCAAGTATGGCACGAGCGCACCAAGCTCAATCCCCAAGCCTGGATAAGATAAAGCCACACCCTCATAAAAGCAGTTCATCCGATGCAAAGAGCAGAATCCACGAGGCATCTAGTCGTTGCCATGGGAGCCTTCGATGGAGTACATCTAGGGCACCAAGCACTCATCCGCCAAGTCCTCACGATAGCCGAGCGAGACCACTTGACCTCAGGAGTCGTTACCTTCGATCCGCACCCGCAGCTGGTGCTACACCCCGAGCGTCCCTTCCGCCTCATCACGCTAGAGCGAGAGAAGGAGCTACTCCTGCACCAGATGGGCATAGAGCGGGTCGCTGTCATCCCCTTTACAGTGTCCTTGTCACAGATGAGTGCCGAGGAGTTTCTCCGCACTTACCTCGACGAGCAGCTACATATCCACACACTCGTCGTGGGCTTTGACCACCACTTCGGTCACGACAAGGGGCTCGACTTTGCTGACTATCAGGCGATAGCGCAGCACTACGGCATACGCTGCATACGTGGAGAAGCATATACCTTGGGAGACAGCACGAGCCAAGACCCCATCAGCTCGACCGCCATACGTCGCTGGATAGACACTGGAGCCGTGACCGAGGCGGAGAGACAGCTAGGACACCCCTACACCATCTTGGGCAAAGTCAAAACAGGTCTTCAGATAGGGCGCAAACTGGGCTACCCGACCGCCAATATAGAGGTACCCTCCCCCTACAAAGCGCTTCCACCCGCTGGCGTCTACATGGCACGCACGACCATTGATCCCTTTGGAGCGACACAGCAGCGAGATATACCGAGCATGCTCTACATAGGCACACGCCCCACGCTCGAGCTAGCCAAGGAAGAGACGATGATTGAGGTCTTTCTAATGGGTGGCGAGGAGTACCACCTCTACGGTCAGGAGCTACAGATCTCCCTCTGCGATAGACTACGTCAGGAGCTACACTTCGAGAGCCTAGATGCACTGCGCAAGCAGATCACCCGCGACGAGGAGGCGGTGCGGCGCTACTTCCAGCTCTCCGACTAATCACGGTCCAAACGACCCAACCCAAGGGGCTGTATCGCGATGTTGCGGTACAGCCCCCTCTTTTTGCCCGCTAAGCTAGGTTTCACCTAGTGAAACTAAAGTTTTCCCCCCTTGGCACTAAAGTTTCATACAGGAGAAACTAGAGTTTCATTCCGAGGAAACTAGAGTTTCTTACCGAGGAAACTGTTGGCATCTCTGCACTTTTTTGTATCTTCGTAGCTACAAATAGGGTGATTGGTCTCTTGATGCAAGATTGACCTTATGAGACCAGCTCCTGCCATCCTCCTAGAATCTCTATGAAACAACGCAATATATCCCTCTCTCACCTGTCCGACAGGCTCTCCGACATACCAGTCCCAGTGAGTGTACGGAGATGGCGCCAAGGCGCTATAGCTGGCGGAGTCCTCGCCTCTGGTGTAGCCGTCTCCGCTCTAGCACTACTCTACTGGTTGCGACGCCTGCGTAGCAAGAGCTACAGCTACGATACGAGGAGCTTTGACACGCTAGAGATAGGAGCGGGAGTGCAGATACAGATAAACTTTGACACCGTCTCACACGCCTCGCTCAGAGTCTCCTATCCCAACGCTCTAAGGCATCGCGTGAAGGTGCGTATGAGCAATAAGACGCTATCGATCAGCCGCCTGCCCTATCACAATCGATGGGTGCCAAGAGAGGTCTTCGCAGAGCTCACATTGCCATCGATCAGCCAGCTACGTGTGGTCGGTGATGCTAAGGTGGTAGCAACGGGATGCAACAAGCCTGAGACATCCTTTGACCTGCTACAGATTGGTGGACAGGTAGAGGGCTTGACCATCGAAGCCAACTATGCCGAGATGCAACTACGTGGCAGTGCTAAGGCGAATCTATATCTCTCGTGCAAGCAGTCCTTCATAGGCTACAGCGGTTCACCTGAGATACGTGCTGTACTGCAGTCTGATGGGGAGACCCACATCACAGCGACTGGATCTGGGCGCGCTACACTACTAGGGCGCACCAAGACACTCTCCCTGACAGCCTCCGACCGCTCTGTCGTCGAGGCGAACACGCTAAGTGTCGAGACGGCTGATGCGCTACTATCAGACAGTGCAGAGTGCCAGCTACATGTGACAGACCAACTCTCCTACACACTCTGCAACGAGTCAAAGCTCGGACTCATCCAGCCCCCGAAGCGGATAGCAAAATCTGATGTCCTAGACTCGGCAACACTAGAAACACTAGACGGGAAGCGCTAAAGCGCATCTCGCTCCATCATATCCTAGATAACGTAATACTTTAACACTTTAATATTATGACAACACCTCCTCCTTACAACCCTTCCAACGACACAGCTTCTGAGGGTCAAACCTATATGGTAGCCCCATTGGTTAGCACAGTGATGCGCAAGACCTTCGGCTGGATGGCTATGTGCCTGCTGATCACGGCACTGACTGCTATGGGCTTTGTAAATAGTGGGCTTTTCTATCATATAGCTTCATCGGGAGCGATGTGGCTACTCATCATTGCTGAGCTGGTACTGGTCTTCGTCCTCTCGGCTCGCATCAACAAGATGAGCGTGGCGACAGCTACCATCATGCTGATAGTCTACTCAGCACTCAATGGTGTAACGCTCTCGTTCATCTTCGTGGTATACAGTCTGGGCTCCATTGCTAAGACCTTCTTTATCACCACAGGCATGTTTGGCGTGATGGCTCTCGTGGGGGCTACGACCAAGCGGGATCTATCTAAGCTGGGTTCTATCCTATTCATGGCACTGATAGGTCTCATCATCGCTTCGCTGGTCAATATCTTCCTACGCTCGAGCGGTCTAGATTGGATCATTAGCCTCATCGGAGTGGTACTCTTCACCGCTTTGACTGCTTATGATGTACAGCGCGTGAAGCAGCTAGCTGCTGAGAGTGACCTCTATGACGATACGCAGGTGGGACGGCTGGCTGTGATCAGCGCACTGTCTCTCTATCTAGACTTTATCAACCTATTCCTATACCTCTTGAGGTTCTTCGGACGCAAGTAACGTCTCTACTGCAGACCTATGCCTCGAGCATCTCTCGGGAGTACACTACTCCTACTACTTTTCGGCCTCCTCCCCTATACTACGGTACAGGGGCAGGAGGCGCACACTTTTGGCTTCCTGCTACAGCCTCCCTCGGCACAGTCGCTCGCTATGGGTGGCAAGGTCATCTCCTACATAGATGCGAACCCTGGGCTGGCTCTGGACAACCCCGCACTCTATGGACACGAGGTGGCGGGACGAATGTTTCTCTCCTACTTCAACTACATGCGTGGTACGCACAGTGCCAATGCGCTCTACGGACTACCTGTCGGTAAGCGTGGTGCCTGGGCGGTCGCTCTGCGCAGTACCTACTATGGCAAGATGCAAGGGTACGACACGCAGGGGGTGGCGACGGCTCCGTTTCAAGCGATGGAGATGTCGCTCTCGGGGCTTTACAGCTACGATCTGACCGACCGACTAAGAGGTGGCTTGGCGCTCAAGATGCTCTACGGGCAGATCGAGCGTTACTCGGCCTTTGCGCTTGTAGCTGATGCGGGGCTGAGCTACTACCGCTCCGACTGGGGCACTTCGCTAGGTATGACCATCTCCAATGTGGGCGGTATGCTCAAGAGCTACGGGCTCTCACGTCGTATGCCACAGTGGGACATTCGTCTCGGGATGTCGCAACGCCTGGCGCACGCGCCGATACGCTTTCACCTCACGCTACATGGTTTGACACCTTATAATATACAGACCTGGGGAGCGGGACGGTCGACGGGCGTGCGCATAGCGAGTCACTTCGCAGGTGGTGTGGAGTTTGTCCCGTCTGAGCAGTTTTGGGTAGGCATTGGGTACAATGCGAAGCAAGCTGTGGATCTCTCGGAGCGAGGAGCTAAGAGCCTGAGTGGTCTTTCGGCTGGTGTGGGCTTTAACCAAAGGCACTACCGCCTGGCGCTCGGTGCAACCTATTATAATCCGCAAATGTTGGGGCTGATGTTTTCATTCTCCACAACCTTTGGCAATGACAAGTATGTCTACTAAGCAGATACAGATAGCAATCGATGGATACAGTGCCTGTGGCAAGAGTACGCTAGCACGTGCACTAGCCAAGGAGCTGGGCTACACCTATGTAGATAGTGGCGCTATGTACCGTGCCGTGGCTCTCTTTGCGATGAGACGTGGGCTATGGGATGGCGAGCAGTTTGAACTAGACAAGCTACGTGAGGAGCTGGATGGGGTGCTGGTAACCTTCGACCCTAAGACTGGACACACGCTCCTCAATGGCGAGGATGTGGAGTCTGAGATTCGCACGCTAGAGGTCTCTCGTCCGGCTAGTGTCGTGGCGAGCTATGACTTCGTACGCACGATGCTCGTGGCGCAGCAGCGCCGTCTGGGCGAGGCGGGTGGTATCGTGATGGACGGTCGGGATATTGGGACGGCCGTCTTCCCAGAGGCTGAGCTCAAGATCTTTCTCACAGCAAGCCCCAAGGTGCGTGCACAGCGACGCTATGACGAGCTGCGAGGCAAGGGCGACCAGACGACAACAATGGAGATGGTCTCGGCAGACCTAGCCGACCGTGACTATAGAGACTCACACAGAGCGATCAATCCGCTCCGCCAAGCTGAGGATGCGGTCGTCATAGACAATAGTGAGCTGACCATCGATGAGCAGACGCAAGTAGCTCTGCAGATAGCACGAGAGCGGGAGCAAAAGTAGATAAGCGTGAAAGCAAACAATCAGATAGGACGCGTCGAGATAGATCCCGAGTCGGGCTTCTGTTTTGGCGTCATCAAGGCGGTCTCTCGTGCTGAGGAGATACTGCGCCAGGAGCATGGCGAGCCACTATACTGTCTAGGCGACATCGTCCACAATCGTGCTCAGGTGGATCGGCTGGAGTCTCTCGGCATGCGTACGATAGACCACGAGCAGTTTAGCCATCTGAGCAATGCTCGTGTACTGTACCGAGCTCACGGCGAGCCTCCCGCCTCCTACACCTACGCTGCAGAGAACGGCATAGAGGTGGTCGATGCGACCTGTCCTGTGGTGCTAAGACTACAGCAGAAGGTAAGGCAAGCGTACCTCCAGCATGCGAATGATGATACACAGATTGTCATCTTTGGCAAGCCTGGACATGCAGAGGTCAATGGACTGGTCGGACAGACCGATGGGAAGGCGATCGTGGTGCGAGAGCCTAAGGACTTAGACTTGGTAGACTTCGCACGCTCCATCGAACTCTTTTCGCAGACCACCATGCAGGAGGATCAGCTTGAGGAGATGCTTTCGCTCATTCAGAGCCGTCTGAGCGACACGGCGACGCTCGTTTCTCACAATACCATCTGTCAGCAGGTCTCTCGTCGCATTCCCAACATTCGAGAGTTTGCCAAGAGCCACGACCGCATCTTCTTTGTCTCTGATCAGAAGAGCTCCAACGGACGCGTCCTCTATCAGAACTGCCTTGAGGTCAATCCTAATACGACCTTCATCACCTATCCCTCCGAACTGACCTACGACCTAGTTCCCTCGCACGAAGAGTCTATCGGCGTATGCGGAGCCACGAGCACCTCTCGTGAGCAGCTACAAGAGATCGCCGAGATCATCACCCGATGGATGCAACAGCGCCAAAACGCTGCTCAGTCAAATTAAACAATACACCTTATGAGACGCCTGCCCCACCCCTTTACCACCCTAACGTCCCTGCTCACCTGCCTGCTCCTGCTCGTATCTTGCGGTAGTGGTGAGGTGCAGATAAAGATTGATAGCGAAAAGGCCGACAACACTGGCTACACGGCACTCCTCTACACGCTACAGGATGGCGGAGCACGCATTGACACGCTCGCCTTCACCAAGGCGGGGGAAACTTTTACCTACACCTTCGATCGAGACTCTATCCACGGAGCGTACATCGTCGTGGGAAACTTTGAGCAGTACTACCCGCTAGACCTGCAGAGCCAGAGTAAGGTGCGCTTTCATCTAGAGGTCGCCTCACCGCACAACTGCTACGACCTGGACGAAGCTAAGAGGACGGGCTACAAAGCTTTCCTCAAGAAGGCAACCCCGCTCCTACGCACCTACGACCAGGCGGTAGCGGACAATGATTTGGACAATGCCAACAAAGAGGCAAAGCTGGTGATGCAAGAGTTCATCGCCTTTGCCTCAAACCTCAAAAAGAAGGAGCAGAAGCGCTATGCTGGGCAGATGGACTGGGCGCTGGAGATCATGTCTCTCTATGAGGACGGCTTGTCGCAGTTGCGTCAGGCACTTATGGACGGCACGATAGACTCCGCACTCTTCACGCCTGAGATCTATCAGTTTGTCATCACCCCTTCGTCAGCTAGCCAAAAGAGCTATCCCACCCTACGAGCCATCAATAAGAGCGACACCATCACATGGCGCCCCTCTAGCTATCCTCAGGGACGCATCCTCTTCGGCTCAGACATAGAGTGGACGCATGTGCGCATACCGCAAGGCACCCAGCAGTCGATCACGTTGCTCCTGCCCCTCGGGAGCGTAGACTCGCTAGGACAGATCGCCAATCGCCTAGGAGCTTACAACTACGTCATTGATGCGCCCGAGCCTCTCCGTGTGCAGCTCTACAGAGCCTTAGCTCCAGACGAACAGGCTGGCGTGATGCACTACCGTACCGACAGTAATCACGCTCTGGTCGTGGACTCCATCTCTTATTTCCAATACAATGAGTAAGCTCGTCAAGACCTATTCCTCAGCCCTCGTCAGCCTCGATGCGCTCCTCGTCACCGTCGAGCTCAGTGTCTCCAAGGGCTTCAACATCAGCATGGTGGGACTGCCCGATGCAGCCGTACGAGAGTCGCTCTCTCGTGTTTACACCGCCTGCCACTCCTGCGATGCGCACCCTAAGAGCTTTAAGACGGTCATCAACCTAAGCCCAGGCGATGTACGCAAGGAGGGGACGGTCTTTGACCTCCCCATCGCTGTGGCACTTCTTGCCGCCAATGAGATCATCCCCGAGGAGCCACTCTCAGACTATGTGATGGCTGGCGAACTATCTCTCGATGGCACCTTGCAGCCTGTCAAAGGTATACTCCCGATGGCCATCATGGCTAGAGAGCAGAAGTTCAAAGGAGTCATCGTGCCCAAAGAAAACGCTCGCGAAGCTGCCGTCGTCAACGACTTAGAGGTCTACGGTGTCGAGTCGCTTAGAGAGGTGATAGACTTCATCGCTGGGAGAGCGAAGCTAGAGCCGACGACAGTCAACACCCGCGAAGAGTTTGCTCAGCAGCAGTGCTTCTCTTCGGTAGACTTCAGCGAAGTCAAGGGACAGCCCGCCCTCGTTCGAGCCATGGAGGTCGCAGCCGCAGGGGGACACAATATTATTATGATCGGTTCGCCAGGATCAGGCAAGTCAATGGTCGCCAAGCGTCTGCCCACGATCCTACCGCCACTCACCCTCCACGAAGCACTCGAGACCACCAAGATATACTCCGTAGCGGGTGCTCTCAAAGGTAATGTGTCCCTGATGAAGAGCCGCCCCTTCCGTGCGCCCCACCACACCATCTCCAATGTAGCACTCGTCGGTGGTGGCACGACCCCTCGTCCAGGCGAGGTGAGCTTGGCACACAACGGGGTACTCTTCCTCGATGAGCTCGCCGAGTTCAATCGCGTAGCCCTCGAGTTGCTACGCCAACCGCTTGAAGACCGCACCATCACCATCTCTCGTGCCAAAGCAACCTTCAGCTATCCCGCTTCCTTCATGCTGGTGGCTGCGATGAATCCCTGTCCTTGTGGTTACTACAACGACCCCAACCGTGAGTGTACCTGTCCTCCAGGTGCTCCCGCTAAGTATTTGCAAAAGCTTTCCGGTCCTCTCTTAGACCGCATAGACATACAGATCGAGACCCGTCCCGTGGACTTTGACTCCCTCTCCGATCGTCGCCCCTCCGAGAGCAGTGCTGCGATCCGAGAGCGCGTTATCAAGGCGAGAGAGATACAGCTTCAGCGCTTCGCTCCCTACCCTGGTATTCACTGCAATGCGCAGATGACCCCACGCTTGATGAAGCAGTTCGCCTATGTCGAGGGTGACGCCATGCAGATACTTCGACAGGCCATGATACAGCGCGACCTCTCTGCGAGAGCGTACGACCGCATCCTCAAGGTGGCTCGCACCATTGCCGACCTTGACGGTTCCGAGCAGATCTCGCTTAAGCATATCAGTGAGGCGATCAACTACCGCAACCTGGACCGCTCCTCTTGGGGCATCGTCTCCGTCTAGCCATAGGTTAATACAATAAACAGGCTTCCTCCGCCGTTAGTTCAGTAAAACAATAGACTCTATGAAACTTCGCAATCTATTCATAACCACTCTTATGCTCCTAGGCTTGGGGGCGCTAACGTCTCACCTCACAGCGCAGGAGGTGAGCCAAGACAGACGCTTCAACCCAGTGCTCACCTCAGTACCCTCGCTCAATATCAACCCGAGCGCCCGTGCTGCGGGTCTAGCCGATATGGGTGTCTCGACCACGCCAGACGTACAGTCTCAGTACTTCAACCCCGCTAAGTACGCCTTCCTCAGTAGCAAAGCTGGGATCAGTATGTCCTACACTCCTTGGCTCGCTAAGCTGGTCAAGGATATCAAGCTCATGGAGCTAGTCGGCTACTATAAGATAGGTCGTGAGAGCAACCAAGCGCTGAGTGCCTCGGTACGCTACTTCTCCTTTGGTGCTATTGAGCAGTTTGACAACATGTCCAAGTCTCTCGGTGAGGCGCACCCCAATGAGTTTGCCGTAGACTTTGGCTACGGGCTACAGCTCTCTGACAGCTACTCGATGGCGGTCGCTCTACGCTACATCCGTGCCGACAACAACCTCGCAACGGGTGAGAAGAGCGCAGGCAATGCCTTTGCAGCAGACATTTCGGGCTTCTACAACCGTTACTTTGACCTAGGCTCTGCCGAGAGCTTGTGGACCTTTGGTTTCAACATTAAGAACATCGGTACCAAGATCTCTTACGACAACGGCGGCACCAGCATGTTTATCCCGACCAATCTCTCGCTTGGTACGGGACTCCTCTACCCCTTTGATGAGTACAATGCACTGGCAGTCAATATGGAGGCAAGCAAACTCCTTGTACCGACCCCTCCCGTAAAGGATCAAGCCAACCCCGAGGCATACGATGCTGCTCGCCAAAAGTATCTCAACACCTCCTCCATCGCAGGCATCTTCACCTCCTTTGCTGACGCCCCTGGCGGATTCAAAGAGGAAATGCAAGAGATCTCTTACAGAATCGGTGCTGAGTACAGCTACAACAACCGTTTCTTCCTACGTGCTGGCTACCACTACCTGCACCCCTACAAGGGTAACCTGCAGTACTTCACCGCTGGTGCTGGCTTCAAGATGAACGTCTTCAGCATCGACGCTTCCTACCTCGTCTCGACCGTCCAGAGCAACCCGCTCGACCAAACGCTCCGCTTCACCATCGCCTTCGACTTTGACGGCATCCGTGAGCTACTCAAGTAAGCCACCACGAGCATGACCTGCAGCTACCGCATAGGCTCTGGCTACGACATCCATCGCACCACGCCAGACCGACCGCTCATCCTCTGTGGCATACAGATTCCCAGTCCGCTAGGACTGCTCGGTCACTCCGATGCTGACGTAGCGCTACACGCTCTGATGGACGCACTCCTTGGGGCCATCGGACAGCGAGACATCGGCTACCACTTTCCCGACACCGACGAGCGGTACCGTGGAGCCGACAGCACGAAGCTCCTCGCCACCGTCATGCAGATGGTACGCGAGGAGGGCTGTCAAGTAGTCAATGCCGACCTCACCATCATCGCTCAGCAGCCCAAGCTCTCGTCCCATATCCCGCAAATGATAGTGCGCCTCAAGGAGCTACTCGACACCCCGTGTGTCAACGTCAAGGCGACCACCCACGAGCATCTCGGGCCGCTCGGCAATAGCGAGGGCATCGCAGCGCAAGCCGTTGTACTGCTTACTTACTGATCATTTAGCGGTAAATAGCGCAGCAATCTCCGCAATACTATATCTATAGCCACGAAGGAAATCAGCGTTCCTCCGTGGCTATTTTTCATTCTCCCGAGGAAATCTCCTCGCGCCTCCGAGAGCAACTTTATTTTCATGCCTATGAAAATCCATTTTCATTAGAAGGAAACAGGCAAACAGGGGCTAATGACGGTAAATTCGCTTTGATCTGCTCGGTAACTTCCCGACTAATCTTGGTTTCTCCTGAGGAAATCGGAAAACTCCAGGGAGCAAACGAATATTCTCCACGGAGGGCCGAAATAAAAGTTCGGAAGAATGAAATGAAACTTCGGAAGAAAGATTTCGAAGTTCCGATGAATTTTTCATTTTCTCGCTGGATAATCCAAAAGCTCCACCGAGGAATTGTCCGATTTCCTTGATAGTGTCGGATTTGCAGTTACTCAGCATCGCCCGTCAGCCCCAGTTGTAATTAACCGTTGTGAGGTTAGGTTGTCGCTTTTTTGTACCTTTGGCACTGCTAACTGAATGCTGTCGCACGAGCGATAGTCCGAACGAAACAGAAACGTATGCCTGAGATAAATCCAGAAAACATTATCCTCCCCGACTCGGCTCTTACGAAGGAAGAAATTGTTGATAGCATCGTCAACTTCAACCTGGCTGACACCCTCGGCTCTTGGATTGATGCAGCGCTTGATATAGGTATCCGCGTACTGCTAGCACTTGTCATATTCTATATAGGTCGCTGGCTGATACGCATCGTCATGAAGGGCGTGACTAAGATCCTCGACAGACGTATTGAGCCGCTGGGACTACGGCACTTCATACGCTCTATAGCTCGTGCGGGGCTCTGGATCGTATTGGTCATCATGGTGATCAATATCCTTGGCTTTGCAGCTGTATCCTTCGCTGCCTTGCTCGCCTCTCTCGGTGTGGCTATCGGTATGGCACTCTCTGGTCAGTTGCAAAACTTTGCGGGTGGAGCTATCATCTTGATTACACACCCCTTCCGCATTGGCGACTACATTGTTTACCAAGATGTTGAGGGTACGGTACAGGATATTGGTATCTTCCACACCTCTATCACCACTACGGACAATACAAAGATCTACCTGCCTAATGGTAATCTGAGCACCAATATCATCAAGAACACCTCCGAGATGCCTAATAGACGGTGTCAGTGGAAGTTCCTTGTGGACTACGACGTACCTTTTGAGCGTGCCAAGGGGATCCTCCTCACGGAGCTTCTCAAGGATCCGCGCGTGCTACAGGATCAAGGGGTGCTAGCCGTCATCTCTGATATGACGGAGAGCAACTATACAATCATGATCCGCGTGTGGTGTACTAATGACAATATGTGGGATCTCTTTTGGGACTTCAATGGTAAAGCTACCGAGCTCTTTGCGGGCGAAGGCTTCCCACGTCCATACTCCAAGGTTGAGCTACGTAATAGCACGCCATATAATAAGGAGACCAAGTCTGACGACTAGTCTCTTGTGTCTCGCTTTTTAACTCTATTCATCGGCTACTAGAGAGCCCTTGTCTGATTCGTATGAATATATCTTTCAACTGGTTACAGCAATACCTACCTCGTCTAGAGGGTTATAATCCAAATGAAGTAGCGGAGACGCTCACGGCCATCGGTCTTGAGGTGGCTGGCGTCGAGCAGACTGAGTCTGTACGAGGCGGTCTGCGTGGTGTCGTCATAGGACGCACGCTCACTTGCATCCCCCACCCTAACTCTGACCACCTGCATGTCTGCACGGTCGATCTCGGCGAGGAGGAGCCTGTGCAGATTGTCTGTGGAGCGCCCAATGTAGCTGCTGGTCAGACGGTCGTCGTCGCTACTGTCGGCACCACCCTATACGGACCCGATGGCGAGCCTTTTAAGATCAAAAAGTCCAAGCTACGTGGCGAACCTAGCATGGGTATGATTTGCTCGCAAGTGGAGATAGGTATGGGGGCTGACAGCTCTGGCATTTGGGTGCTAGAGGATGAGACGGTGCGGCCTGGGACACCTGCAGCTGACTACTTTGACCTAGCCAGTGACACCGTCATAGAGATAGACATAACGCCTAACCGTGTTGATGCGACCTCGCACTATGGCGTGGCGCGCGACCTAGCAGCTTACTACTCCTATCGTGAGGGTCAGGTAATCCGTGCGGAGCGTCCGACCCTGACGAAGCCTCAGGCGGTCGATGCGAAGGCTCCTGCCATACAGGTTGAGATGGAGGTCTCCGCTGAGGATTGTCCTCGCTACCAGGGGGTGACGATACGTGGTCTGAAGTGTGTCGAGAGCCCAGACTGGCTCAAGGAGCGACTACAAAGCATCGGCCAGCGTCCTATCAATGCGGTGGTTGATGTGACCAACTTCGTCTTACACGAGATCGGGCAACCGCTGCACGCTTTTGACGCTCAGAAGATTGCTGGCGGGAAGCTGCGCATAGCTCATCTACCTGCTGGCACGCCTTTTACCACCTTGGATGGCGTAGAGCATAAGCTCACAGGCATGGAGAATATGATCTGCGACAGCCAGCTCACACCGCTTTGCATCGGAGGCGTGATGGGCGGACTGGACTCGGGCGTGACGATGGATACGACAGACATATTTATAGAGGCGGCCAACTTCAATCCGACGATCACACGTCGCGCTGCCAGAAGTCACGGGCTGAGCACCGACTCCTCCTTCCGCTTCGAGCGTGGACTAGATCCCGAGGCGACTGACTGGGCGCTCCAGCGTGCTGTATCGCTCATTCTGGAGATTTGCGGAGGCACCATAGCTGGTGAGACGGTGGATCACTATCGTATGCACCTGGATCCAGTAGAGTTGACAATCTCTACGGACTATGTCTCTCGGACCATCGGTCGTGACCTGACGGCAGAGCAGCTACAGCTCATCTTAGACGCTTTGGAGATGTCGCCTAAGGCTGTGGAAGGTGGAGCTTTTGCCATCTCTGTGCCTCGCTATCGCTACGATGTGACACGTCCAGTGGATGTCGTCGAGGAGGTACTGCGCATCTACGGTTACAATGCCGTCCCGCTATCGGGTTATGTGCATGCGAGTCTCTCTAAGCAGAGCGACCAAGACCATATCTACCATGCTCAGCTCAAGCTTTCGGAGCTACTCACAGGCTTTGGCTATCGAGAGATATTGAATAATTCGCTCACCTCTCGGCAATACTTTGAGGGGCAAAAGGCTTTTGACCTTAATCAGCTCGTACCGATAGAGAATCCGCTGAGTCAAGAGCTCAACGTGCTGCGCCCCACCCTCCTCGTGGGTGGTCTAGAAACGATCTCTGACAATGTGCACCGCAAGCAACCTTACTGTGCGCTCTATGAGTGGGGCAACGTCTACCGCTACAAGCAGAACGACCAGGCGACTACGCCCCTAGACCAGTACACCCAAGCGCACAGACTAGGCCTGTGGCTCTCGGGGACGCTCATGCCAAACAACTGGACGACCGCTGGCGAAGCAACTTCTCCCTATATGCTGCGAGGAGTTGTTGAGAAGCTCTTAGCGCACATGGGCTTTACGGCAGAGGACTACTCGGTGACTACACCTGCCGAGTGCCACGACCTGTGGAGCGAGGTGGTCTGCTACACCGATAGAGAGGGCAAGAGCCTCGCCTATGTAGGAGTCATTAGTAGCTATTGGCTCACGAAGTGCGATATCAAGCAACCAGTCTACTACGCCGAGCTATACAGCGACACCTTGATGGCTCATCTGCTACAGCACAAGGTGGTTAGCACGGAGCTTAGCAAGTATCCAACGGTGAAGCGTGACTTAGCGCTACTCATCGACAACAACATTACCTACGAAGCATTGGCTAGCACCGCTCGCAAGGCTGAGCGTAAGCTACTTCAGCGGGTTGAGCTCTTTGATGTCTACACGGGCAAGGAGCTACCTTCGGGCAAGAAGAGCTACGCCTTGAGCTTCTACCTACGTGACGACAAGGGCACCCTACGAGATGCCCAGATCGATGCCGCCATGAAGCGCATCTGGCAAGCCATCGAGCAGGAGTACCACGCCACGCTTCGCTAGATTAGACTAGCTTATCCAATCATCTGACATATCAATCAACTAACATAGTTAAGTATCCAATCCAATCATGGGAAGAGCATTTGAATATCGTAAAGCACGCAAACTAAAGCGTTGGGGCAACATGGCTCGTGTCTTCACGAAGCTAGGTAAAGAGATCACCATTGCCGTTAAGGCTGGCGGACCTGATCCTGACACCAACCCACGACTACGTGTCCTCGTCCAGACGGCAAAGAAGGAGAACATGCCTAAGGAGAACGTGGAGCGTGCTATCAAAAAGGCTACCGACAAGGACAGCAACACCGATTATAAGGAGATGAACTATGAGGGCTACGGTCCGCATGGCATAGCCATCTTTGTAGAGACGGCAACAGACAATACGACTCGCACGGTCGCCAACGTACGTAGCTACTTCAATAAGTTTGGCGGTAGTCTCGGGACGACAGGTAGCTTGGAGTTTCTCTTTGATCACCGCTGCGTCTTCCACGTTCAGCCTAAAGCAGAGGTAGACCAGGAGGAGCTAATCCTTGACTTGATCGACTATGGCGTGGAGGATATAGAGCAAGACGAGGAGGAGTGGGTCATCGAGGGAGACTTCTCTCAGAACGGTGCTCTCCAAGCCAAGCTTGAGGAGCTGGGATTTGAGATTAGCTCGGTCGAGTTCATCCGCGTCCCCAAGGACACCCGCTCGGTCAGCGCAGAGGAGCGCGAAGAGCTCAACAAGCTCATCGAGCGACTCGAAGAGGATGAAGATGTGCAGAACGTCTTCACCAATATGGAGGACGAAGAGGAGTAATCTTCGCCTCCCCTCTCGGTTCCGTCCTTTATTCCCTTTCTTACAGCAGATAAGCTGTAGCACAGTTGCCCTTTGTTTAGCGCACGAATCCCTTTAGCACATGCAGCACATACGTAACTTTTGTATCATAGCTCACATTGATCACGGCAAGAGTACCCTCGCCGATCGTCTCTTGGAGTATACCAATACAGTCCAAAAGAAAGATCTGCAGGATCAAGTCCTGGACAATATGGATCTAGAGCGTGAGCGTGGCATCACCATCAAGAGTCACGCCATACAGATGTCCTATACTAAGGATGATGTGGAGTACACGCTCAATCTGATTGACACGCCAGGACACGTGGACTTCAGCTACGAGGTGTCTCGCTCCATAGCTGCATGTGAGGGTGCGCTACTCATCGTAGACGCTTCGCAGGGAATACAGGCTCAGACCATCAGCAACCTCTACATGGCGATCGATCATGACCTGACCATCATCCCAGTGGTCAACAAGATTGACCTGCCAGGCGCTTCGCCCGAAGAGGTGCAGGACCAGATCGTTAGTCTGCTGGGAGTAGATCCAGACGAAGTGCTCTTTGCCAGTGGTAAGACGGGACAAGGCGTCAACGAAATCCTCGATGCCATCATAGAGCGTGTGCCAGCGCCCGTAGGAGATCCCGAAGCTCCCTTGCAGGCGCTTATCTTTGACTCTGTCTTCAATCCCTTCCGTGGCATCATCGCCTACTATAAGATTGTCAACGGCTCCATAGCCAAGGGCGACAAAGTCAAGTTCATCAATACAGGTATGGAGTACGACGCCGATGAGGTAGGCGTGCTTAAGCTTGACATGATGCCGAGAGATCGGGTCAACACAGGCGACGTGGGCTACATCATCTCTGGCATCAAGACCAGCAAAGAAGTCAAGGTGGGTGATACGATCACGCACATTCAGCGCCCCGCCTCAGAGGCTATTGCAGGCTTTGAGGAGGTCAAGCCGATGGTCTTCGCTGGTGTCTACCCCATTGACACGGAAGACTTTGAGGACTTGCGCGCTTCGCTCGAGAAGCTACAGCTCAACGATGCTTCGCTCACCTTTACACCTGAGAGCTCCGCAGCTCTAGGCTTCGGCTTCCGCTGCGGGTTCCTCGGTTTGCTCCATATGGAGATCATACAGGAACGTCTCGACCGTGAGTTCAATATGAACGTCATCACGACCGTCCCCAACGTCTCCTACCTCGTTTATGACAAGAAGGGTGGCGTGACCGAGGTGCACAACCCGTCTGGCCTGCCCGATCCGATGCAGATTGATCACATCGATGAGCCGTACATACGAGCTACGATCATCACAGACACCGCCTACATCGGTCCTATCATGACGCTCTGCCTTGACAAGCGTGGCATCCTCATCAAGCAGGAGTACATCAGTGGCAATCGTGTCGAGATCTACTTTGACCTGCCTCTCGGGGAGATAGTTATCGACTTCTATGACAAGCTCAAGAGCATCTCACGAGGCTACGCTTCCTTTGACTATCATCTGAGCGACTTCCGCCCCTCCAAGCTGGTCAAGCTAGACATCCTCCTCAATGGAGAGCCCGTCGATGCGCTCTCGACGCTGACGCACTTTGACAACAGCGTCCCCTTCGGTCGCCGCATGTGCGAAAAGCTGAAAGAGCTCATCCCGCGCCAGCAGTTTGACATAGCCATCCAAGCCGCCATCGGCGCTAAGATCATCGCCCGTGAGACCGTCAAGGCAGTTCGCAAAGATGTGACAGCCAAGTGCTACGGTGGTGATATCAGCCGTAAGCGTAAGCTACTAGAGAAGCAGAAAGAGGGTAAGAAGCGTATGAAGCAGATCGGCAACGTGGAGATACCGCAGAAAGCCTTCCTCGCTGTCCTCAAGCTCGACTAAAGCCCCTCCACAGCTCATCTTATCGCCACAGCCTAGGCTCCAACGTCTAGGCTACTGACTTGTCCCCCTCACGCAACACTCACCTAGCCAAAACATCTAGATCATGCCATCCCTAAAGCCTACACAGCAGAAGCAGCTCCGCAAGCCGCAAGCCTCTCTCGACCGCACGACCGAGGGGCGCGTACCACCTCAAGCCACAGATATTGAGGAAGCTGTGCTGGGCGCCATACTACTGGAGAAGGAGGCCTTCTCCGAGATCAGCACCATCCTAGAGCCCGAGAGCTTCTATATCAATGCGCACCAGATCATCTTCGAGGTCATGCGCGACCTCAGTCTGGAGGAGCAGCCGATAGATCTGCATACCGTCAGCCAGAGACTACAGCGTGATGGCAAGCTGGACCAGGTCGGGGGGATGCCCTTCCTCGTCGAGCTATCCAACCGTGTCATCAGTGCGGGCAACCTCGAGTACCACGCCATGATTGTGGCGCAAAAAGCCCTCAGTCGCAACCTGATCAAGTTCTCTACCGAGGTACTCACCGCAGCTTACGAAGACACCATCGACATCGAGGATCAGATGGAGACCGCCGAGGGAACACTCTTCGCCCTCTCGCAGAAGCATCTTCGCAAAGATGTCCAGCCCATCAATACGGTCCTCAAAGTTGCCATCGATGATATCAAGGCTGCCGCCAATAGTGCCGAGGGTATCAGCGGTATCTCCTCAGGCTTTGACGGCATCGATGCGATGACAGCTGGGTGGCAGAAGTCAGACCTCATCATCATCGCCGCGCGCCCCGCTATCGGTAAGACAGCTTTCGTCCTCTCCATGGCCAAGTACATTGCTGTGGACAATAAGATACCCGTTGCCCTTTTCAACCTAGAGATGAGCAGCGTGCAGCTAGTCAAGCGTCTGATCAGTAACGTCTGCGAGCTCCCTGGCGAAAAGCTCAAGAGCGGTCAGCTCGAGCAGTTTGAGTGGACCCAACTTGATGAGCGTATCAGCGTCTTGGAGAATACGCCCCTCTACATTGACGACACGCCCAGCCTCTCCGTCTTCGAGCTGCGTACCAAGGTGCGCCGTCTCGTACGAGAGCACGACATCAAGATCATCATCATTGACTACCTCCAGCTTATGAATGCCAGCGGGATGAACTTTGGCAACCGTGAGCAAGAGGTCAGTACCATCTCCCGCTCGCTCAAGATGCTAGCCAAGGAGCTAGACATACCCATCATCGCCCTCTCACAGCTCAACCGTGCTGTCGAGCTACGCAAGAACGACAGCGGGACCAATAGCAAGGTGCCTCAGCTCTCCGACCTGCGTGAGTCAGGCGCTATCGAGCAGGATGCCGATATGGTTTGCTTCCTGCACAGACCCGAGGTGTATGGCATCATGCAGGATGACAACGGAGACACCAAGGGCATCGGCTACTTCATCATTGCCAAGCACCGTAACGGTCCGATTGGAGATGTGCGTATCGGCTTCCGAGGCGAGTTTGCCAAGTTCTACCCACTCGAAGAGGCAAACATGCACTACACCTCCCAGATCAATGGCGTCAAAGCAAGACAAACATCATCTGCTACTCCAGGAGTCACACCAGGCGCAGAGGCTGGTAATCCCTTCGGTCAAACCTTTAACGTCGGCGCCTCAGACTTCAACCCGATGGCCACCGACGACGAGGAGAGCGACTTCCCCTACTAGCACAGAACTAGCCTACCACACCTGCCGCTGTCGCTCCTTCTGACAGTGTACAGAGACTATACAAATAAGGCTCAATCGCTGAACAAAAGGCGGTTGAGTCTTTTTCTTTTTGCGCCTACCACAGTTCAATTCTTCGGAAGGAATACTCAAATAGCTCGGAGGAAAGCCAAAATCCCCACGGAGGGGCGAAATAAAAGTTCGGAAGAATGAAATGAAAGTTCGGAAGAAAGATTTCGAAGTTCCGAAGAATTTCCGATTTCCTCCATGGAGATTTCCGAATACATCAGGAGGAAACATGATTCGTCAAGAAGTTGCCGAGCCTGTCCAAGCAGATTCGCAACCCTTAACCGCACTTTTGCTTGTTTCCTCCTTATGAAAATGGATTTTCTCCCGCATGAAAATAGATTTTCATCCGTATGAAAACAGATTGCCGTGCGCAGGACAATAAAGTTTCGTCCGTATGAAACGGAGGAGAGGCAGGCGGTTGGGTGCTTTTTCGTACATTTGTAAGCGATAGCAGTCGGGCTTGCTAGCACTGACTGCGACAGACCTTTTTTATCTCAGTAGACTTTATTGATCTCATCGTGCTATGCAAGAGCCAAACAAACCTAGAGTGATCATCAGCGGAGGCGGTACCGGTGGACATATCAACCCCGCCCTAGCTATTGCCGACGAGGTACGTCGACGCTATCCAGAGAGTCAGATACTTTTCGTCGGAGCCTTGGGACGTATGGAGATGGAGCGTGTCCCCGCTGCAGGCTATGAGATCGTTGGTCTGCCTGTCATGGGGATGGATCGCAAGCGTCTCTGGCGCAACTTTAAGGTGCTGCGCTCTCTGATCAAGAGCCGCCTGATGGTTCGCAAGACTTTGGCAGACTTTCATCCCGATCTAGCCGTCGGTGTGGGTGGCTATGCGAGCGCCCCTACGCTCAAGGAGGCTCAGCGTAGCGGTATCCCGACGCTCCTACAGGAGCAAAACAGCTATGCTGGTGTGACCAATAAGTTCCTAGCCCGTGAGGCGAAGTGTATCTGCGTCGCTTACCCAGGTATGGAGCGCTTCTTCCCGAGTGATCGGATCATCCTAACGGGCAATCCCGTACGCCACGCTATCGAGTACAACCATACGACCCGTGAGGAGGCGTGCGCTTATTTTGCGCTCCCCTCTTCACTGTCACGTACTATCTTGGTCATGGGCGGTAGTCTAGGGGCTAGGACGATCAATGAATCGGTCGTGGCTGCGCTACCTGAGTGGAGCAAGCTAGGCTATCAATTGATCTGGCAGACGGGACGCAGCTACGAGCATGAAGCACAGGAGCTGATCAAGGAGTATGATATTAGCAAGCGTGCTTACGTATCAGCTTACGTAGAGCGCATGGATCTAGCTTACAAGCTGGCCGATGTGGCGGTGTCTCGTGCGGGTGCCCTGAGCGTCTCGGAGCTTTGTCTCTCGGAGCTACCAGCCATCCTAATTCCTTCGCCCAATGTGGCTGAGGATCATCAGACGAAAAATGCGCGTGCACTCTCTACTCGTGGCGCTGCAATCCTCCTTCTAGATAGCGAAGCGGTAGGCCAGATGGGACTCACCATCACTGAGCTACTCAAAGATGAGACGCGGAGAGAGAAGATGAAGGCAGCGCTTCGTGACCTCGCTACACCGCAAGCTGTAGAGCGCATCGTGGATCAGATGGAGCTACTGTGGTAGTCTCTTTTTACTTTGCAAAGACCTTTCGCTAACGCATGAGTTACGTTTATTTTATCGGTATCGGAGGTGCTGGCATGAGTGCTCTAGCACGTTACTATCACCTCAAGGGATGCAATGTGTCGGGCTACGACCGCTCACACAACATGTACACCGACGAGCTAGAGCAGCTAGGCATCGCTATACACTACGACAGCGATGCCTCGTGGCTGGAGAGCGCTCCGATGACTCCTGACAATACGCTAGTCATCTACACGCCTGCTATACCGCACGACCACCCTGAGCTATGCTATCTGCGTAGTCATCACTTCCGTGTGCTAAAGCGCGCTGAGGCGCTTGGCGTCATAGCCGAGAGCTATCGCACACTGGCTGTTGCTGGTTCGCATGGCAAGACCACGACGACCAACATGCTAGCGCATATCCTAGATGGTGCCAAAGAGGTGGGCTGTACAGCCTTCATCGGTGGCCTGGCTGTGGATACGGGATCTAACTTTATCTACTCCGACCACTCCAATCTGCTGGTGGTAGAGGCGGACGAGTATGACCGCTCGTTCCTACACCTCAACCCTTATATGGCTGTCGTGACCTCGACTGATGCAGATCACCTAGACATCTACGGAGACTATGCGGGGTACCTAGCAGGCTTCGAAGAGTTTTGTAGCCAAATACAGCCTGGTGGCACGCTACTGATGAAGGAAGGGCTACCGATCAAGCCACACCTAGCAGAAGGCGTACGTACATTGACCTATGGCAGTGCCTCTACGGCGGACGTTTACTACGACCATGTGACCGTCGGAGATGGGACAATCCGCTTCGACTGGCACTACCCAGAGGCGGGGATTCATCTAGAGCAGGTCGCTCTCGGGGTGCCTGTACGTACTAACCTGGAGAATGCTACGGCAGCTATGACCATCGCTTATCTCAACGGGGTCGCTCCTGCGAACATCGTACGAGGCGTGGAGAGCTTCCGAGGTACCAAGCGACGCTTCGAGCTGGTACTGCAGACAGATCGTCACCTACTCATTGACGACTATGCGCATCACCCAGTGGAGCTAGACAGTTCCATTCGCTCGATCAAGGAGATCTACGGTTCGGAGGATGTGCTGGCTATCTTCCAGCCACACCTCTACTCGCGTACGGCAGACTTTTATCAGGACTTTGCCAAGAGCCTCTCACATGTAGATCAGGTGATCGTGCTAGACATTTACCCAGCCCGTGAGGAGCCTATGCCCGGCGTCACATCGGAGCTTATATACAAGGAGTTGACAGCGCCACACCGCTGGCTATGTACCAAGGAGGAGCTGCTCCCTCTGCTTCGACAGATAAAACTGCCACGCGTGGTGGTCACGGTCGGTGCGGGAGACATTGATAAGCTGGTTCTCCCAATCAGAGATTATCTAGCTACACTATAATAATTAAGGGATGCGCTACCTATACCTCTCTCTCGCTCTGCTCCTCGTAGGACTGCTCTGCTACATGGCACTCGTGCCTCCTCAGATAGCGCCAGCACGTATCGTCGACGTGAAGGCGGATATTAGGTATGAGGGTGAGCACCCATTGATGCCGGAGCGAGACCTCGTGAGCGAACTGAAGGCGCTAGGCTTTCGCCCCATAGGTCAGTCGGTAGACTCACTCTCCACGATGGCTATCGAGTCACAGTTGATACGCAACGGACTCTTTAGCCACATAGACCTCTACACCACTCCAGGGGGTGTGCTGCACGTATCCATGCTACAGCGTGAACCTCTCTTTACGCTCCTCACACCACAGGGTAACTACTTCGTCTGCAAAGATCAGACGGTGGTGCCGATAGAGCGTAGCGAGGACTACTATACGACCTTCCTGCCAGTCAGCGGGAGCATATCTGTAGAGCAAGCCTCTCATCAGCTTTACCCATTGATGCAACTAATCCTTTCTGACCCTCTCTGGCGAGATCTATTCATACACATCTATGTAGATCCATACCGAGGGGTCATCGCCACGCCACGAGCTAGCAACACGGAGATTATCCTTGGCTCTAGCTCTAACTGGGAGGAGAAGCTGGACAAGCTCAAGCTCTTCGTAGAGCAAGTGATACCCATATTTGGCTGGAATAGCTTTATTTCAGTAAATTTGGAGTACAAAGACCAGATAGTAACTGTCCCGTCGGAGGAGGGAGCACTACAACACTCCCGACCAAGCCTCCCGGCACAGACTTTATAATACCACTCTCACGACTTAATCTCAAGCACTCGAATGTCATACAACGAAGATCTCTACACCGCCATAGACTTAGGTAGTGCTACCATACGGGGTATGGTAGGTACTAAGAAGGATGGCAAAGTCCTCCCTATCGCAATAGCCGAGGTGCCCACAAGCAACGCAATCCGCAAGGGGGTCGTCAACAATATGGAGGAGCTACACAACAAGCTCAAGGTACTTATAGATCGGCTCAACGAGCAGCTCCCCGACAAGCACACAGAGATCAAAAAGGTCTACGTAGGCTTCGGTGGCAAGTCCCTTATGTCTCGCTCCTACAAGATCAATCATAAGATGGACAACCCTGACGGGGAGGAGATCAGCGACTACCATATCAACCTAATCAATGAGCGTGTCAAGAACTACCGACTCAACGCTCACGAGGTGCTAGACGTCTCTGACCCTTATTGTCTCGTAGACGGACGCGTGGAGCGGAATATCAAGGGTCTGCTCTGCACGGAGTTTTCAATCCACTTCAACCTCATCACGACCCGCTCTAGCAATGTCAACTTCATCCGTATGGCTATCGAGGACCGTCTAGGACTTGAGCTAGAGGCTATCCTTCCCTCACCATGCTGCGAGGCGGACGTGCTCCTCTACCCCGATGCTAAGACGCTCGGCGTAGCGCTAGTCAACATTGGGGCGGGTACTTCCTCTGTCGCTATCTACAAAAACGACACGCTGAAGTGCCTACGGGTCATCCCCTTTGGTTCGAAAAACATTACCAACGACCTGATGTCCCTCCACATCACCTATCCCGAGGCAGAGAAGATCAAGCTGGAGAGTGCAACCCCCTTTACCGATGCCTACGATGACGAGACGCTCACGCTCAGCTCTCCCGATGGAACCCGTGACCGTGAGCTTAAGATGCGTGATGTCAACAGCCTCGTGACTGCTCGCATGAAGGAGATCACAGCAAACGTACTCCGTGTCATCCACGACTTCGAGGCTGGTGCTCGGCTGGGCTCTGGCATTGTCTTAGCGGGACAAGGCGCTCTGATGACAGGCTTCGTGAACTACCTACAGGGCGAGAGCAAGTTTGTTTCGCTAGCTCGTGAGTTCAACGATAAGGTTTACAAGGGCGATACGCCTCTCTCTGGAGATGTAGACTACGCTGGTTGTGCAGGACTCATCTATCGTGCGGAGGTCAACTGCATCGGCTCCTTTGATGCACCTCAGAGTACCCCCGTTGCGTCAAGCAAGGTCGCTACACCAGCGCCACAAGCCACGGTACAAGCCAGTCAGCCTGTGGAAGCTCACGAAGAGAATCATAGCACTGCTACACCTCAAGAGACTATCGAGGAGCAGCCCCAGCAGCAACCTCAGACATCGCTCTTTGACCTGCCCGACATTGATCAGCCTCGCAAAGCCACAAAGCGGGAGCATAAGAGTGCCAAGCGGAAGAAGTCCTTCAATTGGTTCTCCAAGATTAAGGATGTGCTGACCGACGACATTGACTAGTCAGTCACACCCTCTCTCCCATTTTATCTAACCTCTTACCTCTTTCGACAAATGGATAACGCAGACAAGCTCGTCAACTTCAAATACAACAAAGCGGTTGCTCAGAAAAAGCTGATCAAGGTGATTGGCGTAGGTGGTGCTGGAGGCAATGCCGTCAAGCACATTCACGCTTCTGGACTCCAAGGGGTATCCTATCTGCTCCTCAACACAGATGAGCAAGACCTCGCCAAGAGTGGGCTAAAAGATGTAGCCGTCATCGGACAGAAGCTAACCCAGGGACTGGGTGCGGGAAGTAAGATCGAGGTCGGCGAAGAGGCCGCCCTAGAAGACCGAGAGCTCATCCACTCCCTCCTCGATGACAACGAGACCCAGATGGTATTCATCTGTGCTGGTATGGGAGGTGGCACAGGTACTGGCGCTGCGCCTGTCATTGCGAAGATAGCTCGCGACATGGGACTGCTCACGGTCGGCTTTATCTTCATGCCTTTCGTCCGTGAGGAGAGACAGCGTATGATCAAAGCTGCGCAAGGGGCCGAGCGCATGCGCCAAGAGGTGGACTCACTGGTTATCATTGCCAATGAAAACATCAACCAAGTCTACGGAGAGCTACCCTGGGACGAGTCTCTCAACAAAGCAAACGAGATCCTAGCCAATGCCGTTCGCGCCATCACCATGGTCATCACCAACGAGATGGAGATGAACCAAGACTTCGCCGACGTACGCACCACGCTCAAGGACGGAGGAATCGCACACATCAGCATCGGCTACGGCGAGGGATCCGACCGTGTGAGCAAGGCTATCGACTCAGCACTGCGCTCTCCGCTACTCAACAACGACGACATCACCACGGCGACGAGGCTACAGCTCGCTATCTTCTACGACCCGTCCGACGCGTTGACGACCGACGAAATGGACGAGATCAAGAAGCTCACCTCCTCTATCCGCAATCTGCAGAACAACAAGTCAGGTCACGCCTTCAACGAAGAGCTTGGCAACAAAGTAATGGTCGTCATCATCGCTTCAGGCTTCCAAAAGGAGGCGCACATGCCTATGACCGCTATGGATGTAGAGGACTATGTGCGCCAGACAGAGATCGAGAAGGAGCAAAACAAGCTACTCAACCAGTATTACTCCGAGTTCGACCTTGAGCCTCGTAGCTCCCTGCCCACCTTCGTGCCTATCGTGCTGACCGACGACGAGCTAGATCGTGACGACCTGATTGACTACCTCGACGAGGAGCCCGCTAAGAACCACAGCTACTCAGAGGTGGAGGAGCGACGTGCTAAGTATAAGTACGGCAACCAGACACCTGCTATGTCGCAAACGTTGGACACTTCAAAGGTTGCTCAGCGCTCCACGCCAACTAGGATGCCTAGCGCAGACGTAGAGGAGCTCCCCAGCGTAGATCCGACACAGGAAGGTGCCGAGCCCACCCCCCAACCAGTCAATCAACCCAAGATCATCAAGTTCTGATCAAGAGCTAGTCGCATGTTCCCCTCCATTGTCCTGCTATGCGCCATGAGTAAAGAGCGCATGGCGATACACTCTGCTATAGAGGCTCTAGCTCCCGCCGTGAAGCTAGTGGAGCGTACTTTGGTTGAGGAGAAGCCATTTGCTAGTTACCGCTACACTTTACGAATAGAAGGGCATCAGACGGAGTGGACCTTTCACCTCCTTGAGACAGGCATCGGCAAGGTTCACGCAGCGCTTGCCACACAGCTAGCGATAGTGCGCTACCAGCCCCAGCTCTTAGTCAATGTTGGTGTGTCGGGAGGACTTTACGCAGGAGCGCAGGTCGGCGACCTCTGCCTCTCGACAGCTTACCGCTATCACGATGTATGGTGTGGCGAGGGCAACGAGCGTGGACAAGTACAGGGCATGCCCGCACAATATTCAGCAGATGCGACAGCCATGGCGACTGTGGCTAAGCAACTACGCATACCACTTCACGAGGGACTGCTCCTCTGTGGCGACACCTTCATCCCCGAGGCCGATCATCTGAGAGCCTTCGCGCAGCAATACCCCGACCTCGTTGCGGTTGATATGGAGAGCGCCGCCATCGCTCAGACAGCTTACCTATATCATACGCCACTCGTCAGCCTACGCATCGTCAGCGACACCCCGCTCACGAGCCAAGACCACAGCAAGCAATACGCAAGCTTCTGGCAGCAAAGAGCCAGCGCTCTAGCCCCCTTTGCAGATGCCATGCGGATTATCTGCACACTGGCTGGAAGCCTTTAGTATACCCAAAGGCACCAGCCCAATTCGTTTCACTATATTTGCAAGCAAATAACCCCAAATCAATTATGAATCACTTGTATCGCAATCTACTCCTACTCTGTATCCTCAGTCTAGGACTTCTCAACTCTTGTCGCGAGGACGACCCCGTCGTACCCTCCGACTCTGAGGTCATCGCAAATAGTTCGCAGGTCAGCGGTGGTATCACTGGCTTCTACCTGCTCAACGAGGGTAACTTCCAGGCAAACAACAGTTCGCTGGACTACATGAACCTCGTCAGTGGCACCTACAGCCGAAACATCTACGCTACGATCAATCCCAACGTCGTCAAGGAGCTTGGCGACACAGGCAACGATCTGCAGATCTACGGCTCTAGGCTATACGCAGTCATCAACAGCTCTAACAAAGTAGAGGTCCTCGATGCTCAGAGCGGTAAGCGCATCGGTCAGGTAGACATTCCCAACTGTCGCTACATCTGCTTCGATAGTGACAACGCTTACGTCTCTAGCTACGTCAGCACGAGCACACGAGACGCTAAGGGGGAAGTCCGTGGCGCCGTCTACCGTGTCAACCTCAACACGCTTGCTATCACAGGTCAGGTCGTCGTAGGCTACCAGCCTGAGGAGATGGTTGTCAAGGGCGAAAGACTATACGTCGCTAACTCTGGTGGCTACATGAAGCCAAACTATGAGCGCACCCTATCAGTCATTGACCTTAAGAGCTTCACCGAAGTAGACAAGATTGAGGTCGGTATGAACCTCCACCGCCTCAGAATGGACCACAACGGTAGACTATGGGTCACCTCTCGTGGTAACTACGGCAACGTGCCCTCGAACCTCTACTACATAGACCTAGATCCAGCTACGCAAAAGGTTGCGAAGCTCGACTCGCTCAATATGCCTTGTGCTCAGATGGCCTTCTATGGTGACAAGCTCTACTACTACAGCAGCGTCTGGGACAGTGAGGCTAATAAGATGAAGATAGGCTTCGGTCTGGTCGACATCAACGCAGCTAAGCCTCTCGCCGAGAGCTTTATCACAGACGGTACGGATGCAAACATTCAGACCGCTTATTGTCTTGCTATCCACCCCGCTTCAGGCGACATCTACATCACGGATGCCAAGGACTATGTCTCTAGTGGTACGCTATACTGCTTCACCCCCGATGGCAAGCTCAAGTGGCAGATCAACCGCACAGGTATGCTACCCGGTCACATTGCATTCGTAAAGAAGTAAGCCGACAGCACAAGGCACACGACTAGGTGCCCATCTCTGTCCGTTAGACAGCTACGTAGGGGCGGACTCTTAGGGAGTTCGCCCCTACTCTTTTTACATCTAGGACTTCTATCCCGATGGCTACTCTCATCCTCTCTCTACTCCTCCTCTGCGCCACCACACCTCAGCTATGTGCGCAGCAACCCTCCCCACGCGACACCGTACAAACGCATCTATTAGAGACCGTAGTGGTACGAGCTCCCCGTGAGCCAGACTACAAGCGTGGCATCATACCCGCACAGCAACTCTCAGGGCAAGAGCTCAAAGCGCTCAGTGCCTTCTCCATAGCCGATGCGCTCCGCTCCTTCTCGGGCGTTCAGGTCAAGGACTTCGGCGGAGTCGGTGGACTCAAGACGGTCAACATCCGCAGCATGGGCACCCACCACGTTGGTGTCTTCTACGATGGTGTCGAGCTGAGCAATGCGCAAAACGGGCAAATAGACCTCGGCCAGTACTCCCTCGACAATATGGAGGCGATACAGGTCTTCAATGGGCAAAAGGGTAGCTACCTCCAGCCTGCCAAGGACTTTGGCTCTAGCGGTACCGTCTACCTTCAGACACGCAAGCCTACCTTTACCGATGGTGCGCAGACCAATCTGAGAGCAACTCTACGGACTGGCTCCTTTGACCTCTTCAACCCCGCCATACTGATCGAGCACCGCTTGGAGCCTAGAGTCTCCATGTCCTTCAATGCAGAGTGGATCAAGAGTAGCGGCAAGTACAAGTTTAGATACAGGAAAGTCCTTCCCCTCACCCACGAGATAGCCTACGACACCACAGCCGTCCGGCACAATGGAGACATCAACGCCACACGACTCGAGGGCAATCTCCACATCGGGCTCCCCGATGGTCAGATGCTCGTCAAGGTGTACACCTACAACAGCGAGCGAGGCATCCCCGGCGCTATCGTCAATAATGTGTGGCGTCGTGGCGAGCGCCTCTGGGACAACAACAGCTTCGTCCAGACCACCTATGAGCAGCAGCTCAGCGACCGCATACGTCTACATGCCATCGCCAAGTATGCCTACTACCAGACCCACTTTGTGCGCAACGAGCCGACAGCCGCCTTCAAGGTGGACAACCTCTACCAGCAGCAAGAGCTATACAGTTCGGTCGCCTCAGCCTTTCAGTTGATTGACCACTGGTACCTCTCCGCCGCCTATGATCTGCAGTGGAACAAGCTCGACGCCAATCTCTACGACTTCGTCTACCCGCACCGCTTCACCCACCTGCTCGCCCTCGCCTCGACCTATACCAATGAGTGGATCAATGCGCAGGTCAGCCTCCTCGGCACGCTAGCTCAGGACAAAGCGAAGCTACTCACACGTGCTCCCCTCTTTCGCAAGCTCACCCCCGCAGCCATCCTGTCGGTCAAGCCGTGGGAGGCGATTGATCTACGACTTAACGCCTTTTATAAGCAAAGCTTTCGCCTACCCACCTTCAACGATCTATACTACACCGAGATAGGCAATGTCAAGCTCGACCCTGAGCACACCACCCAGTACAACGTGGGTCTGCAGTACCAGCTCGCACCGCAAAAGCCGTGGCTCCACACCCTGGACTTCAAGGTAGACGCTTACTACAATCTCGTGACCAACAAAATCATCGCCTACCCCAAGGGACAGCAATTCCGCTGGACCATGATCAATCTCGGCAAGGTCGACATACGAGGCATCGACGCTCAGTGCACCTGGAGCCTCATCCCTATCCGTGATCTGCAGCTATCGCTGCGGGCTCAGTACACCTACCAGAGAGCCATCGAGGTCACCGATCCTAAGGAGAGCTACTACCGCCACCAGATCCCCTACATCCCCTGGCATAGCGGCTCCGCCACAGCAATCCTGCAGTATAAGGGGTGGCAGCTCAACTACAACTTTATCTACGCTGGCGAGCGGTACAGTCAGCTGGAGAACTTCCCCGAGAATCATCTCCAGCCGTGGTACACCAACGACCTAGCCCTCGCCTACGAGCGCACCGTCCGAGGGTACGGCCTGCGTCTGCAGTTCGAGTGCAACAACCTCCTGAGCCAAGCCTACGATGTTGTCGCCAACTACCCCATGCCCCTGCGCAACTACCGTCTTACGCTCATCGTGAGCCACTAGCCCAGCTAGACGCAGCGGTAAACTTCGCCCCACCATTTGATCAGAGGAGATGTCGTCATCGGCGTCTCCTCTCTTTTTGTCGTCTCATCTGTCTCTTTCCTTGGTTCCATCGGATGAAACTAAAGTTTCAAGGGGGCTGGCACAAAAGTTTCATCTAGGTGAAACTAGAGTTTCATACCGAAGAAACTGAAGTTTCATACCGAGGAAACTAGATTTTCCTACCGAGGAAAATGGATTTTCATGGGCATGAAAATCTTTTGCCACCCTGAGGGCACGGTTGTTTCGCCCGTGGGGGTGGGTTCGCTGCCCCCATTTTTGATACCTTTGCACCAAGTTTGTAACCGAGGCTGTCGCAATAGATGACAGCGCTCACTAGAAGGTAAAATCATCAAAACTAATAGCATAAACTTCACTCAAGGTCCGATCCGTAAGCAACTACTGCGACTGGCGGCTCCGATCGTCGCCACCTCGTTTGTCCAGATGGCGTACAACTTCACCGACATGGCGTGGCTCGGACGTCTCGGCAGTCGTGAGGTGGCCGCCGTCGGAGTCATCGGAGTGCTCCTATGGATCGCTACGTCAATCGCTCAGCTCACCAAGACCAGTGCCGAAGTGTGCGTCTCGCAGAGCCTCGGAGCTCGTAATAAACCGCTTGCGATCAAGTTCGCCCGCCACTGTACCACCTGGGCGCTCATCGTCGGGACGCTCCTAGCGCTCGTCTACCTGCTCTTTGGCTCTCCGATCGTGGGCATCTACAATCTAGAAGCGGATGTGCACCAGATGGCGCTCCGCTATCTGCGCATCGTATTGGTTGGCTTGCCAGGCTACTTCCTGACGCTCGCCATGAGTGGCATTTACAATGCGCATGGACGGAGTATGACCCCATTCAAGATCAATTCGCTGGGGCTACTCTTCAACATGATCCTTGACCCGCTACTCATCTTCGTCTGCCATCTAGGAGTCATCGGGGCAGCCCTCGCCACACTCCTCTCTCAGCTGGCCGTCTGCGCTATCCTCTACTATCGCATGCAGCACCGCGACAAGATACTGGACGGGAGCTCTATCGTAACAAAGCTAGCGGGAGAGCAGAGCCGACGCATCTTCGCTATTGGCGTACCAGTGGTGCTACTCAACTCGCTCTTTGCGCTGATCAGCATATTTATGGGACGCTTAGCATCTGAGCAGGGTGGCGCTATCGGCGTGGCGGTCATGACGACTGGCGGACAGCTAGAGGGCGTAACGTGGAATGCGTGCCAAGGCTTTTGCACTGCCCTAGCCACTTTCGTAGGGCACAACTATGCGGCACGTCAGTTTGACCGTGTGTGGCGTGGCTACAAGACGACGATCCTCATGACGCTGTCGATAGGTCTCTTCGGGACGCTGCTCTTTCTCTTCCTCGGCAGGGCGTTCTTTGCGCTGATTGTGCCAGATCCTGAGACCTATATAGAGGGCGGACGATACCTGTACATCGCCAGCTTCTCCCAGCTCTTTATCATGGCGGAGATTACGACGCAGGGGCTGTTTTACGGTGTAGGACGGAGCAATACACCAGCCATAATCAGCATCGTAGGCAATCTGCTCCGCATACCGCTAGCGCTCCTACTGATATACTTGGGCTGGGGACTGCCAGCCGTCTGGTGGGCTATCTCCCTCTCATCCATCGGCAAAGGGATCACCGCCATCATCGTACTACTCACCAAGAGAGACAAACTAGCCCCAACGAACTTAGCTGCTTAACTACGCTATGTACCATCACTATACCTTTACCACGGAGCAACTCGGCGAGACGGAATGGGCGATGCCTTTGCTTGCGCAAATGCTAGCCGACTGGGGCTTCGAAAGCTTTCAGGAGGAGCCTGACAAAGGGTTGCTTCAGGCCTACATTTCCGATGACGCTTGGCGGGAGAGCAGGGAGATTGACAGCCAGCTCGCCACAGATGCGGGAGCCCTGACACTATATGATATAGCGTGGCACTACCGCCACGAGCTGGCGCCCTCCAGTGACTGGCTGGCAGCGTGGCGCAGCACGACCTTCGAGCCGATATCGCTACGGGGGCGCATGCTGGTCACCACGCCTGAGCTGGCTCCGACACTACCAACGCATGAGCTACAGTTACTCATCGAGGCGTACAATTCGTTTGGCTCGGGCGAGCACCACACGACTCGTATGATCCTAGAGCATCTACTCGACTACGACGTGACGGGCGCTCAAGTGATCGACATGGGGTGCGGGACGGGCATCCTCGGCATAGCGGCTCTGCTGCTCGGTGCCGACTCGCTCGTAGCGATAGACATATCGTCCGAATGCGTGACCAATACGCTACACAACCTCCAGCTCAATGGCTTCGCACCCACGGAGCGGATCAGCGTACTACATGGTGACGCTGCGCGCCTCTCCGCCTACCCCAGCAAGGCGGATCTGCTCTTTGCCAATATCCACCGCAACATCATCCTACAGGACCTCCCCAGCTACGTAGCGGCCGTACGATCGGGTGGCGAGGTGTGGCTCAGTGGTTTCCTCCTCTCGGATCGCACAGCCATCTGCTCAGGGTTAGCCTCCGTGGGGCTAGAGATAATCGACGAAGCGACCTCCGAGGAGTGGCTCTTCGTACGAACCCGCAAAGTGCGACCAAAACAGTCACAGGATAAAGCTTCAGAGTAAAGGATGAGAGATTATCCTCGCATTTTCTGTATCTTTGTACTGTTCAAGATTAGATAGTGGGATGAAAGGTCAGTTTCTCGGATAGCACTTTTCACACCCACTGACGATAAGCCTATTACAATGAGCGAACAAGAGAAAGACATAAAGACTGCACCACAGGATAAAGGTGCTTACTCAGCCAGTAGCATACAGGTCCTCGAGGGACTAGAGGCAGTGCGCAAGCGCCCCGCCATGTATATTGGTGACATTAGCGAGAAGGGACTTCACCACCTTGTCTACGAGGTGGTCGACAACTCCATCGATGAGGCTCTAGCTGGCTACTGTACCGAGGTACTAGTTGAGATCCTACCAGACAACTCTATCCAAGTAACCGACAACGGTCGTGGTATCCCCGTCGACATGCACGCCAAGGAGGGCAAGAGCGCCCTGGAGGTGGTCATGACGGTGCTACACGCTGGCGGTAAGTTTGACAAGGGCTCCTACAAGGTGTCAGGAGGTCTCCACGGTGTGGGTGTATCCTGTGTCAATGCGCTCTCCGAGTCACTCATTGCCGAGGTGCATCGAGACGGCAAGATCTACCGCCAGAAGTATAGCCGAGGGAAACCTCTGACGGGCGTAGAGGTGGTCGGCGAGGCTTCGGATACGGGGACGCGCATCACCTTCAAGCCTGACGACACAATCTTTCGTGAGACTATATATAGTAGCGACACGCTCTCGCACCGTTTGCGTGAGCTCTCCTATCTGAATGCTGGTCTACACCTCAAGCTCATTGACCACCGAGTACACGATGAGGAGGGACAGCCTAAGTCGTGGACCTTCTACTCGGAGGATGGACTGAGCGAGTTCGTCCGCTACGTAGATGGCGCTAAGGAGTCGCTCATCCACGATGTCATCCATCACACGACGGAGAAGCAGGGCGTACCCGTAGAGGTGGCGCTGACCTACAATACTTCCTATCAGGAGAACGTCTACACCTACGTCAACGATATCCATACCATCGAGGGCGGTACGCACTTAACTGGCTTTCGCCGTGGATTGACCCGCACGCTCAAGAAGTATGCGACCGACTCGCATCTCCTAGATAAGATCAAGGAGGAGATCTCGGGCGATGACTTCCGTGAGGGCTTGACCGCTATCGTCAGTGTCAAGGTTGCTGAGCCACAGTTTGAGGGACAGACGAAGACGAAGCTCGGTAACAGCGAGATAGTCAGCGTCGTCGATGCAGCTGTCAGCGAGGCGCTAGAGATCTACCTCGAGGAGCATCCTCTAGAGGCTAAGCTCATCGTGGACAAGGTCATCCTAGCAGCTCAGGCTCGTCACGCTGCACGCCGAGCTCGTGAGCTGGTACAGCGTAAGTCGCCTCTCACGGGCGGTGGACTACCAGGCAAACTGGCAGACTGCTCGAGCAAAGATCCCAGCGAGTGCGAGCTATTCATCGTGGAGGGAGACTCCGCAGGTGGTACAGCCAAGCAGGGACGAGACAGCAAGTATCAGGCAATCCTACCCTTGCGTGGTAAGATCCTCAACGTGGAGAAGGCTATGCAGCACCGTATCCTAGACAATGCTGAGATCAAGAATATCTACACAGCGCTCGGCGTAACGGTCGGCACAGAGGAAGACTCTAAGGCGCTCAACCTCTCCAAGCTTCGCTACCACAAGATCATCATCATGACCGATGCCGATGTCGATGGCGCTCACATTGCCACGCTAATCCTCACCTTCTTCTTCCGCAATATGCGTCCGCTCATTGAGAACGGCTACGTTTACATTGCCAATCCCCCCCTCTACCTCTGCAAGAAAGACCGCATTGAGGAGTATTGCTGGACAGATGACGAGAAGGCCAACTTCGTCACCAAGTATGGCAACGGACAGGAGAACCGTATCAAGATACAGCGCTACAAAGGTCTCGGTGAGATGAACGATATACAGCTCTGGGACACGACGATGAACCCGCAGACACGTACCCTCCGCAAGGTGACCATAGACAATCTTGCCAGTGCAGACTCCGTCTTCTCCATGCTCATGAGCGAAGATGTCGAGCCACGACGCGAGTTCATCGAGGAGAACGCTACCTACGCCAACATTGACGCCTAGCGCCTAACTATGGAAACCAAGCGTGTTGCCGCCCTAACGATGGTGCGCAACGATGACTTTTACCTGCGCCGGTGGACGGCTTACTACGGGCGAGAGCTGGGCGAGGAGCACCTCTACATCTATCTAGATGGCAAGGATCAGCCCCTACCCGACTGGTGCCCGCAAGCTACGGTCGTGGCGGTGGATAAGATCCAAGGACAGGTAGTCTCTGCCGAGAAGGAGCGACTAGCCTTCCTCTCGGAGCGCGCCAAGGAGCTACTCACCACGGGAGGCTACGACCTCGTCATCGGAGTCGATGCCGACGAAATACTTGTCGTCGACCCACTCGTTGGCATGGGACTCAAGGAGTACCTGAGCCAAATCCAGGTAGGCGTCAGCGTCTCAGGATTAGGCGTCGATGTAGGACAGCATCTAGAGAAGGAGGACGACATCCGAGAGGATAGCCCCTTCCTCCAGCAGCGTCACTACGCACGGCTATCGACACGCTACACCAAGCCTTGCGTCATCGCTCAGCCAGTCGTCTGGGGATCGGGCTTTCATCGTATCAAAGGGCACAACTTCACCATTGATCCGCAGCTCTACCTCTTTCACTTCGGCTACTTTGACATGAAGCGTATCGAGGCTCGCTTTGCCGATCCCGACCGACGAGAGGCGGGCTGGACCAAACATATCGCTAAGCGATCGAAGACTATCCAGCAGGTGACCAATCATAAGGCTCGTCCGTGGGACAGTACGACAAGACTAGCCCGCAAGCTCCAGACTTATATACGTCCCCCTTATGCGTGGAATAAGCCCGCCATGCTGGGACTCTGTCTCATCGTCGAGATACCCGAGCGCTTTCACGACACAGTCTGAAACATATACGTAGTCCATCTCTTATGCCCAAGATCTCTGTCATCATCCCCGTATACAATGTAGAGAAGTACCTGCGACGCTGTCTAGATAGCGTCCTAGCGCAGACCTTCACCGACTGGGAGGCTATCTGTGTCAATGACGGGAGCCCTGACAATAGTGCGCAGATCCTAGCGGAGTACGCCGAGAGAGACCCACGCTTTAAGATCGTTACGAAGGCGAATGGAGGACTATCCGATGCCCGCAACGCAGGTATGGCCGTGGCTAAGGGAACTTTTATCAACTTCTTGGACTCAGACGATCTGATCCATCCTCAGACCTTTGAGATCGCCTATGCCCTAGTCGAGCAAGAGGATGCCGACATCGTCTCTTGGTACAAAGATCCACTCTTTCGTCCACGCCTACTCGTACGTCATGCGCTAGGCTTTAACATAGATAATACGATGCCTTGCGGACTCAAGCGTAGATTTTCGCTAGACGAGGTCAAGTACTACACGACCGACGACATCTTCGCTCATGTAACGGAGTACAGCCATACGAGGATTGAGTACCCGATCAAGCACTTCTACGTGTGGCGCCACTTACTTCGTAGGAGTTTGGTGCAGGATGTGCCCTTTCTCAAAGGGGTTATCTTCGAAGACTTCCCCTGGTGGAGCGAGGTGATTCTCAAGAATCCTCGGACGGTAATCACGGATCTGCCCTTTTACTACTACTTTCCCAATATAGGCTCCATAGACCGATCCTCTAGTCGGACCAAGAAGATCAAAAACTGGATCCAAGGCTTGGAGCACAGCTATCAGCTCTATGAGGAGCGAGCCACGCCCTACCAAAAAGAGCACTGGCAGCGTGAGTGCATGTGGGCTATGATCACTTATCGTATCGCTCACAAGCTAGAGCAGCGTGTCACCGAGCCTGAAGATCGGCGAGAGCTTGCTCAGGCTCTGAGTCGTCTGAACGAGCTGGGGACATTTGACAATCCCTTTACGATTGAAGGAGTCAAGGCTCGTCAGCGGATTCTTCGCTTCATCAGCAAATACCAGTAGTCATCTAGTCGTGATGGTGAGATGAATATAGCTTTCTTCAACTGGTATGCGATCGATCTGCTCTTTAGTGGCATCGAGAAGGTCTCTCATCGAGTAGCCACGGCTCTAGAGGAGCGAGGACACCATCTCTGCTATGTTTGTGTGGATAGTTGGGGGAAGACCGCTCTTCAGAAAAACACCTTCATACTACCTAATGCCTCTAAGATCGAGGCTGAGGAAAACCGCATAGCGCTGAGAGACTTCCTGCGCTCTCACGACGTGTCCGTCTTAGTCTCACACTCTGCCTATAGTCGTAGGTTAGCTGGCATGCTCCGTGAGGCTACCTATGAGGCAGGAGCCAAGCTCGTACAGGTACTACACACCACCCCCGACTCCTATCACTACAGGTACTGGCAGTGCAAAGTGGTCAATCGAGCTGTCAGAGCCTTTATGAATCGCAAATGGGGTAACTCGTGGAGTAAGATCTATAGTCTCTCCGATGCTTTTGTCGTGCTGTGCCAGCCTAGCGCAGAGTTCATCACACGGATTGCGCATATCCAAGATCCCTCAAAGTTTGCCGTCATACACAATGCCAATACCTATCTACCCACAGAGCTAGCCCCCGCCTACGACAAGGAGCCTATCGTCCTCTACGTCGGGCGCCTCGTCAAGGGTAAAGGCATCGAGCACATCCCCACTATCTGGCGTCAGGTCTCAGCGCAGCATCCCGACTGGCGACTGGTCGTACTCGGTGATGGTCCCTACCGAGCCACTCTAGAGAAAGCACAACTAGCGAACTGTGACATCTTAGGGACTCAAGAGCCAAAACCTTACTACGAGCGGGCTGCTATCTCAATCTTGACCAGCAATGCCGAGGGGTGGTCGATGGTACTCACGGAGGCTATGCAGCATGGGGTCGTACCCGTTGCTTTTGACTCCTTTCTAGCCACTGGAGTAGTCCTAGACGAGGGGCGTGCTGGCGTACTAGTACCGCCGTTTGATCTAAACCTCTTTGCTCAGGAGGTCTCCTCGCTAATAGCAGATAGCGATAGACGCACCGCTATGGCAGAGCACGCTAGAAGGTACGTGCAGGCCTTTGATATAGACCATATTATTGCGGACTGGGAGAGACTCTTCGAGAGATTGTCATAATCAGTAGAGTCTGGAACACGCTACACCAAATCCGAACTTAAAGCTTCTATAGAGGATGATTATAACCAAATCACGCTGGATCGCGATAGCCTCTCATACACTCCTGGCGATCGTAGTCATGCAGCTGTGCCGATTGCTCTACTTCTTCTACAATCAGTCCTTCTTCCCTTCGGTAGACGGCTGGCAGTTGCTCCGCCTCATGCAGGGAGGCTACATACTAGACATGGTCGCCATCGCATATGGCCTGCTCCTCTACTACCTCATGATGATCGTAGGGGCTTACCTACCTAGACGGGTTGAGATGAGTCGCTGGTATCGCTGGGTACGCCATGTAGCATACGTCTTGCCACTAGGGGTCTTCATCTTCCTCAACGTGTCAGACACGGGCTACTATCCGTTCGTCCTGAGGCGAGCCAATAGTGACATCTTCCGAGAGTTCCAGGGGAAGAGCATGTTTAGCTTCTACAAAGACTTCGTCGTAGAGTTTTGGCCTCTGACGATAGCCTTTTTAGTCTTGCTAGCTCTCACCATCGCTGGTTACTGGCTGGTGCAGTATCAGCGCAAGGAGCGCTCCTCTCGTCGCTCTTATTGGGTAGACGCATCCTGTACTCTAGGGATGGTCATCTTCCTCTTTTTCAGTATGCGAGGCAGTTGGGACCTTTACAGCAAGCCTGTATCCACGCTACACTTCTTCTCTTACGCCACAGATCCAGAGCAATTTCCCTTACTGCAAAACACGCCTGTAGCCTTGACAAAAGATGTGGCTACACGGCAACTCTTCACCTTCTACACAGACGAAGAGCTCCCGACCATCTTCACGCCCTACTATCAGGCGGCACCGCTCTCTGAGAGCGACACGCTCTTTGGCTCCATGCAGGGGCGCAACGTCGTCGTCATCATCTTAGAGAGTATGGCGCGAGAGTACACTGGCTACCTTAATAGATATATCGACGGGTATCCGAGCTACACCCCTTACCTCGATAGCTTGATGCCACACACGCTCTATGCGCAGTACGGCTTTGCCTCTGGCAAGCGCTCGGTTGAGTCCTTTCCCTCCATCTTTGTCTCGCTACCCTCGTTTGGGGGTACCTTTGATGACGAGGCATTTACTATGGACAACTACCAGCACTTCGACTCCTACGACACGGGGCTACCGCTATCACTAGGAGACAATGGCTATCACCTCAAGTTTTACCACGGTGACGAGGCGGGGGCTATGGGCTTCTACTCATTTCTCAACCGCCTAGGTGTCCAGGATCAATACACCGCTCAGGACTACCTAGCAGCACATCCCGATGAGTCTAGTGCTAAGGTCGGTACATGGGGTATACACGACCTGCCCTTCGAGCAGGCCATGGCGAAAGATCTGAAGTCGCTCCAGGAGCCCTTTGGAGCCTTCTTCTTTTCGCTATCTAATCATAGTCCGTTTAGTATGCCCAAGGGATATAAGGGACACTTGAAGAAAGGCACCCTCCCGATCCATCAGACGGCTCAATATGCGGATGAAGCTCTCCGAGAGTTTTTCGAGCGGGTCAAAGAGGAGCCGTGGTATCGTAACACGCTCTTCGTCATCACGGCAGACCATACCAGCCTCAGCGACCAACCTCTATATGCCAACTTAGCGGGACATGCTGCAGCGCCTATCTTATTTTTCGACCCGCAGGGCAAGCTACAAGGAGAGGTCAGCGACTATGTCGTGCAGCACATAGATATCCTCCCCACCCTCCTCTACCTGCTCGGTATCACGGAGCCTGTACTGAGCTACGGGAGTAACATCTTCGACCAGCAGGCAGAGCACTATGCGCTCAACTTCTATCACAACCAGTACCTCTTCTTCACGAAGGCGCTCACGCTCACGATGACCGCTGATGGTCAGGTCACTGTCAAGGCGCCCGCAGCCTACCTGCAGACGGAGCCCAGTCGTGCCACCGCCCCCACATCGTCAGCGGTAAAGCACTACACGGCACTCTTTAAGGCAATCGTGCAGGACTACAACAATCGTGTCCTCAAGAGCTCCTTCTCCATCAGAGATGTGACCCCAAAGTCGTCAGACTAGCACTGTTCATCACACTCTATCAAGCTTAGCCTTTGTGGTAACCATTGTCAGCACAGAAGGAGCTGTTCTTAGTCTATTCTTATTGTGTTTTGCTCTGCCAGTAAGGTGATCGTTTGATCAATTGATATTTAGTTGCTACCTTTGCTAGCAAGAGGAGAAGTCAATGGTGCGCGATAACTTCAAGCCGACACTCTTCTTGAATAAGGCGTTGAACTTCTATCCCTCCCGAGTACGAAATCGGAAGTTATTAGTTCTTCGCCTTATCTTCGTTTATGTGGGAACTTGATTTTACGCTCAGCAGATTCCGCAAGTATCGTATCAAGTATGCGTTTGTAAGTAGAATCCACAGCAAGCCCGGGCTGACACCTGATATAGGATGACTTTATCAACGGCACTATCAAGGAAATCGGACAATTCCTCGGTGGAGCTTTTTGATTATCCAGCGAGGAAACGAAAAATTCATCGGAACTTCGAAATCTTTCTTCCGAAGTTTCATTTCATTCTTCCGAACTTTTATTTCGGCCCTCCGTGGGGAATTTTCATTTGCTCCGTGAAGATTTCCGATTTTCTCGGGAGAGATTGCACTTGAGGATGGAAATAGAAGGAGATCGTCCCGCCTCTCTATTTGCTTATTTCTGATATAGTTGTTACCTTTGCAACAAGAACGGTGAGATTGCTCGAAAGAGTAATCGCGCCACTCTTCCGTCTGAAAGTCTCTTGCTGGCGGTCGTATTTTAAAGAGACTTGCGGAGTCTATGTACTCTGCTCTAGTGGTTATTTTACCATTTGAAGTATAGTTACTATCTTCGCACCAAGAGGGAGAAGTTTCTGAAGTCAGTCTTACTCACAGTCGTAGAACCAGAGCGGAGCATTCAGATACTTCTCCTTTGTCTTTTATAGAAGTCTAGAAGCCCAGGACGTAAGTCTTCTGCCGAGCATCTTACTGAGGCGGATAGAGATATTTTTCGTAACTTAGCCTTCTGAAAGTAGAGGTCTCTCTAAAGCTGTCAGCCCGACTAGTGGCACCAGCTGAGTGAGCATGGCTGACGAGGAGGAATTGGATCTGAGTGCGTCTGCCAGCCTCTACGACCAAGCGAATAAAACACAATTGACTCTATGGAAGATAGTATAGATAGGATTATCCCAGTGGACATTGAGGACGAAATGAAGACCTCTTACATTGACTACTCAATGTCTGTCATCGTATCTCGAGCGCTACCCGATGTACGCGACGGTCTCAAGCCGGTGCATCGTCGTGTACTCTACTCGATGAATGAGAGTGGCAACACTTACAATAATCCTACCCGCAAGTGTGCACGCGCCGTCGGTGACATCATGGGTAAGTACCACCCCCACGGTGACAGCTCCGTATACAATACATTGGTACGTCTCGCTCAGGGCTGGAACATGCGCTACCCGCTCGTACAGGGGCAGGGTAACTTTGGCTCTATCGACGGGGACTCGCCCGCTGCGATGCGTTACACTGAGTCGAGGCTCAATCAGTTTGCCCAGGAGATGCTCCGTGATATTGACATGGAGACAGTTGACTTTCAGGACAACTTCGACGGGGACTTCAAGGAGCCGACAGTCCTTCCTTGTCGTATCCCTAACCTTCTGATCAATGGTGCTGCCGGTATCGCCGTCGGTATGGCGACCAATATGGCTCCGCACAATCTTACGGAGACACTCAACGCTTGTATCGCTTACATTGACGCTCGTGGTGAGATTACGGTCGATGAGTTGATGCAGTATGTCAAGGCTCCAGACTTCCCCACGGGGGGTGTCATCTACGGCTACGAGGGGGTCAAGGAAGCTTTCCGCACGGGACGTGGACGTATCGTCATACGTGGCAAGGCGGACATAGAGGAGTACCACAGCCATGAGCGGATCATCATCCGTGAGATACCCTATCAGGTGCGCAAGAGCGACATGGTCGCTAAGATTGCCCAGCTGGTCAACGAGAAGAAAATCGACGGCATCAGCGACATCTCCGATGAGTCGAGCAATAAGGGTATCCGCATTGTCATAGATATAAAGAAGGACGCCAACGCTGGTGTCGTACTCAACTACCTATATAAGTACTCCGACCTGGAGAGCTACTTCAGCGTCAATAACATTGCACTAGTCAATGGTCGCCCTCGTCAGCTCAACCTTAAGGATCTCATCGGTCACTTCGTCGATCACCGCCACGATGTGGTGACACGACGCGCCCAGTATGAGCTTCGTAAGGCGCAGGAGCGTATCCATATATTGGAGGGTTTGATCATTGCGGTAGACCACATTGACGAGGTCATACGCATTATCCGCTCTAGTGAGGAGACTCGCGAGGCTATGAATCGACTGATGGAGGCTTTCAACCTCTCGGAGCTACAGGCGCGAGCCATCGTCGATATGCGTCTACGACAGCTCACGAAGCTTGATATTGACAAGTTGCAACATGAGTACAATGAGCTCAAGGAGCGCATTGACTACTTGAACCTCTTCCTCAGCGACATCAATATGCGTATGGAGCTAATACAGGAGGAGTGCCGTGAGATCATTGAGAAGTATGGCGACGAGCGTCGCTCGGAGATCGTATACGCCTCGGAAGATCTGAATCCTGAGGACTTCTACGCCGACGAGGACATGGTTATCACCATCTCTCACCTAGGATATATCAAGCGTACGCCACTCTCAGAGTTCCGCACGCAGACACGTGGCGGTGTCGGTGTCAAGGGTGCCGACAGTCGTGACGAAGACTTTGTCGAGTACATCTACTCAGCGACGATGCACGCCACGATGATGCTCTTTACCGCTACAGGTCGTGTCTACTGGCTCAGAGTCTTTGAGATACCAGAGGGCTCCAAGAGCTCTAAGGGCAGACATATCCAGAACCTTCTAGACCTTGACGAGGAGAACCGCATCACGGCCTTCCTACGTATTAAGAACTTGACGACCGATGCGGATTTTGTCAATACGCACTACCTCGTCTTCGCTACAGAGCAGGGCTTGATCAAGAAGACACTCCTAGCTCACTACGCTAATCCTCGCAAGACGGGCGTCCGTGCGATCAACCTACGTGACGATGATCAGGTTGTTTCTGTGGCTCTCTCAAATGGTAACTGCGAGATATTCCTTGCCAACCGCAATGGACGCTGTGTCCGCTTCAACGAGCAGGAGGTCCGTCCTATGGGACGCACGGCGACGGGCGTTCGTGGTATCCGTCTTGACAATGATCCTAACGACAAGGTCGTCGGTATGGTAGTGCATCGCCTGAAGAACAGCGATGAGACCATCCTCGTCATCAGCGAGAAGGGCTACGGCAAGCGCTCACGCATCGATGACTACCGCATCACCAAGCGTGGCGCCAAGGGTGTCAAGACGATCAACGTGACCGACAAGACGGGTCAGCTCATCGATATACGTGCCGTAGAGGACGACGACAACATTATGATCATCAATAAGAGTGGTGTCGCCATCCGTCTCTCTATGGAGCAGGTACGTGTCATGGGACGTGCTACTCAGGGAGTCAAGATGATCGACCTCAATAAACGTTCGGACGAAATCGCATCTATATGTAATGTAGTGGCCGAGGAGGAGGAGCCAGAGCTCGTAGACGAGGCTGACCTAGACGATCCCTCAGAGTTTGTCCCACAGGAGGAGGATCTCAATGACTTTGACGACTCTCCTGCACAAGATGAGGAGAGTAGCGAGGATTAGCCTCCAACCGCAAGCCATCTATAATAAAGAGTAAGACAACAAACTAGTAACACCAATTTAGAATATGAAGACAACACGTAAAGTAACCCTAGTGCTACTCGTGCTGATGAGTGCACTGACACTTGGATGCGCACAGACCTCCAACGTCAGAGGTGCTGACCGTCTATCCGATGCTAGCAAGCCAGACTATCCTGGAGCTCGCGCCCTAATCCAACAAGCTCTAGAGAATCCAGAGACCAAGGACGATGCCAAGACTTGGTACACAGCGGGACTCATTGAGGAGCGTGCCTTCACTGGCGAAAATCAAAAGAGCCTCAAGAATGAGCCTCAAGACCTGCCTAGCATGTACAAGGCTCTCCTAGATATGCACGCATACTACACGAAGACTTATGAGGTCGATCACCAGCCCAACGAGAAGGGCAAGGTACGTCCTAAGTTTGAGAAGAAGATTGCTAACGCATACAAGGACAACCTCCTCTACTACATCAATGCAGGAGGATACTACATGGAGCAGAAGGACTTCAAGAATGCGCTCAAGGCATTCCAGTCATTCAGAGAGATCAAGCGCTCTCCCCTATTCGAGGGAGAAAAGTTCGCTCAGACAGACTCCAACTCGCTGATGGTTGACTTTTTTGCCATCATCACCGCTTATCAGGCTGGCGACAAGCAGCTAGCTATTAAGTACGGTGAGGAGCTCAAGGGCAGTGGTTACCGTCAGAACGAGGTCTACCAGATACTCGCTCAGACCTACATTGAGGAGGGCGACACGACTAACTATATCTCGACGATGCGCGAGGGGCTCCAGCTCTTCCCCAAGGAGCCATACTACTCCGTCAACCTGATCAATACCTACATCGTACAGAACAAGTATGACGAGGCACGAACCTTCCTCAACCAAGCTATCGAACTCAATCCTGAGAACCCCCAGCTCTATGACGTGATGGGCAAGCTCTACGAGGGTAGTAACGAGGAGGAAGCCATCAAGTGGTTTACCAAAGCTCTAGATATAGATCCTAACTATGTCGAGTCTCTATGCAATATCGGACGAGTCTACTACAATCAGGCTGTAGCTCTCTCTGACAAGGAGGAGGGCGGTGCAGCAGTTGCTCAGAAGAAGCGCAACGAGCTTCTCAACAAGGCGCTTCCCTACCTTGAGAAGGCTTACAGCATCAATCCGGATGCTTCTTACTACCTCCTTGGGAACATCTACTACGCACTGGGCAACAACGCTAAGTACGAGGAGATCCAAGCTGCTCACGGCAACTAATCACTAGTCTACGCTAGCGCTCTAGCTAGCCAACTGACAATATAGGAGACAGATCCACACTGCGGGGTCTGTCTCCTTTTTGTTTGCTCTCTGCGAAGGCACATAACGAGAGTATGTCCGTGGACTCTTGGTCATTCCATCAAAGAGCTGTAACTTTGGGACGATGAATAAGCTATGGACGCTTTGCTTGCTCCTCCTAGCCCTTGCCAGCTCACTCTCAGGAGGAGAGATATTCCCGCATCACATCTACACGACAGAGGTACAAACTCTACAGTGTCAGGTGTGGCGTGACGGGGAGCCAGTCGCTATACCCTATCCAATCGCCCGCTTGGCTAGTAGCGATGAGGAGATCGTGGTGAGCTTTGACCTCGCAGACCCTGTCCCGCATCGCATTCACTACCAGCTGGAGCTGTGCGATGCCGACTGGCAGGTCAATGACCGTATGGCGCTCAGCGAATATCTCGATGGCTGGATCGGAGCGCGCTGGCAGACAGACGAAAGCACCCCTTCTGAAGCCACGAGCGTCGCTTACCGTCACTACGAGCTACGCCTCGGAGGTGCCTCCGTACTACAACCGCTCCTCTCGGGCAATTACCGCCTCACCGCTTGGTGCGAAGAACTGCAAGAGGAGCCTATCTTCGTCACCAGCTTTGCTCTTTACGAACCTCTCGCCGAGGTCGCTCAGCAGGTAGTGCCGACAACGCCTCAGGGCAACTACTCCCGCTTTCAGCAAGTGGAGCTAGAGCTAACCTTTTCCCCCACACTAGCCAGCGACCCGCTCACGGAGCTACTCGTGACTGTCGGCCAAAACGGTTCCTCCACCCGCTACCAGCGACTCACTCGCCCCACCTCCCTCGCTCCTGGGCGTCTCACCTTCAGAGGCCATGACGGAGCCACCTTTGCTGCGGGCAATGAGTGGCGAGCCTTCGAGATTTTGTCTCCCTATCAGGCGAATATGGGCGTGGAGCACCTGAATAGTCAGGAGACGCCCCCCGAGGCTTACCTTTATCTAGACCGCCCGACAAGCGGTAGCTACATCACAGTCCCCGATGCCAATGGGTATCGCAAAGTTCGCCAGACAGACTACGACCCGTACTACGACGAGACCATGACAGATTACTATCTTGTCACCTGGCGACTGGCTCTAGATGACCCACTCAGGTATGGTACCCCGCTCATCGAGGGAGCTGCCTTTGACGCACTGCCTAAGGAGCAGCGCACGCTACGCTACAACCGCGAGACAGGGCACTTCGAGCTGTCGCTCCTCGTCAAGGGGGGCTACGTCAGCTACCGATATAGCACCTCGCCATCTCCCGCTCCTCTAGCCAGCAACGCTATCGAGGGCGACTATTACCAGACAGAGAACCAATACACTACCCTCGTCTACCTCATCTCCCCCATGCTACGCTATCAGAGATTGGTAGCCGTAAAGTAATCCCCAGCTGTAAAACTATGGACAGAAAGACCGCAACCATCTATCGCCTCATGTACCTCCGGCTCAAGAGCATCGAGCGGTACGCTAAGCAGAGCGAAGCTATCCAAATGCGTCAGTTCAAGCGCATCATGCGTGTACTACGTGGCACCGCCTACGAGCAGTCCCTCACGAGTGAGCCTATCCGCACCTACAGCGACTACCAGCGCATCGTCCCGATCGTTGAGTACGAGGAGCTGCGTCCCTGGGTAGAGCGTATGCTACAGGGAGAGCGCAATCAGCTCATCAAGGGTAGCTGTCGCTGGTTCGCCACCTCCAGTGGCACCTCGGGAGGTCGTAGCAAGTACCTTCCCGTACCTGGGTTGCATCTGCAGAGTTGCCACTATCAGGGAGCCAAAGATGCGCTCTGGCTTTACCTAGACACACGACCCGACAGTGAGTTCTTTGCACACAAGAGCTTAGTCATCGGGGGAAGCCACAAGCCCACCGCTTTTGCCGCAGGCACCCACACGGGCGACCTCTCCGCCATATTGGTGGAAAACATGCCTGCCCTAGGCGAATGGCATCGCGTTCCCTCGAAGCAAACCCTCCTCATGAGCGAATGGACCGCCAAGATGCGACAGATCGTCCAGGAGGTCGCAACAGCAGACGTGGGCAGTCTCTCGGGCGTGCCGAGCTGGATGCTCGAGACCATCATGGCGATCCTAGAGCATACAGGACGGGAGAACCTTTCAGAGGTGTGGCCTCACCTCGAGGTCTTCTTTCACGGGGGCATCAGCTTCGATCCGTACCGTGAGCGGTACCGTCAGATCATCCCGTCCGAGCGGATGCAGTACCGTGAGACCTACAATGCGAGCGAGGGCTTCTTTGGCATTCAGGATGACCCCACCTCTAGCTCTATGCTCCTGATGCAGGACTACGGCATTCTCTACGAGTTCATCCCGATGTCTCAGTTTGACGCACCCGACCGTCAGGCTATACCGCTAGCCGACGTACAGAAAGGGGTCAACTATGCGCTCGTCATCTCCACCCTCGGAGGGCTTTACCGCTACATCATCGGCGACACAGTCATGTTCACCGAGTTGCACCCCTACAAGTTCATCATCACGGGACGTACGCAGAGCTTTATCAATGCCTTCGGCGAGGAGCTGATGGTCCACAACACGACCACAGCCATCTCACGCGTCGCTCAGGAGATGGGCGTCACGGTGCTAGACTACACGGTGGCACCGCGCTTCTGCCTAGACACGGCGAATGGCTATCACGAGTGGATCGTAGAGTTTGAGACGCCGCCAGCCGATCCAGAGCACTTCATCGAGCGCATTGACCAAGAGCTCCGCACGCTCAATAGCGACTATGAGGCAAAGCGCTATGCCAATATGGCGCTCCTAATGCCCCGTCTGGTGGTTGCTCGGAGAGGGCTCTTCAACGACTGGCTCGAGGAGCAGGGCAAGCTCGGCGGGCAGCACAAGATACCCCGCCTACGGAGCAACGCCGAGCTCAACGATCGCCTCATCGAGCTCAACAAATAGCGATAACATCAGGCTACCCTCTCCACAAATACGTAGAAAGCGTCAGCCCCGTTCGTGCGAGACTGACGCTTCTTACTGTGCTAGCGCTGTATCCGTCAGATCATGTCGGTGACCTCCCAGGCGAAGGCTCGCAGACCTTGCTGGGGGTTGTCTAGATCGATCTGATGAAGTGCCGAGAGGATTCGCTCGGCTCGCTCAGCGTCCGTGATAACCATCATAGCGCCATTGGTCGTCGGCCAAGCGTGGCTCCCGAGATGCGGTTCGCCCGTTGCGGAGCCACGTCCGTAGACTTCGCTCCACTCGGTATAGCCCTTGGCATTGTGCTGCTCGAGGGTGCGTAGGACGAGCCCATGCAGGGCGCTGTTGTAGACGATGAAGAGTGCCTTTTGTCTATTCATAGCTTAGAGGTGGTTGTTTTTGAGACTTTTCTTGCGCCGACGCCGTATCTGACGGCGAGAAACCAGCGCATAGATACAGGGAATCAGGAGGAGCGTGACCAGCGTCGAGATAGTCAGACCGAAGGCTACCGTGACACCCATCGGTTGCCACATCTCGCTACCCTCTCCGATGCCGATAGCCATCGGGATCATACCGAAGACGGTCGTGAGGGTCGTCATCAGCACAGGACGCAGACGCGATGCCCCCGCATGGAGTAGCGCTGTGCGTACGGACATGCCACGCTCACGATTGAGTATGGTGTAGTCAATCAGGACGATACCATTCTTCACCACGATACCGACGAGCATGATCGCTCCGATGAAGGCAATGATGCTCAAGGGGACACCCGTCAGGAGCAAACCGAGGATGACGCCTGTAAAGGCAAAAGGCACGGAGAACATAATGACAAACGGGGAGGCCAAACTCTCAAACTCCGCAGCCATAACGATGAAGACTAGGAAGACAATGAGGAGCAGGAGCGTCCCTAAGTCTGCAAAAGCCTCTTGCTGCTGCTCGAAAGCTCCCGTGATTTCGTAGCTTACGCCCTCGGGCATATCCATCCCGTCAAGCGTCTTCTGAGCGGTGCGAACGAGATCTGAGAGGGCTGCCTTGGGCGCTGGCGTGAGGGCAATGGTGACGACACGTGAGCGGTCTTTCTGGTAAATGGCGGGGGGCGCAAAGTGCTCCTCGACCTTGCCCAGTTCACCTAGTCGTACACTCGTTCCCTGCGGGGTACGTACGAGTGTCTGAGCGACATCGTCTAGGCTGCGTCTGAACTCCGGAGCTAGTCGCACACGAATCTCATACTCCTGCCCGTCCTCACGATAGAAAGAGGCGGTAGCCCCGTAGATACTGTTGCGCAGGTAGCTAGCTACCATACTATTGGTCAAGCCATGCTCGGCGAGACGTTGCGGGTCGAAGAGGACTTGGTACTCAGGCATAAACTCATCCCGATTGCTCAGAGCCTGAGCGCAAGCTGGAGACTTCCTAATCTCTGCCATAAACGCTTTGGAGATCTGATCGGTGACGGCAAAGTCGTGCCCGTAAATATCAACATTGACAGTGCTCTGCTGCCCCCCGCCACCAGTCTGAATGGAGACGTTGTACTGCTTGATGCCAGGCGTGGCGCTTAGATCACGACGTATCTCGGCCGCAACCTCTTGCGTAGAGCGTGTGCGCTGATTCGCTTCAACGAGCTTGATACTAAAGGAGAGGATATTATCCGCATTGTCCTGAGCTAGCGTCGAGGCTCCAGACTGAAAAGCATCCGCTTGCCCCGTGGAGAACTGAAGCATCGCTATCTCGGGATACTTCTTGCGCCACTCATCGGTGAGGCGATGTCCCTCAGCGAGTGGACGGTCTATGGTTGTGCCTACGGGATAATACGCCTTGACAAAGATATATCCGCTGTCTCCCTGTGGCATGAACTCGGTCTTAACCAGCGAACCCAGCGTGAGTGATAGCACAAAGATAGCTAAGGACAAACCTACCGTGAGCCACTTGTGTCGTAGCACCCAGGCTAGCGTCCTCTGGTAAAAGAGTGTGAGTCGCTGGATGAAGTCGTTGAATGGGCGTAGGATCTTTTGCGCTACTCTCCCCTCCTGACGCTGGCGATTGGCTCGGAGCATGTGAGCACAGAGCGTAGGTGTCAGGGCAAGCGCACAGATGGTCGAGACGATCATCACGATACTGACGATCCAGCCGAGCTGACGGAAGAGCAGTCCCGCCATGCCCTGCATCATCACCATCGGGAGGAAGACCGCCAGCATCGTCAGCGTGGAGGCGATGACTGAGAGAGCCACCTCATTCGTCGCATGGACGGCAGCTTGCTTGGGATAGCTTCCCCGCTCGATGTGGTTGGTAATGTTTTCCAGCACCACAATAGCATCGTCCACCACCATACCGATGGCTATAGAGAGCGAGCTAAGCGAGATAATATTGAGCGAATTGCCCGTCAGCAGTAGGTATATGAAAGCCGAGAGCAACGAGATCGGAATCGTCAATACGATGATAAAGGTGGCGCGCCAACGACCTAAGAAGAGCAGGACGATGAACATTACGACGCAGAAGGTGATAGCAATCGTTGAACTCAGACTATTGATCGAGCGCACGATGAAGTCGCTCTGATCCATAACCACCTCTATCTTGATATCCGATGGGAGATTCTTCACAATCTGAGGGAGTGCCTTGAGGACACGCTTATTCACCTGAACCGTGTTGGCTCCCGATTGCTTCATCAGCATGAGCATAGCACCCCTTTGATTATCCACGTAGGAGAGCGTCTGTTGCTCAGGGTCGCCATCGACGACACTCGCCACGTCTCGCAGGTAGATCGTCTGACCACCGAAGCTCGTTATGGGTAGCTCCTCTAGCTGCTTCGGGTCTACGATTTCACCGATAGCTCGGAGGGAGATTTTGCTCGTCTCTAAGTTCATCGATCCTGCCGAGACGTTTCGATTTGCCACTGCTATGAGGTTGCTCACATCTCCGACCGTGATGCCGTAGCTCTCGAGTTTGTGCGGGTCGCAGTAGACATTGATCTGACGCTGCCTAGCGCCTAGTAGGTTGACGCCCCCCACCCCGTCAATGCGTCCTAGAGGGGTTATCAACTGATCGTTTAGGATTTTGTAGAGCGACTTAGAGCTAGCGTCAGACTTGATCGAGAGCATGAGGATTGGGATGTCATCCATGCCAAACTTGATAATGTTTGGCGTGCCAGCTCCGTCGGGGAGCGCCTCCGTGATAGCACTGATCTTGTCGCGGGTATCGTTGATCGCGCTTTCGATGTCCAGTCCCTCTCGGAGCTCCAGCGTGACGACAGAGACATTTTCCTTGCTTTGCGAGGTGATGTGCTTGACTCCGTTGATACCGTTGAGGACGTTTTGGATCGGCTTGGTAACGTTGTTTTCCACCTCTTCAGGAGCGGCTCCTGAGTAAGAGGTGACGATCATAATCCGATTGACCTGCATATCGGGCAGGAGGTCTATCGGCAGGCGTGTCAGGGCAAAGAGACCCAAGACGACCACCCCGACGAAGATCATGATCGTGGTGACAGGACGGCGGACGGCTGATTGATAAAGACTCATAAGCTAAAGGCAAAGTGCTGTGTGTTGGGAGGACTATTGCTGAGCCTGCGAAACCTGTACAGGCATCTGATCGGACAGGATGCTGGCTCCAGTCGTGACTACGACATCGCCTGGCGAAACGCCCTCACTGATGGCCGTGTACTTACCAATGGTACGCTCTACGAGGACCACCTGCCGATGGGCGATGCCGTCCCGTACGATGTAGACGCACTGCTCAGCACTGCCTATCTGCTTGACGATGCTCTCCGTCGGGACTACCGTGTACTCCTTGTCGCCTAGGTTGATCGAGATACGGGCGTACTGTCCAGGTACTAGCTTGCGCTCAGGATTGGTCGCCTCAATCTCCATCGTAAAGGTATGGGTCTGTGGATTGATCGTCGGATACTTCAGCGAAATCTTACCAGCAAAAGTCTCGTCAGGCAGGGACTCCGAAGTAATCGTCACAGGCATTCCTTTGGTCATCTGCCCGTAGTAACGCTCCGAGGGATTGACCCGTAGGACCACTGGGTTGACACGCTCCACAACGAGCAGAGGCATCTGCGGAGACATCATATCGCCCGCATCGTAGTTGCGCGCTGTGACCACACCCGAGATAGGGCTACGGAGCTGCGTGTTCTCCTTTATATTATTGTAGCTCGTCTGAGCCAGCGTGAGGGCTCGCCGTGTCGCCTCCCACTCCGACTGCGATATGCCACCTATCTTGTAGAGCTCGTCTATACGAGCCAGTGCGCTCTTGCGCTCCTCAACCTGTAGACGCGCCTGCTCCAGCTGGCTGTGATCCATCTCAGCGAGGAGCTGTCCACGAGAGACCTGCTGCCCCACCTCTACATAGATGCGCTTGATGCGGGAAGCCATCTGCGGTGCTATCTGGTTAGTCACCTTAGCCTCGACCGTGCTGGTGTACTCTTGTAGGTCTGGGAGCGTCTGCACCGAGACGGTCGCCACCTCTACATGCTTGATGTCTGTCGAGTCAATCGTATGCGAAAAGGAGGTCTTGCCATCCTTGCTCGCAGAGTGACAACTGGTAAGAGATAGAAGAGCTAAGCTCAGTGCTATGGGAGCAACTGTACGTATAGAGAGAAACATAGGATAGTCTGTTTGTCTTGAAATGGTTTGTATCGCTAGAAGTATCGTGTCATTCGTTTGATCGAGTTGAGACGCTCCTCGTAATCACTGCGTGGATCAGCGGAGAGCGGTGTCTCGGGGGCTATGAGTTGCTCTATCTCCACGCCCGCTATGAGGTAGTCGTAGAGCGCCTGAGTCTGATTAAGCCGAGCCTGTAGGAGCGCCAGCTCAGCATCGTTGACCTCTAGGAGCGTACCCATCCCCTTGTCGTACATACGCTGTGCGATGGTGTAGCCCCGCTCGGCTGTCGCCTGTATCTGCGTCGCCGTATTGTACTGCTCCTGAGCCTTGCGCGCTTGGTCTCGCTGATGCTGCATGCCGAGCGTGAGTGACCGCTCAGCATCTTGTCGCTGGAGCTTCAGGAGCAAGGCTCGCCCCTTGGCTTGCCGCGTAGTGTAGTAGTTCTTAAGCCCCGTGAAGAGCGGGAATTGAAACTGTAGGCTCACGACAGAAAAGGGAACCCAGAGACGACTCTTCGAGAGGTCAAAGTCGTTTGACGAGAAGTTGTAATTGTAGTTCGCCCCTAGTGATATCGAAGGCACCCAGCTCAGCTTGGAGAGCTTAATACTCTCGTCCGCTATCTGCTGCTGTAGCTCTAGCGCCCGCAAGGTTGGATTGGTTGTGAGCCAAAGCGAGTCGGTCGTCGGCACCTGCGCTATGAGTTGCTGGCTCTCGGCTTGGTAGTCCTGAAGGTGTCCCACCAGTCGCAGACCTGTGTGTGGGTCTAGTCCTAGGAGCACAGCCAACTGCATATAGGCTAGGTCAACACCCTGCTCCGCCTGCAGTACCGAGGGCTTGATATTAGCGTACTGTACCTCAGCACGCATCTTGTCATACTCCGCCACGAGCCCCGCTTCGTACCGCTGAGTGACCCGCTCGAGGTTCAGCTCCGCATTGCGCATACTCTGCTGCAACGTCTCGCAAGACTCCTGTGCGAGGAGCACCGTGTAGAAGGCTTTCTTGATCTGTCCGACCAACTCCTGACGAGACTGCGAGGCCTGCTGTAGTGCTAGGTCCACCTGCGTACGATTGATCTGTAGCGCCTGCCAGAGCGTTGCATTGACGAGTGGCATACCAGCTTGTAGTCCCAGCTGTATATTGTGCGTACGACCCACCTCAATACCGTTTTCCATGCCAGGCATAGCGCCCATACCAGGCATCCCGTCGAAGTAGATGCGCTGCTTCTTGAGCGTGTAGCCGTAGTTGCCCGAGAGCGATAGTTGCGGGTAGAGAGCGCTCTGCGCCTCCCGCTCAGCATACATTTGGTTGACCAGCGCCACATCCTTGCCCAGCACCATCGGGCTCTGCTCCAGTCCGAGAGTGATGCTCTGGTCTAGCGTCAGCACGAGCGTATCCGGTTGCTGCGCCGAGAGCGTCAGTGTAAGCAGTAATAAGCATGGTAGCATCACATAGCGCCACCCAGAGATGAGATGTTTCTGTTGCCTCATATAATAATAGGTGTATAGCGAACCCCTCTTCACAGCGCTAACGCCCGAGTCGGTTCTTGCAGGAATACCCATTTAGAGGCAAATAGGGCTTTGTCGTTTAATACGACAACGACCTTTTGATGCTCCCGTGACGTTCCATTAAGCGATTATGAACCCTCACCCAGCGCTTTCAGAGGGCAGTACTACATTGCACTGCCGTGTAGTCCTATCGTCGTCCGAGGCGATAGCACTGAGGGCAGACCCCCCAGTAGAGCAGTAGTGGCGTGACATCGCTGAAGCGAGGTGGCGTGACCGTCTGTAGCTCCGTCAGTGCCGCTGCGCTACGATGTAGCAATGCGGAGCCACAGTGCCGGCACAGCAGTAAAGCCTTGCCATGACACAGTGACTTCCGCACCAATGACCCTGCTAGCCCCATCGGTAGAGGTAGCAGGATACCGATCTTGACAAAGAGGTCTATGCAACCATAGATTGAAGACTCTCCGATAGCCATCTGTCGCTCCCGAGCGAGTGCTATCAGATCCTCCGATGAGAAGATACCCATCTGCTCTCCTATCAGATCTAGGATAGCTTCACGCACACGGCTACGGTTCATCCCCTGCGCCTTGAGATAGGTTTGCAACAAGAGACGCTCCTTAGCCTTGAGACTATCCGAGAGACGAGGCATAGACCTAGCAGATATTAGAGTCCGAACTCCTGCTGTATCCGCTCCACATAGTCCAGCTTCTCCCAGGGGAAGAGCTCGACCTCTATCTCGATAGTGCCTCGGTGAAATGTCTCGAAGCTCTTCTTGACCCGACGCACATCACGTCCGAAGTGACCATAAGCAGCAGTCTCCTCATAGATCGGCTTGCGTAGGTCAAAGCGTCGCTCGATAGCGTACGGTCTCAAGTCAAAGATGCGCAAAACTCGCTGCGCTATCTCGCCATCGCTCATATTGATCTTCTTACCCGAAGTGTGGACGTAGATGCTCACAGGCTCTGCCACACCGATAGCGTAGGAGAGCTGTACCAGCATCTCTGAGCAAATGCCCGCAGCCACCATGTTTTTGGCAATATGGCGAGCTGCATAGGCTCCAGAGCGGTCTACCTTAGAGCTATCCTTGCCCGAGAAAGCGCCACCACCATGGGAAGCGCGCCCACCGTAAGTGTCCACGATGATCTTACGCCCTGTGAGTCCTGTGTCTCCGTGAGGGCCACCGATGACAAACTTGCCCGTCGGGTTGACCAGCAGACGATACTCCTGTACTGCAAAGAGGTCTGCGTACTGCGGATAGTACTTCTCCACACGAGGGAGGAGGTAGCGTCGTATATCCGCCGTTATTTGCTCCTGCATCTTCAGGTCGGCCGCATGCTGCGCCTCGTAAGAGTCGTCGGTAGGCTTGATAAACTCATCGTGCTGCGTGCTCAAGACGATCGTGTCAATGCGCACGGGGTGGTTATTCTCATCATACTCTACCGTCACCTGGCTCTTGGCGTCAGGTCTTAGGTAAGGCATCAGCTCAGGCTCCTTCTTGCGTATCTCAGCAAGCTCGAAGAGGAGCGCATTAGAGAGGTCCAGAGGCAGAGGCATATAGTTGGCCGTCTCGGTCGTTGCATAGCCAAACATCATCCCCTGGTCGCCAGCACCCTGCTCCTCAGGATTGCCACGATCCACACCACGGTTGATATCGTTGCTCTGATCATGGATAGCGCTCAGTATGCCACAGCTACGAGCGTCAAAGCCATACTCAGGCTTATTATACCCGATACGATCGACGACCCGTCTCACCGTCGCATCTAGATCTACATAGGCATTGCTACGCACCTCGCCCGACACGATCACCTGTCCCGTAGTGACAAGCGTCTCACAGGCGACACGCGAGTTAGGATCCCCCGCTAGGAGCTGATCCACGATGGCATCTGACACTTGGTCTGCCACCTTATCTGGATGTCCTTCAGACACCGATTCTGATGTAAAGAAGTAGTTCATACTGCTGATATACTATTGAGATAAATAAGTGTTGAGTTGAGACTTCTTGACTAAGCAAGAGTCTCTCGCCACAACAAGAGAGCACCCCACCAGTCTGACGGATCAGCTCGTGGGGTGCTTTCGATGTCTCTATGCTTGCTTAGAAAGGTCCTCCAGCGGTCTCTTCTAGAGAGGTGGGGAGGTAAGTTTTTAGCATTTTTCTAAGTGGTTGCAAGCTTATCAAATCCATCCACTACGATCCAAGACCTCTTCGGAGCCTCTTGTCATCACGTGAGGACAAAGGTAAGACAAACTTTTTAATCTCGCAAATCAAGCGTTCAGACCATCCTCACATTCAATTGCTCCCGAGGAAATCGTAAATATCCAACGAGGAAACGAAAATTCCCCACGGAGGGCCGAAATAAAAGTTCGGAAGAATGAAATGAAACTTCGGAAGAAAGATTTCGAAGTTCCGATGAATTTTTTGTTTCCTCGCTGGATAATCAAAAATCTCCACCGAGGAATTGGTCGATTTCCTCAAGCTGTCGGTGAAGTCATCTAGTAAATCCGTCAGCCATGCAACGCTTTTTTTGATTTTACCGAAGGCGTCTCTCTTGGCAAAAGGGGGCGCTTAGACGAAAAGCCCGCAGGAACCGAAAAGTTCCTGCTTTGGAACTAAAAAGTTTCAAGAGGGGGACTCTTTTTGGAACTCGTATATACTACTAAACGAGCACGATACAAGACACATTTTATCAAGGCAGGCGCACCACTCGTATGAGGAGATAGGAAACGAAGAGGTCGCATAGGAACTACGGCAATGTAGTCTCCCATGCGACCTAACTCTGAGAGAGAGAGCTACTGATCAGTGCAGTAGTCTCTATGTGGAGGGTAGCTTGCTAGCTCAGTCCCTCGATCTGACCATCGATGATGTCCATATGGACGGCCTGTGGCTCCTTGGGGAGGCCTGGCATACGCATGATGCTACCCATGATGACGACAATCATCTCGGCGCCACTGTTGAGGACAATATCCTCGACCTTCATATCAAAGTCTCGCATGTCGCCATACCCCTTGGGATCTGCCGAGAAGGAGTACTGCGTCTTGGCGATACAAATGGGATAACGCTCCATATTAAGCTCTTGGATACGAGCAAGCTTTTTCTCAGCCTTACTACTATAGGTCACGTTGGCAGCGCCGTAGATGCGCTTGGCGATGTGCTCTACCTTCGTCTTGACTGGCTCGCTGAGCTGGTAGACGTGATCGATAGGCTCTGAGGGGTGCTCCTTGATCATCTTGACGACCAGCTTCGCCAGCTCGGTAGCGCCCTTGCCACCCTCGCTGTAAGCATTGTTGATCGCAAAGCCACAGCCTAGGACCTGCTCGCAGTGATTGCGGACGATCTCGATCTCCTCGTCGGTATCGGTAGCGTAACGGTTGAAGGCAACGACCACCGTCTGCCCGAAGTTGTGCAGATTGTGCACGTGACGGTCTAGATTCGCAAGACCCTTACGGACACCCTCTATGTCCTTCTCGTAGATTTGCTTTTCGTGGACATCACCGTGCATCTTAAGACCAGCGAGGGTAGCGACGATGACCGTTAGTTTAGGCGCTATACCTGCTACTTGGCACTTGATATCGAGGAACTTCTCCGCACCGAGATCGGCACCGAAGCCAGCCTCCGTGATGGTGTAGTCGCAGCAAGACATAGCCATCTTCGTGGCGAGGATGGAGTTACATCCGTGAGCAATGTTGGCAAAGGGCCCTCCATGGATGAAGGCGGGGGTTCCTTCGGTGGTCTGGACGAGGTTTGGCTTGATTGCATCCTTTAGAAGGATGGTGATAGCGCCACCGATGCCCAGGTCCTTGACACGAAATGGCTCCTTAGTCTTGGTGTAGCCGAGGAGAATGTTGTCGATACGACGACGCAGGTCGTCTAGGTCTGAAGCGAGGCAGAGGATCGCCATGATCTCACTCGCAGGGGTGATGTCAAAGCCAGTCTCCGTGGGGACGCCATTGCCGACGCCTCCGAGGCCCGTGATGCAGTTGCGCAGAGAGCGGTCGTTAACGTCAAGGACGCGCTTCCAGAGCACCTCGGAGAGTCCCTCACAGCTATTCCTATTCTGATAGATATAGTTGTCCAGGAGCGCCGTAATCATGTTGTGCGCTGAGGTGATGGCGTGAAAGTCGCCCGTGAAGTGGAGGTTGATGTTTTCCATCGGGAGTACCTGAGCGTAACCACCACCAGCGGCACCACCCTTCATACCGAAGCAGGGGCCGAGGGAAGGCTCGCGAAGCGCTACGGCAGCACTCTTGCCGATCTTGTTAAGCCCGAGGGCTAGACCGATAGAGACGGTTGTCTTACCGACACCCGCCTTGGTCGGTGTGATGGCGGTCACGAGGATGAGGTTACTCTGAGCTACCTTGTCGGGGTCTATCCGCTCGAGGGCGACCTTGCCAATGTAGTGGCCGTAAGGCTCTAACTCACTATCTGTGATGTGGAGCTGGTGAGCGATCTCCTCAATAGGCTTGAGCTGACACTCACGAGCTATCTGAATATCTGATTTCATTGTAGTACTATTTAGTGTATAAGGAAAAAGGCACCCCCTACAGGGTCGGGTAGACCACTATAGACGACGCCCTAGCGAAACAAGATAAGAGCCGAAAGCCGGACTCGAACCGGCGACCTACTCATTACGAATGAGTTGCTCTACCAACTGAGCTATTTCGGCGTCTCATTGACGATGCAAAAGTACAACAAACTTTTGATACTACAAAAAGGTTGCGCTTTGAATTTGCTTTTGCCTCCCACTTTACTAAGGAAAAGCTATCCAATACCGACAACTTAGTAGACAAAGTAGAGAGACCAAAGATCCTAATTGGAAAACTTCCGAAAAGCTCATTTTTCGCAAACGACTAATATACAAGTTATTGCAATTTACTTTTGGACAACTTTTCAACAACCATCGTTTTTGAAGTTGTTTTATTTGGTCATCTCGTAGGAAAGCAGTAATATTGCACTCGCAACAAACAAGGATGCCCTACGCAACCCCTTCTTTCGTCAATCTGCGATCTATATATAATAGGGTGTACTAGCATATATCGCCTAGTCACTGGGAAACTGGTGTGAGTCCAGTACAGAACCCGCTGCTGTAATTCTCGCCTTGGAGGAGGATCACATATCCACTGTCTTAGCTTCATAAGATGGGAAGGAGATTACTCCGAGCAGGACTACGCTACATAGAGCATAGTCCCGACGAGATAAGTCAGAAGACCGACCCTAGCATACAGAGATCGTAAGGGATAAGACGAGGAGTGTCGCTAGAAGAGCGGCAGTCGCACGAGAGATGGACGAAGCGGGAGCAACCTACATTACTTTCGGGAATTGAAGTATGACAACAACTATCAAACAAATCATCAAGCGGGATGGGCTTCAGGAGCCATTTACCCCGTCCAAGATTGAGAACGCCGTTCTCAAAGCCTACATCGCCACAGGTCAGACCGAGTGTCTCCAAGAGGCGAAGACTGTAACCATGGGTGTCCTCGGACGCATCGAGCAGGAGGTCATCTCTGTCGAGGAGGTGCAGGATCTCGTCGAGAGCGAGCTCATGAAGGTTCAGCCTGAGGTGGCTAAGCGCTACATACTCTATCGCGAGTGGCGCAACACGGAGCGTCAGAAGAAGAGCGAGCTCAAGCGCAATCTCGACGGCATCGTAACCATCGACAGCAACGATGTCAATCTGAGCAACGCCAATATGAGCAGTCACACGCCCGCTGGGCAGATGATGACCTTCGCATCTGAAGTCTCTAAGGACTACACCTACCGCTACCTGCTCCCCACGCAGTATGCTGAGGCGCACCGTCGTGGCGATATCCACATCCACGATCTTGACTACTACCCTACCAAGACGACCACCTGTATCCAGTACGACCTAGCGGATCTCTACGAGCGGGGCTTCCACACGAAGAATGGTAGCATACGCACGCCTCAGAGCATCCAGAGCTATGCCACGCTGGCGACAATCGTCTTCCAGACGAATCAAAACGAGCAGCATGGAGGACAGGCGATACCAGCCTTTGACTTCTTCATGGCTCCTGGCGTCTACAAGACTTTTCTCAAGCATATCGCTGACACGGCCCGCCTATTCCTTCACTGCCAGGGAGCTACAGACCTGCCCTCAGTGCAAGAGATACGAGAGCTGGCTGGTCAGCATCTAGATAGTATCGTCCCAACCTCGACGGCGGTGACGAATCTGTGTCAAGCTTTAAGCCAGCGGGTCAATAAGGAGATACCACGCAAAGAACTGGTCTACCTGATCAATCAAGCGATCGAGCGCACACGTCGTGACACGCATCAGGCGATGGAGGGCTTCATTCACAACCTCAACACGATGCACTCGCGTGGTGGCAATCAGGTTGTCTTCAGCTCGATCAACTATGGTACCGACACCTCGGCCGAAGGACGTATGGTCATTGAGGAGCTGATGAAAGCGACCACCGAAGGGCTCGGCGTAGGTGGCGAAGTGCCAGTCTTCCCGATACAGATCTTTAAGGTCAAGGATGGTGTCAACTACTCCGAGGCGGACTTCGACCGTGCAATGAAAGACTTCGACCGTGCTGTGGCTGGGGAGATAGAGTTTGAGACGCCAAACTTTGACCTCTTCCTGAAGGCTTGCGAGACAACGGCGAAGGCGCTTTTCCCCAACTTTGTCTTCCTCGATACGCCCTTCAATCATAGTGATGAGTGGGATGCCAATGATCCGCTACGCTACCGCCATGAGATCGCAACGATGGGATGTCGTACGCGTGTCTTTGAGAATATCAATGGGCCACGCACCTCGATCGGTCGTGGCAATCTCTCCTTTACGACGATCAATCTACCTCGCCTAGCCATCGAAGCTATGCGCTATGCTAAGGAGCAGATGGGTACGAAGGAGGATATAGGCAAGATGCGCAGTATAGCGATCAATAAGCTCTACGCTTCAATTCGGGAAATGGCTCAGCTCGTGGGCGAGCAGCTACACACCCGTTACGAATTTCAGGCGACAGCCTTGGCGCGTCAGTTCCCCTTCATGATGGGCAATGATGTCTGGAAGGGCGGTGGTGCCCTGCGTCCCAACGACCCCGTCGGTCACGTGATAGACAGCGGTACGCTCGGCATCGGCTTCATCGGTGGGCACAACGCTATGTGCGCCATCTACGGTGAGGGACACGGCACCAACGAAGACGCTTGGCACACGCTCTACCACTGTGTTGAGATCATTGGTGAGGTAGCACAGGAGTTTAAGGAGCGCTACCACCTCAACTACTCCGTACTAGCCACTCCAGCTGAGGGTCTCTCAGGGCGCTTCACACGCCTCGACCGTAAGCGCTACGGGGTCATTGAGGGGGTCAACGATAGAGCTTACTATGTCAACTCCTTCCACATTGATGTCAAGGAGGAGATCCACATTGCGGACAAGATACGTCTGGAGGCTCCCTTCCACGCACTCACGCTGGGAGGACACATTACCTATATTGAGCTTGATGGCGAGGCTAAGAAGAATGTCAAGGCGATTGCCAAGATTGTCAAGCTAATGCAAGACAACCACATTGGCTACGGCTCTATCAATCACCCGATAGACACTTGTCGCGAATGTCACTACAAAGGGGTCATCTATGCAAAGTGCCCGATATGTGGTGGCGAAGACATACTACGTATGCGTCGCATCACGGGTTACCTGACGGGCGACCTCTCCTCGTGGAACTCCGCCAAGCGTGCCGAAGAGGCTGATCGCGTCAAGCATCACTAGCCTCTCAACCTTCGTCTATCGCCTTTCGGATGAACGTCCTCAAGGTCATACCCGAGACCATCCTCGACGGTGATGGGATACGCTGCTCCATCTACTTAGCAGGCTGCTCCCATCACTGTCCTGGGTGTCACAACCCAGAGAGTCACAGTCCGCTCGTAGGCACCCCCCTGACGGAGGAGTACCTGCAGCAGATCATTGACGAGATCAACGACAATCCCCTCCTCGACGGCATCACGCTGAGTGGAGGGGATCCGATGTTCAGTCCTGGGGAGCTACTCACGCTCCTCAAGCGTCTCAAGCACGACACGGGGCTAGAGATCTGGTGCTACACAGGCTACACGCTCGAGCAGATCGAGCAAGACCCTACACGCGCCCCACTGCTAGACTATATAGATGTACTCGTCGATGGACGCTTCGTACAGAGTCTCTACGACCCTCAGCTCCCCTTCAGAGGCAGCTCCAATCAGCGTATCATAGCCCTGCACAAAGCGCGGCGCTAGCTGAGGTCAAGCCCCACGCCCCTCCTCCGCCACGCTCCGACCAGTGCCAAGATATAACGAAGAAGCAGAAAGAATCCTCTAACTGCTCCCCCCTCTAATCTCTAACATCTAACCTCTTATTTCTAGTCTCCACTAAGGAAATCCGCAACGCTTCGGTGGAGATCTTTTGTTTTCCACGGAGACGGGATATAAAACTTCGGAAGAATGAAATGAAACTTCGGAAGAAAGAAATCAAAGTTCCGAAGAATTTTCCCGTTCCTCCGTGGAGACTCACCGTTTCCTCCATAGCCAATTCAGATTCCCTCGGGAGTTGCGCGAATCGCATGCGATCTGATCGGCGGCAGGAGCGCCAGAAGGCTCCGCCTCAAGATGTTTCCAAAAACTTTCCAGCCTCGGAAAAGTAAGTTTCCAAGGGTTTTCCAAGGGGGGAAAGTTTGCTTTCCACCGTTGGAAAACGAACGGTCCCCTAGAGGAGCGGACGGCCAGACGGCAATAAATCTTGGGAAAGTGATGGTGGGGTAAACTTTTTTGCGTACCTTTGCACGGTTCGTACGAGCCAAGGCTCTTGACGGACATCCAAATCATTCAAATCTCAATATCAACAATGGCAACTAAAATCAGACTACAAAGATTCGGTCGTCGTGGCTACCCCTTCTACCGTATCGTCATCGCTGATAGCAGGGCTCCACGGGATGGAAAGTTTATTGAGAGGATAGGTTCTTATAATCCGAACACTAATCCTGCTACAATAGATTTGAAGTTTGACCGCGCTCTCTATTGGCTCAAGGTCGGTGCACAGCCTAGTGACACCGCACGTCGCATCCTCTCTCGTGAGGGTGTCCTCCTTAAGAAGCACCTCGATGGTGGTGTCGCTAAGGGCGCATTCACACAGGAGGTCGCAGACCAGCGCTTTGAGGCATGGCACACGAACAAGCAGCAGCTCCTCAAGGGAGTCGCTGAGCGTGACCAGCAGAAGGCTCAGGATATAGCTCAGAAGCAGCACGAGGCTGAGGAAGAGCAAAACAAGGAGCGTAGCAAGGCTCTAGAGGAGAAGAAAGCAGCCATCGAGCGCGAGAAGGCTGAGGCAGAGGCCGCTGCAAAGGCTGAAGCTGAGGCTGCCGAAGAGGCTAATGCTACCGAAGAGGCACCAGCTGCTGAGGAAGCTCCAGCTACCGAGGAGGCTCCCGCTGCTGAGTAAGCTAACAAGCTACATAACCTCTACGACATATCTAGTCGTATAGACACTGATACGTATGTATCACGATATCCAGTGAGACCCAGACTGCATGGCTTTGTGTAGTCTGGGTCTCTCGTTTGAGTTGACCGATCTATGTGACAGTCCCCCTCCCTCTCATCATGACATCTCCACAACTACAATACTACACCACTACCCAGGGACTACGTATCGTCTACTACCCTATCCCCAGTCAGGTCACCTATATAGGCTACATGGTACAGACGGGGTCGGCCCAAGATCCGCAGCCTTACCATGGACTGGCGCACTGTACGGAGCACATGCTCTTTAAGGGAACGCATAGACGACATGCCCTGCACTTGGTCAATCGTGTTGAGGCGGTGGGTGCCGACCTCAATGCTTTTACGACCAAGGAGGATACGACTCTGCACATATCAATCCCCTCACGCTACGCACTCAGAGCCGTCCATCTGCTCACGGACATCGTGCTCAATAGCTACATACCAGCCGAAGAGCTAAGCAAGGAGCAGGAGGTGATCATCGAGGAGATAGCTAGCTACCTAGATGCTCCGAGCGAGCGAATATACGATGAGTTTGAGGAGTTGCTCTTCGGTGGCACTCCGCTAGCGCACAACATCCTAGGCTCCGAGCAGTCGGTCAGACGTATCTCCTCGTCTGTGGTACGACGCTTTATGGATCAGTACTACCGCCCCGACAATATGGTGCTGGGTATCTGGGGCGAGGTAGACTTTGCCAAGGCAGTGGAGATGATCGAACATCTCTACAGCGAGCCACGAGTAACTGCGGGAGATCCATTTAAGGTGCCAAAGGTCAAGCCCGCGACCACTCCCGAGCGACTCATTGCCAAGACACACCACTACCGCACTAACCAGTGCCACTGCATCATCGGGACACACGCTCCGAGCCTGCACGACCGTGAGCGCTACGCTATGACGCTCTTCAACAACTTCGTCGGTGGTCCCGCCATCTCCTCACAACTCAACCTCCATTTGCGTGAAGAGCTGGGACTCGTCTACAGTGTTGAGGCAAGCTACACGCCCTACCTGAGTGATGGTGTCTGGAACGTTTACCTAGGTACAGGGAGCGACACGCTACAGCAAGCTGTGGAGGCGGTGCATAGCATCCTGGATCGCTATGTCACTAGCCCCATGAGTGCGGAGCAACTAGCCATCAGCAAGCAGCAGATCGTGGGACAGCTACTCCTCGCCAACGACCAGCACGACAGCGAACTCATCACTATGCTCAAAAGCTACCTCTACTTCGGCAGGGTCAGTAGCGTCGCAGAGGTCGCAGAGCGCATACAGTCGATCACGCCAGAGGAAGTCACCGAGACGGTCGGTCGCTACCTAACGAGAGCACAGCGTCATACGCTTATATACAGGTAGTAGAGCGACACAGAGAGCAATTACAGCGCACTAGATTAAGCAGAGAGTGAGTGTCAAGGGCTTTTTTCACTACCTTTGTGACCTAGAGACAAGTGCTACAGAATCAGTAAGTGAGACAATCCAACTCATCTATGCTACTACGGATACTATACATTATATATATAGTCTTATTTGCAGCTCCCATTTATGCGGTCCTTACCATCATCTTAGCAGTCATTATGACGGTGGGATGCTTGCTCGGCTTTGGCAAGTTCTTTAGCTATTACCCAGGACTCATCTGGTCGTGGCTAGGACTAATCCTATCCCTCTGTCCCGTCACGGTGAGAGGGCGCAAGAACTACGACAAGAAGGCCGGTCCCTACGTCGTCATGGCAAACCACCAGGGAGCCTACGACATCTTCCTCCTCTACGGCTTCCTCGGCATCCCCTTCAAGTGGGTGATGAAAGAGTCGCTACGGCGTGTTCCCTTCGTGGGCAAAGCGTGCGCGGTGGCGGGCTTTATCTTTGTCAATGGGCATAGCATACAGAACATTCGCAATTCGCTAGACGAAGCGAAGCGCTCGCTCGGTGATGGCTACTCTATCTTTATCTTCCCCGAGGGCAGTCGTACCCGCACGGGGCGTATGCAGCCTTTCAAAAAGGGAGGCTTCGTGATCGCTGATGAGCTAGACATCCCCATTATCCCCGTATCCATCTCGGGCTCCTATGGTGTAATGCGTGCAGGTTCGCTCCTACCCCACTGGCGTCGCCTCTACCTAGACATACACCCGCCAGTTCACCCTCGTGAGTTCCACACATCGGATCAGCCGATGCAAGACCTACGCGAAGAGGTCTACCACACGATACAGCAAGGCATCCACGATGGCACAGAGCGACTCTAGCACCACGGCTCCTTATCGCATCCTCTTCGTCTGCCTAGGCAATATCTGTCGCTCACCTCTCGCTGAGGCTATCATGCGGCAGCTCCTAGCCGAAGACCCTGTGGCTTCGTCTCGGATTGAGGTTGACTCGGCTGGCATCGGAGGCTGGCACCAAGGCGAACTAGCTGATCCACGAATGCGTGCTCATGCGGCAAGACGAAGAATTGAGATGACGCATCGGGCGAGGCAGGTGACGGATAGAGACTTTGACACCTTTGACCTAATCATCGCTATGGACGATGGCAACTACGAGGCGCTACGTGAGCTAGCGCCTACACTAGAGCAGCAGGCTAAGGTCGTTCGCATGGCAGACTACCTCGAGCAGATGCCGTGGGACCACATTCCCGACCCATATTACGGTGGAGCTTCGGGCTTTGAACTAGTCCTAGACTTACTTACCGAGGCATGTACTCGTCTGTACCAACGTTGCAAAGCGCAGAGCGATAAGTAAGCGAGCGACGAGCACTAGCCTTTGCGCTGGACTGATAACGATCCTATTAACAAGCAATCTTTGATTCTGATGTTTCCTAAGATAAAAAGGCTTCTCTCCATCTGTGGCGACTACCTCAAGCAACTGTGGGGGCGTATGTGTAGTATGCCTTCCCTCTTTGCCTTCCTGACACTCCTACAAGTGCTTATGGGGAGCTTGATGATACTACATCTTCGCATGGAGATGCCTCTGCTGCTTTGGCTAGGAGGCTATATCGCTGGCACTGCGATACTGATGACGCTTCCTGCCATACTGCCACAGCGGTGGTGGCGCATCACTTGGACTAGTCTGATCGTACTGCTCTCGGCTGTACTATTTATATATGAGTACTACCTGCTCACTGAGCACGGCACGCTCCTGACGCAGACGGTCTTGCTGCAGTACTACATGCCTGCCGATGAGGTGTGTCGCTCGCTACTACCATGGAGTATGCCAATGCACACGCTACTGGAGGCCATTGGGTTGCTCTGTGGCATCAGCCTAGTGACCTGGTCAACACGCAAGGGCTGGGGAGTACTCTTCATGCTACTGCTGGTACTCATCTCAGGTGTACCACACGCTATGCAGATTAGCCCAATAGTGGTCGAAGGTATCTCCAATGATGAGGCTTACACCCTCGCTCATGAGTACAATATGATGAGTCGCTACATCGGGACAACGCTAGGAGTCTTTGCTAATCAAAAGCGATACGATGACATGGCGCAGAACTTATGGAAAAACGTCCCGACCAACGTTCGCCTCATGCCTCAGCGCAAGCCGCACAACGTGGTAGTCATCATCGGAGAGTCCCTACGTCGTCTAGATATGCACTGCTACGGCTACCCACTAGAGAATACACCTCACCTAGACTCGCTCGTACGCTCAGGCTCGCTCACGCTATATGATGATGTCGTCTGCCCACAGCCCAACACAATCACATCACTGCGACGCGTCCTCACCATACGAGGAGAGGATGAGCAAGCGCCTTGGGATGCCACGACAACCCTACCTATCGCTTTCTCCTCTGCAGGCTACAAAACCTACTGGTGTAGCAATCAGGAGATGGCTGGAGACTGGATCGAGGAGGTTTCGCTCATAGCCTCTACCGCAGACAGCTCCTACTACACCGAGGGTAGCACCTCGAGTTCTTTTCATTGGAAAGCTGGTCGAGTCAAGTATGATGAACTCCTCCTCCCACATCTAACGGACTACCGACAGACCACTTCGCCTAGCGGTCATCTACTAGTAATGACCCACCTAATGGGCAATCATGCAGACTTTACCGATAGATACCCACATGACCGCTTTGGTCGCTTTACGGCTGAAGATCTCCAGCGCTTGGAGCCACACCTTAGCTCAGGCGAGGCGCAAAACTCGGCAGAGTATATGAACTCAATCCTCTACAACGACTACATCGTCTCAGAGATTATCAAGTACTACAGCCATAGCTCCTCCATAGTCATCTACCTCTCCGATCATGGACTAGCTCGCTATGACAACCCCGAGGCTCCTCATCAAGCAGCTCACTCAGTCTCTGAGAGATCCCTCCAGATCCCCTTCATGGTCTATATGTCCGACCAGTTTGTAGCTGAGAATCCTGACGTCCTACTAGCCGTACAGCGTGCTCGGTACAAGCCCTTCATGACCGACCTCTTCACCTCCTCACTGATGGGACTGATGGGGATCCAGTCAAACTATACCATTCCTCGCTTACAACTGTGGAGTCTTCAGTACGACGCCACCCGCCCTAGACGTATACAAGGCTTTGGCACTGAGGTCACCTTCACACCTAAGCATCCAGATCAGTTATGAAAAAGGCACTCTTCAACTACCTCCAGGGAGTCAAAGCTAGGACTCCACAGCTAGTATGGCTACTGATTGCGATGCTAGCGATCTTGACGCTCAATAATCTCGTCCTCCGCAGCTTACTCTCCAAGAGTGCCCCTTATCTATCTAGAGAAAATCTCCCCTTGATATGGGACACCCTCTGGATGGCTACCCTGCTCTACGTCATCCCCATCCTGATACCCCATCGCATCACGCGTCGGGTAGTCCTCATCACTGAGCTAGTACTGGTCAGTGCCGTACACATTATGGACCTCTACCTCGTCAGTACCTACCAGATGCCATACTGTGATGCCATCGCCACGCCTATCTTTGCGACCAATAGTTCAGAGGCACACGGCTTCTTCAAGTCGCTACGACTAGATATGCCCTTCATGCTACGAGAGTGGGGCAAGCTACTACTGGCCATCTTCCTACCGCTCGGCATCTCTTGGCTGATCACTCTTGCCAAAGATGCTAAAAAGGGACTTCTCCATAAGCGCATCACACGCTTCCAGAAATATAGCTCCACAATCCTCTTCATAGTAGTCCTCGTAGGAGCACATATACTCGGCATTGGCTACCTACGCAAGACTCGTGTCGTGGCTCGCGATGGAGCTATACAGTATAGTCTCCACGCTCCTATAGCACGCCTTTATCTGAGCAGTCGTATGTTATGTCAAAACGCTAAGCACTGCGCTCTCGACTACAGACCTCAACAAGCGACACCTCAAGAGGTGACCGTAGACTCTCTCCTACCACCGCACAATGTCGTGCTGGTCGTCGCCGAAGATATCTACCCGCACCTGATGCACTGCTACAACCCTATCGTCAGCGACAACACCCCCACCATAGACTCCCTCCTGCAGGCTGGCCCTCTCATCAAGCTTGATAGCGTCTATAGCGCCTCGGACAATGCAGCTCTCGCAGCTGCCTGGACACTCTCCCTATGTCCTAAAGACAGTCCGAATAGCTGGGATACCTACCCCTCTATCTATAGTATCTTTCGGGTAGCAGGATACGACTCCTATTGGCTGGACAACACCCCACGCATAGCTCACGGACTAGATGTCTACCCCCCGCTAGCAGCCGACTGCGACGACCTCTTCTTTACCAATCTTCGTGCAGACGATCAGGAGTGGACAAACATAATTCCCTATGACGATGCTGTACTCAACCGACTCAAACCGCTAAAGGACCAGTCCCGCCTCACCACCATTCATCTTATGGGAGCGCGCAGTAACATCTGGTGGCGCATCCCCGAGGAGTTCTATAGGTACAACCGTCTATCTGCAAACACCGACATAAACCTGTCTGGCGATGCCCTAGACCACCTAGCTCAGTACTACAACGTCGTCTACTATCAGGATGACCTCCTCAAGCGGCTCATAGCGTACTACCAGGACACCCCCACGATACTTATCTTCTGTAGTCCCGTAGGCGTATACGGTGAGTGGCATCCCTACTCAGGCGATCAGGTGACTCCCGAGACTAGAGGGCAGGTGCCGATGCTACTCTACCTCTCCCCAGCGATGCAGCGCATATCGCCCACCCTGCGAAATCAGCTACTACAGCTCAACACAAAGCGACACAACCTCAGTGACCTACCCCAGCTACTGATGCGACTCTCTGGTATCAAGGTCTCTTTGTAAACCTACTCCTCACACACAAAGGTTGCCACATGTCCTCTCCTGAAATAGTACACAGTCGGGAAGCCAACCCCAACAACAATGAAACAAGAAAAAAGTAACCGAGGACGAAAGGGATATCCCCTAGATTTCAAGTGGAGAGTCATCGATGACCTCCTAGCCACAGGCGAGAGCATCGCCACCACCAGCCAGCGCTACGGCATCACCACACGCACCATTCGAAATTGGTTGCGTACCTTTGGTGTAGAGTTACCCAACCAAAGCACTATGAGCAAGACAAACAAGAACAAAGACGTAGATCCAGAGTACGCAGAACTCAAGCGTGAAAACGCTCGCCTCAAAGCAGCCCTCTTCCAGGCTGAGAGCAAGGCCTTGGTCAACAAAACACTACTCGAAGTGGTCTTGAATCGCTACCACATTGATCTAAAAAAAAAGACCGATTTGTAGCCGTGAGACAGCTTGAACAGGCCAAAGTGAGAGATCAAAAGCTACTCCATAACCTACCTTTGTCAGCAG
>NZ_ACLR01000119.1 GCF_000174775.1 Porphyromonas uenonis 60-3
ACAAAGATAGCTCTTTTGGTTTGGGAGTTAGGCGGCATGGACTCGGAGTTTTTGAGGCTCGGAGCTGTTGGGGAATTGTTCTTAGATGTCTGTTTCTTAGAGGGTTGTGTGGTTAGAGGGTTGGGGTAATCTGGTATGCGCATCTGCATCGGAGTCTTCTTGTTGAGGGCTCGATGAGGACGCGCTGTGTTATAGAGAGCAATCGTTTGCGAGAGGATCTCCCGAACTTGATCTATGGGCTTATCCTCGAAGTTGTAGAGCCAGTCGTTCTTGATGATTCCGTTAAGTCGCTCAGCCATAGCGTTGTGGAGAGGGTTGCCGGTCTGGGTAACGCTGGTTACGATGCCTAGGCTGGCCTCGTAGTCGGTCATCTGCTTGGAGACGTATTGACAGCCTCGGTCGCTATGGAAGATGAGTCCTTTGAGGTCAAAGCCATGCTTCTGGTAGAAGTCAACGGTCTGTTTTAGTGCGTTGTAGGGGCCCTCTGTGGAGAGCGTGGGCTGCAGGTCAAAG
>NZ_ACLR01000118.1 GCF_000174775.1 Porphyromonas uenonis 60-3
ATGACCGACTACGAGGCCAGCCTAGGCATCGTAACCAGCGTTACCCAGACCGGCAACCCTCTCCACAACGCTATGGCTGAGCGACTTAACGGAATCATCAAGAACGACTGGCTCTACAACTTCGAGGATAAGCCCATAGATCAAGTTCGGGAGATCCTCTCGCAAACGATTGCTCTCTATAACACAGCGCGTCCTCATCGAGCCCTCAACAAGAAGACTCCGATGCAGATGCGCATACCAGATTACCCCAACCCTCTAACCACACAACCCTCTAAGAAACAGACATCTAAGAACAATTCCCCAACAGCTCCGAGCCTCAAAACTCCGAGTCCATGCCGCCTAACTCCCAACAAAGAGCTATCTTTGTGTACCTCCGCAGTAAAGACGACCACAAGTCGTGTACCCCAGCAGGAGCAAAACTAACAGATGAGTACACTCACAGGACTAACAAAAATAACCCGTGTACCATCTCAGTAACACCTCCCCAACTGTGTACTTTTTTCAGGAAGAGGACACAATTCCTCCGAACTTTGATTTCTTTCTTCCGAAGTTTCATTTCGTTCTTCCGAACTTTTATATCCCGCCTCCGTGGAGATTTTTCGTTTCCTCCCTGACGAATCCCGATTTCCTCGGGAGCTTCGCTAGTTTAGTGAGATCTGCCAGCTGAAAAAAGTGATAAAACGAATCTTCTTAACATGTTTCCAAAAACTTTCCAGCCTTGGAAAATGAAATTTCCAAGGGAGGAAACTTTCCTTTCCACCGTTGGAAAGTTTTGGCATCGGGTGGACAGCGCATCAGCCTTGGGATAGATCATATCGCTACGTCCGCCCACGAAGAAAAAGGGCACCCCCCTAACGAGGAGTGCCCTATATTCAATAATACCTGCTCTCATACGAATAGCTGAGCGACGTAGTGGACGATTGGTATTAGTATGGAGGTGAAGACACCCATGATACCGATAGCCAAGCCTCCGATAGCGCCCTCGAGGGCTCCCATCTGGATGGCTACCGAGGTGCCCACGCCATGCGCTGCTGCACCGAGTGCTAGTCCCTTGGCGATGCTACTCTCTATGCGTAGCCACTTGAAGAGTGGAGGTCCTATGACACCACCGATGATGCCAGAGATGACGACCACGACTGCTGTCAAGGCTGGAATACCGCCCGACTGCTCTGAGAGTGCTATAGCGATAGGGGTCGTGACCGAGCGAGACTCCATCGAGTGGGCTATGGGGGCTCCAGCACCTAGCGCATAGGCTAGCCCGACAGCACTGAGGATGCCGATCAGCGAGCCTACAAAGAGCGAAAACATAATGGAGACAACGCGACCACGGAGATACTTAGACTGTTCGTAGAGGATGTAGCCCAGCGATACGACCGAAGGCCCTAGGAGGAAGTCAATCAGCTGGCTCCCCTCCTTATAATCCTCGTACGAGGTTCCCGATAGGTAGAGCATCAAGATGATGAGTCCTATAGTAACGATGAGCGGGTGAAAGAGCCCGATCCTCACCTTGCGGTATAGGAGTAAGCTGAGGAAGTAGATCCCTATAGTGAGTGGCAAGCAGTAGATAGGCTTGCTCAGGAGCAGTGTGATGAGGTTTATCATGCGTTGTCGTTAGTTTTTTGCTCTTTATGGTGCCGCTCGAAGCGGTGCTGCATCCGTCCCACGACCACCAATACCAGTGCTGTGCTGACGACCATAGAAATAATGATGGCAGCCCAATACTGCTGGATAAGATCGACTTGGGTGATCAGCCCCACGCCAGCTGGCACGAAGAAGAGCCCCATATTGAGCGTAAGAAACTTGGCGACGCTGTCCACCTTGTCAGGCTTGATCAGCTTCGTCTCTAGAGCTAGAAAGAGGAGGATCAGGCCGATCACACTCCCTGGGAGAAAGTGCCCAATCATCATGCCGATCAGTTCACCCACGGCAAAGAAAAAGAGCACCCAAAAGCATTGTACGAGAGACTTCATCTATAAAATCAACATGAACTCAAAAGGAATTGCCTGCAAAGGTAGTAAACTTCACATTACTAAGCTTGCACCTCCTCTGCCATCCGAGGAACTTCGTAGGAACTCTCGTGAGAGGTGTTGCAACATTTACTTTTACAGATCGTCTATAAGACAAGAAGCGAGCAGACCTCTAGCTTCTTTTGGCCGACTAAGCGCTGCTTTAGCCATCCGCAAACGACTATTTAACCAACCAACAACTTATAGTATGAGACGAATCAAACTACCTCTATCACGACTCCTTGCCATGCTACTGGCACTCACGATGACGCTAGGTGCTGTGGCGCAGACTAGCCCCTTCAAGTATGTAGATGCTGAGGCTCTACCCACGGCAGCGGATGGTGTGCAGATCTTCTCCTTCAATGAAAACATGCTGGATATGATCCCTATGGAGAGTATCACGAAGATGATCAAGAAGGATGGTAACTCCTCTGTCATGGCTAACGTCAAGACGCTCCTCAAGAAGCTGAAGTCTCTCAACGTATATATCGCCTCAACGCCTGAGTCTATTGACAAGCTCCAAAAGGCATTCGCTCCGATGCTGACACCTGGGTTGCATCGCTCCATCAAACCACTGCTTGTGGTCAATCAACCAGAAGATAATCTCAAAGTACAGATTGTCTCTCGAGAGTCAGGCATCTGGTGCTGGCGCAAGTGTCCTGAGTTGCTCATCTCTGTCCTAGATGAAGATGAGTACTATGTAGTCGGTCTGACGGGCGACTTTGCCCCGAAGGACATTCAGAAGCTCGTCTCCTCAGCTTTTCCCTCGGGTAAGTAAGCCTAGCGCTAACGCACTTATATAGAAAGAGAGCTCCGCAAGTCAAGGAAGACTTACGGAGCTCTCATCGTATCTATAGCTGTCCTCCAGCTAGTAGGGGCTTTTACCTAGATGAATTGCTGTGCATCACGAGGATAGGTGTCCCTGCGTGGAAGAGCATGCGCCGAGCCATCGTCGGGTTAAAGAGCTTGGCGAGTACACGTCGCTTGTAGGTATTGACCACAATGAGCTCGACTTGATGGTTTGCGACAAATTCCTCTAGAGCGGCATAGAGCTCTCCTTCGCTTAGCTTGGACCACTCGATGTGTGCATCGGGATACTGCTGCTTATTGTACTCCTGAATGGCTTGCAACTGTACGTCTCCCCACTTGCCCTCAGAGCGTGACACGTTGAAGAGTCTGTACTCTGGCGCTAGGGGCTTCATCAGTTGCATCATCTGATCGAAGAGTACGAGGTCTCTCTGGTCGAAGCTGGTCGCCACGCCTACATGCTTGACCTGCATGAGGTCGTCGATAGCAATCTTCTCAGGGACTACCAGGACGGGAGCTTGGGCACGGTCAATGATTTCGGCAGCGACACTACCGACGATGTAGTCGCTATCCTCTGTCTTGCCTCGTGTACCCATGATGATGATGGCTGGGAGGTTGCGCTTAGCATAGCGTAGGATCTCGTCGGCGGGGATGCCGTCACGGATGGTGGTGCGGTAGGTGACCTGGGGTAGTGAGCCGTCAGCCATCTTGGCATCGATCTCCTTCGAGAGCTCAGTCATCTGCTGCTCAGCTTTTCCAGCTTCTTGCTGTGAAGCTTCCTGTATCTGTGGTAGCAGTGCCGTAAAGTCACCATAAGGGAAGTTCATCTGAGGCATTGTGCCCGTATATACGTGCATGAGTAGTACGTGTAGCTCTCGGCGTGCTGCAAAGTGAAAGCCGAGCTTGACGATCTTGTCCGTATAAGAGCTGAAGTCCACGGGGATGAGCACGTATCCCTTGTATGCTGCAACGTGAGCCGTGTCGGGAGATTCGTTGGCTAGGTCAGACTTCTCCTGCAGGACATCGTACGCCTCGTCTAGATCCCACTTGAGATCCTCTATATAGGCTAGTGCGCGAGGTAGGTCACGCTCTGCGATACGTACTCGTACGCCCGTCGAGAAGACTGGCTGTACGGTATTGACATTGTGTAGGGTAGCTGGTATGCCTTGGCTTTGGAGCAGGCTCTGGAGTATCTGCGCCTTTTCGTAGGTATGTATAGCTACAGTCACCAGCTTGGACTGGTCTTTGTCTTGTGGCATAGATGTAGTGATAATGGTTAATGTAAGCGTGGGGTGTCGCTCGGGTGTCGACAACCTTGTGATAGGGTTAAGAAGAGCAGTCAGTGACTGGTCGGCCACTGACTGCTACGAGCTTTTTTCTTTAGAGGACAGGCTCCTCGCCTATGATGGTACGAGCCTGATTGAGGATGGTGTTGTCATCAATGACTACGATACCTCCATCGGGACCTGCCTCGATGTGTACTCCAGCACCACGACCATCTTCGTAGTTAGCACCTCCGAAGTAGTTCCTGACGGTGTCTACGCGGAGACCCAGTTGCTCTGCGATCTTGTGCATGGAGCCATCGGGTAGGCTATCCTTGATGCGTCGCAGTTCGTTGAATGAGATTGTTTCCTTTGCCATAACTGTATGTACTTAGTGATTTGTATTAGTTTCCTTATTCCGCCACTAACTTACAACATTTCTACTAGATATGCAAGGGGTCGAAGGTTCAAGTGGTCAATTGTCCGCATCGGAGAGGAACATTGAGATGGTGCCACCGCCTGCTATCTGGCTGTGCTTGACCCAATAAACGGTGTGTGGTCGCCCTCCGAGGGTAAGGTCTGAGATATACTTATTGACTTGAGAGGCTCCCTGCGCTTTGATCGTCAGATGGCGCCCGCCTCCCATATCAACGTTGATCTCGTTGAAGGAAGGTGCGACGATCGAGTAGCCGTTTATGCCTGGTGCTACAGGGTATAAGCCCATCATGGCGAAGACCAGCGATGCGCTCAGAGAGCCGTAGTCGTCAGGCCCTGGATAGCCGAAAGAACCGACTCCAAAGAAGTAGTCGATGGTGTGACGGACAAACTTCTGCGCATAGTGTGGACGACCCATCAAGTTGTAGGTAAAGAGGAAAGCGAAGAGATCGGGATTGACATTGAGCGAGTGTAGCGAACTACTGAAGAGGCTATCAATATTGATCTGTCCCTCGGGTAGTAGTATAGGAGCCGAGTCACTCGGATGCTCTAGGATAGAGGCGACTTGCTGTGCCGAGAGCCTGCCAGCCACTGGCACATAAGTATCGCTCAGCTCTGAGTACTCTCTAGCAAGAGCCGTGTAGCCCAGACTATTGGCAAGCTGTGAGAGACACCAAAGCTTGTAACCAGAGCGTCGCTCAGGGTCTGCATCGATAGCGGTGCGAAGCACTTCAAAGGCTTGTCTGATATCCTCGTCGAGGAGCCCCTTGGCGAGTGCATCCGTGAGGAGGAAGAGCAGTGGCGACTCCTCCGTGTAGATCACACTTCCCAGGTCAAGCGTCTTCAAGAGTCGTCCTCCAGAGTCACGTATAGCTCGGAGATAGGAGACGATAACTTCATGCATCATGTCTGGCTCATAGAGCATCAGTAGAGGATAGTTGGTCTCATAGGTGTAGCTTAGGTCATCTTGGCTGTACTGAGTGATCCCCTCGTCGCTATGCACCGAGTCATCAATAGGGGAGTAGTACCGCCCATCCTCAGAGATGCTGACGGGCCATAGGTGCGAGCGGTATAGAGCGGTGTAAAACTTACGCATGTTCACCTCTGTACCGCCAGAGACCTCCACTTTGCGCAGGCTCTTCTGCCATTCGTTGCGGGCAGCCTTGACCAGAGGAGCGTACTCGAAGCTTTGGATCTGTGTGGTTAAGTTTCGCTTAGCTTGCTCGCAACTGATGAGCGATATGCCATACTTGGCTACGATACGCTTATTGGGCTTCTGTAGTCGTAGCGTGAGGCACTCATAGGTCGTGTCTCTAGGTGATATGGCACTCGTCATCTGCTCTATATTCGTATTGAGCTGCAAGTATAGGTAGATGCGTGTCGGCGTAGTGCCCCCATAGGAGACCTCAGCCGTGAGCGCATCGTCGGCCACTTGCTCCCAGGTGGTCGAGTCTCGGCGGTCTATATATAAGGAGAGCTGATGCGCATCGCTACCATTGTAGTCGCGTGAGGAGAGGTCATAGAGACCACTCATAGAGGTAAGCGAAAAGTCCACATTGACCTGTAGCTCATCAAGGTAAAGGTGGTAGCTGTACGGGGTAATCTCCTGAAAGTCAAAGCTGAGCCTCCCCGAAGGGTCTTGATTGGCGTGGGCACTCTCAGGGATTAGGTAGAAGAGCGGGCGACCATCTATGTCTGGCGTGTAGAGCGGTAGTCCCTTGATACGAGCCGACCGCAAGCTCTCTTTGAATGGGATGATACGTAGCAGACTATGAGGGAGCTGTACGATGGGAAATATCTCCTCGCTATGCTCAGCGTCCCACGTGCCTTGATGCACATCCACATAGTCTACAAGAAGTGGGGTAGAGCCAAAGACCCCCTCTCCGACCTTGCTACAACTACTGCTGAGGAGTAGCGGGAGCAAAAGTAGCGTAGTCAGGATCGTCCGTCTGGTAGTGTGTAAGAAGTAAGCGAGTCTCTGCTTCATCGGATTATGATTTCGTCTATAAGGTCGTACTGTAGGTGCGCATTGATCTGCTCTAGGAGCTGCTGCTGCGTGAGCCGTATCTCTTGTCGCAGGCCAGCCGAGGTGATGCGCATCCGCAGGGTATGGTCTGAGATCGATAGCTCACGTATCTGTCGTCTGAGCGGGTAGAAGCGTGTGCGCAGGTATTGGAGCGCCTTGAGCTCGAGGAGCCCTTGGTCTACCTCTGGGCTCTCGGAGAGCCAGTCTGATAAGATTTCCCCTAGAGGCTTAGGATCTTTGCGCTGCATGTGAGTTGTCTATCGTTTGCTAGGTGCAAATATAAGAAGAATGCTAGAGATTAGACTTTAGAGGTTAGACTTTAGAGATTAGAAGTTAGAGAGCGAAGGCTAAGTGGTTGACTTGACCGCTTAGCCTTCGCTCTTACTACTGTGCCCAGAGCCGGGATCGAACCGGCACAGGTTTAACCCCATCGGTGTTTGAGACCGACGCGTCTACCAATTCCGCCATCTGGGCGATGCCTCTCGCTAGACGGTTGCAAAGGTACGAAAAAAGAATTTAGAACCACCAGTACCGTAGGAAGGCATACGGCCTCCTCCGCTGTCCGTACGTGGGGTCGTCCTGGTGGTCGTAAGCCTCCTGCTCAAACGAGATAGAGCGGTAGGCTCTATCGGCATTGCGACAGATAGCAAGACGCACCAGCCACTCCATTATATATAAGAGGTAAAAAGGAAGCACTAGTAGCTCCAGCATCTGACGGGTGTGGATACGCTCGTGACGCACGATGGTCTCCAGCCAATGCGTATTCGTCAGGTACTCTTCGGGTAGATCCTTGCGAACGAAGATGACCCCAAAGAGATTGATCGCCGAGAAGCCCCTAAAGGGGATCCACCTACTACGCACTACCCTCATAGCTCTCCTCTGCTTGTGTAGCCTGCCCCCTCGGTGAGCGCATCGGTAGAGAGAGGTCTCGGTGGGAACTGGAGGTTATGTATTAGTGTGGCGGTCGGCATGGGCATTGGGCGAAATTTCTTTCGTGTGAGAAGTGTCTACAGCCTCGTGACACTTTCACTGTGCGAAGGTAGCACTTTTCGCTCAACCCCATTGACCTTTTGCCCCCCACAGGATCGATAAGAGTTTCTTTCCGATGAAACTGGAGTTTCCTCCGTATGAAACTGGAGTTTCTTCCGTATGAAACTGGAGTTTCTTCCGTGTGAAACTGGAGTTTCCTCCGCATGAAACTGGAGTTTCTCCCGTATGAAGATACTTTGTCAGCGCGAGGTGCATACGAAGAGTGGGGTGGTTTGCTGTTTGCGAGGCGGGGGAATGACCGTCTCCGATACCTTTTTTTGTACCTTTGTGGCGGATCTGGGGTGGTCAGCAGGGCGGAAGCCTTGATTTTTGTCCATCGTAGACCACATACAGAGTAGGGTAGTGCCCTCCTCGTAACTATTTGCTCCTAGTATATTCATCTATTTCATAGAGTGATATGATCAATCGGTCTATCGTACGCATCCGCGTCTTCCAGCAACTTTACCAGTCTATCTCTAGCGGTCGTCTAGATGTGGCTCTGGCGGACAAGTCGCTCACGACCTCCCTACGTCACACCTACTATCTCTACTACTATTTACTAGATCTGATACGTGCGCTCGCAGCCTATCAGAGGGAGCTCTTGGAGATACGTGAGCGACGCTTCCTCAAGTCGTCGGACGAGGTGACTCCTCGTAGGCTCTCGGATATGACCCTTGTCAAGGAGATAGCTCGCTGCACGGAGATACAGAATCCGCTAGACGAGATGCAGAGGCGCTGGGAGCAGGATGAGCAGTTGCTCCGTACGCTCTACAATATGGTTGAGACAGACCCTTCCTACAGCGCTCTACCTGAGGATGTCTCCACGCTCTCTATGCAGGAGCAGTGTGACTATTGGGGTAATCTACTCAAGCAACTCTTTCGCACAGCGGAGCTCAATGAGCATCTCGCAGCAAACTCCTTCTACTGGGCCGATGCGACCGCTATCTGCGAGCGCCTAGAGGTCGAGGAGATGCCTACTGTGGATCAGGTGGAGGCGACGGTAGAGCGTCTCAAGGGATCGGACGATTATCGTGTTATCCCCTTCACCAATCAGCCCGTGGTGACGATACAAGACTTTGCGCTGAAGACCTTGCGCCGTGGTGCTAAGGATGGCTTAGAGCTACCAGGCGACCTGCTACCGATGTTTCACAGTGATCGGGATCGTCTCTATGCGCATCAGCTACTCTCGGAGACGCTCCTACATCGTGAGGAGTATGACGCCATGCTGACGCCACGACTAGATAACTGGGAGCAGGATCGTGTGGCGCTGGTCGATATGATCCTGATGGAGATGGCTGTCGCGGAGGCGCTCAGCTGCCCTGACATAGCGCTTGTCGTGACGATCAATGAGTACATCGAACTGGCTAAGGTGTATGACAACGCTAAGAGTGCCTCCTTTATCAATGCTGTGCTAGACAGACTTTTTACAGACCTGAAGGGCGAGGGCAAGCTCCTAAAGTAAAGCTTACAGCTACCTAATCCTACGATCATGCAAGTAAGAGGTATGCGTCTGCGACCGAAGATCATGTACATCTTTATGGTGAGGTCTTTCTTGCCTCTCCTACTGATGACCATCTTGATCTGTTGGTTTGTCGTCTTGATGCAGTTCCTCTGGCAGCATATTGACGACTTGGTCGGCAAGGGTATGGACGTGGGGGTGCTGCTGGAGGTGATCTTCTACGCAGGGCTCTATGTCTTGCCTACAGCTGTCCCGCTGGGAGTCTTGCTGGCATCGCTGATGACCTTCGGCAATCTAGGCGAGCGACTGGAGCTCCTTGCGATGAAGTCGGCTGGAGTGCCTCTGAGCAAGATCATGAAGCCACTGGTGATCCTCGTGACCTGCATTGCTCTGGGGCTCTTCGTCTATCTAGATAGAGGCGTGCAGAAGGCTAGTGTGCGAGTTTATCAGATACTCTTCTCGGCACGCTATGCGCGTCCAGAGCTAGAGCTACCGAAGGGGATCTTCTTCAACGGTATCGATGGCTACAGTATCTACGTAGGGGACAAAGATGTGGCAACGAGCACGCTCTACAATGTGATGATCTATGACCTCTCGGAGCAACGTGCACCACGTATCATCCTAGCCGATACGGGACGCCTGCTGATGGACGACAGCAAGCTCTACCTTATTATGTCGCTCCGGAGTGGTGAGAGCTTTGAGCAGCTCAGTAGTCAGACGACGCTGATCCCTGGCAGCCAAGCTTCGGATGAGCGTCCCGCCTCCTACATTAAGGAGCACTTTACGGAGAAGGTGATCTTCATCCCCTTTGATGCCAACTTTGAGATGATGGGCGATGACTACCTCAAGTCTCAGTTCGTCGGCAAGAACCTTCGAGAGCTCATTAACTACAGCGATAGTACCCGCATGGCGACCGATAGTGTGGGGCGTCAGGTGGGGAGCGACGTACTCTTTGATATACATAGCAAGCTTCAGCCACCTGGACAAGCAGATCTAGGCACGATGATGCCAGGCGCTAATCTGCAAGCTGCTGCTTGGCTAAAGCAGGATCAACTCTCGCATCTTCCCTTTGCGATTGTCTCCGCACGTCGACTGGACCACGACGAGCTACTGGTGTCAGGGTATAGCGACGCTGCGCCAACGCACTACACGCTGGATACGCTAATGGATAGAGCCTCCGATCAGGATAAGTTGATGGGCTACAAGCAAGCCCTAGAGTGGCTCGACAACCTCTCCTCGTCGGTGCAGATAGCGGACACTTACTATGACGATGCCGCCTCGGACTACCGTGTCAATGCGCAGGAGATGCACCGCAAGTTTACCTTCCCAGTGGCTTGTCTGCTCTTCTTCTTTGTAGGCGCTCCGCTAGGAGCCATCGTACGCAAGGGAGGCGTGGGGACACCGATGGTCTTGGCAGTGCTTATCTTCATCATCTACTACGTCATCGATACCTTTGGCCTGAAGATGATCAATAGCGGACAGATCCCCGTCTGGGCGGGTATGTGGCTATCAAGTGCCGTGATTCTACCGTTAGGAGCTTTCCTAACTTACAAGGCTTCGCGAGACTCAGCTACGCTCAATGCCGATGCCTACGTGGTCTTCTTCCGTCGCTTCTTCCACCCGAACTACGCAAGACAGCTGGAGTACAAGGAGATTATCATGGAGCCTGCCACCACAGAGGAGGTGCTACATGATATAAGTCAGCTACAACGTCAGATGGACGCACTGCGCGGTATGACCTATGCGCGGAGTAAGGGTCTAAGACTGGACTGCTTGCCCGACTTTGCCACAGCCTACCAGCAGCTTTACGAGCAGCTAGAGGAGACTGTAGAGACGCTCCACAACTATCCCGACAAGTATGTCTTCGCACAGCTCATCAACATCCCTCTCCTAGGGAAAACATTGGCAAGTAGCCTCTGGCAACGCAAGCTATATGTCTGGATTTGTATACCTTTGCTACCAGTCTCCCTGCCAGTGATGCTATACTTAGCTATCGCTCTACGGCGCAACGAGAGACAACTGAGGCTGATGTCTCCTATACTGAACCATATTGTCAAGCAGATCAAGTCACAGACAGTGTGATCTGTACCTTACACATACTATTCCTGAAACCATGAATCAAGACTTCAAACTAAACTCCATCGAGGAGGCTATAGAAGATTTCAAAGCTGGCAAGTTTGTCATCGTTGTCGATGACGAGGATCGTGAGAACGAAGGCGACTTCATCACGGCTGCCGAACTGATAACGCCCGAGAAGGTCAACTTTATGATGCGCTACGGGCGTGGAGTCCTCTGCACACCTATCACTGAGGACCGTGCAGCCCAGCTTGAGCTTAATATGCAGGTGCATGAGAATACATCGCTACACGAGACTCCCTTTACCGTGACGGTCGACCTCATCGGCCACGGCTGTACGACGGGTGTCTCCATGTATGATCGTGCTATGACCATCAAAGCGCTAGCAGATCCTAATACCAAGCCGACAGACCTAGCTCGTCCAGGTCACGTCAACCCGCTGCGGGCGCGCAATCGTGGCGTGCTACGTCGTGCTGGCCACACAGAGGCAGCTATTGACCTGGCGCGTCTCGCTGGTCTTCAGCCTGTCGGTGCGCTCATCGAGATCATCAATGAGGATGGGACGATGGCGCGTCTCCCTCAGCTCGTGGAGATCGCTAAGCAGTGGAATATGAAGATCATCTCCATTGAGGATCTCATCGCTTACCGCCTCAAGACCGATTGCATCGTCGAGGAGGGCGTAAGGGCTAAGCTTCCGACCGAGTGGGGGATGTTTGACATCATACCATTTCGCCAGAAGAGCAACGGTCTAGAGCACATTGCCCTCATCAAGGGTGACATTTCAACCAATAAACCGACCCTCGTACGTATGCACAGTAGTTGCGCTACGGGCGATATCTTCGGTAGTCTGCGCTGCGAGTGCGGAGAGCAGCTGCATAAGGCTATGGAGATCATCGAGCAGGAGGGTGCTGGTGTCATCGTTTACCTCAACCAAGAGGGACGTGGCATCGGATTGATGGACAAGATCAAGGCATACAAGCTTCAAGACGAGGGACTCGACACAGTCGATGCTAACCTGCACCTCGGGCACAAGGTTGACGAGCGTGACTATGGTGTCGGCGCTCAAATACTTCGTGCTATTGGTGTGACCGAGATGCGCCTGATGACCAATAATCCAGTCAAGCGCGTTGGTCTCGAGGCTTACGGACTGAAAGTTGTGGAGACTGTGCCCCTAGAGATCAAGCCTAATCAGTACAATGCCCACTACCTGCACACCAAGAAGGTGCGTATGGGGCATGATCTGCACAACGTCAAGTAATCACATACAACCAAACCACAATAGAACTATGAAGAAACTCATCTTATCCACCCTGCTACTACTCGGTGTGATGACCTCCGTCTTCGCACAGGAGAAGTACGATCTACGTCTGAACCTCAAGAAGGGACAGACCTTTACCTATCAAGTGACGGCCAACAATCCTATGACCATCTCTATGATGGGGCAGCAGATGGAGATGAAACAAACCCAAACTATCACCTATACCTATAAAGTGCTTGATGTCAAGGATGGAAACTACCTGATGGAGATCAACATCAATCGTGTCCAAGCAACTTCAAGTACTACGGGAGAGGCGATGAATATGAATGTGGATACAGACTCAGACGATAAGGACGAGATGACCAATCAGCTACGTAAGATGGTCAATCAGAAGGTTACTCAGTGGGTGGACGCTAAGCTTAAGCCCCTAGGTGAACCTGAGGGCGAGGCTGTAGATGACCTAGTCAAGAAGGGCGTCATCACTATGGCGATGGTTCCAGCATTCTTCCCTGCAGAGCCGATAGCACAGGGTGAGTCCTTCACGGTCAATAGTCCGCTCTTCTCTGGTGAAGATGCTAGTACAAAGTATGAGGGTGTCGTCACGCTGGTAGCTGTATCTGACACAGACTATACATTCCGTGCCAATGGTAAGACAACCGCCAATTTCGAGGGCTTGGTCATCGAGGGCAATGCCATAGACAATATCATACTTGATCGCAAGACTGGTATGATCAAGAACACCTTCGGGACAGTATCACTTAGAGGTAGTGGTAACGTGCAGGGAGCCCAGACAGAGATCTCTTCAAACACGATCACCTCGATTCGCCTACTCTAGCGCTGCGCTACAAGCTACAGGCGTCGACGCCTCTCGTGGCGTACCTATATAATAAGGAAGGCATCTGCTCCTCGTCTGGGGCAGGTGCCTTCTCTCGTTACGCTGTGTAAGTCTAAAGAAAACATTACCTTTGCAATACCATATGAGGCTGTTACAGTCGACGGCCTCACAAGATTGCAAGCCAAGCCTGCACGCAGAATAGATTTAAGAGACGAGATATGCAATTTAACTACTATTCGGACAACGAAGTGCTGATGCCTCCCATTAGGCGACAGATCGCCAACCGTTGGATGCGTCGTGTATGCGACGAGATGAATCGGACGGTCGGGGAGATCAACTTCCAGTACACTGACGATGAGGGTATTCTGAAGGCAAATAGAGCATTTCTCCAGCATGATTACTATACAGATGTCATAACCTTCCCCCGAGAGAGTGAGCAGGAGGGCGATGATGCCATCTATGGAGATATACTCATCAGCATCGACACCGTTGCGACGAATGCGCAGGAGCTGGGCGTGCCGTTCAAGCAGGAGCTGTACCGTGTGATGATACATGGCATCTTGCACCTCTTGGGCATTGATGACCAGACCCAATCGGAGCGGGAGCTGATGCGCATGGCCGAGGATAGAGCGCTCATGCAGCTCGTTGAGATGCTGGAGGGACGAGACTACTTCCTTGAGCAGGGTGGATCAAAGTTCTTCAAGCATGTCGACAAGGTCTGCGCTGAGGACAAGGCTCGCTAACTAATCTCACGACACAGCATCATGACATCTTCATCTTCTCTCATCTTAGGTATCGAGAGCTCGTGCGACGATACCTCGGCAGCTGTGCTACGGGGCGGGCTCCTCTGTAGCAATGTGATCGCAAGTCAAGAGGTACACAGCAAGTATGGAGGCGTGGTGCCTGAACTGGCGTCACGAGCCCATCTGCAGAACATCGTCCCTGTCGTACAGCAGGCGGTAGCGCGTGCCGGTGTCACGCTGGCCGACCTTGATGCGATCGCCTACACACGTGGTCCAGGGCTTCTCGGTTCGCTCATCGTCGGGACCAACTTTGCCAAGGGGCTGAGCTTAGCACTCCACATCCCACTCGTCGAGGTCAATCACTTGCAGGCTCACGTCCTCGCACATTTCATCGCTAAGCCTGAGGAGCCACACACGCCACCCCCATTTCCCTATCTCTGTCTACTCGTCTCGGGCGGTAACTCACAGATCGTGCAGGTCAATGCGCCTGATGATATGCGCATACTGGGGCAGACGATCGACGATGCGGCTGGTGAAGCCTTTGACAAGTGCGCCAAGGTGATGGGCCTCGGCTATCCTGGAGGCCCGATCGTCAATAAGCTCGCCAATGAGGGCGATGCTGAGCGCTTTCACTTTAGCAAGCCTCAGGTACCAGGGCTGGACTACAGCTTTAGCGGGTTGAAGACCTCGTTCCTCTACACGCTGCGGGATGAGCTTGCCAAGGATGCTGACTTTGTTGCGAAAAACAAAGCGGATCTCTGTGCCTCACTCCAAAAGACGGTCATCGACATCCTCATGAGCAAGCTACTACGCGCCAGCAAGGAGACCGGCATCAAGCACATCGCTGTGGCTGGTGGCGTCTCTGCCAATACGGGGCTGCGTGATGCTTACCACGCTTATGCCGAGCGATACGGCTGGCAGGTCTACATACCGCCCTTTGCCTTTACGACAGACAATGCCGCTATGGTTGCCATGGCGGGAACCTTTGCCTATGAGCGAGGAGCCTACGGATCGATAGATGCCGTTCCTTTTGCCAAGACAACGATCTAACCCACGCTTTATGCCCACTCCTCAGACGACAGAAGAGCAGCTACAGCGTCTCATAGCGCATTGGCTAGAGCAGCACGAGAGCGTCTCAACCTGCGAGAGCTGTACGGGTGGCTATATAGCGAGCCAGCTGACATCTCATGCGGGCAGTTCGCACTGGTTCCAGGGAGCCCTTGTGACTTATCAGATAGAGCTCAAAGAGCGACTAGCCCATGTGCAAGCCGCCACCATCGAGCAGTATGGCGTCGTGAGCCGAGAGGTTGCTGAGGCGATGGCTAGTGGCGCACGTCAAGCTTGTCGTAGCACCATCGGCATAGCGACCACAGGCGTGGCTGGACCAGCTGGCGGTACGGCAGAGACACCCGTCGGGACTGTCTGCATTGCTATAGCGACACCTCAGGGCATCTACTCGGAGCGCTTGCAGCTCACAGGCTCACGGCAAGAGATCATACGGCAGACCTATTGCGAGATTATCAATCGGCTCTACCACTTGGAGCTGGAGTAAACCTTTTCACCAACACACTCAAAGAACAGACTACAATGAAGCGACTATACCACACCACTTTGCTACTCATCCTAGCACTCTGCTCCTTCGCCCTGACAGTGCAAGCTCAGAAAGCTTACGTCGGGCTGGAGTACCAGATGAGCTACAACGACAACTGGGGCGCTAATCGCCCCGTCATCCTGACCGTCTATCCCAATAGCCCCGCAGCACAGACTGGCCTGCGTGAGGGCGACATCATCGAGGCGATCAATGGACATGAAACCATTAAGATGTCCGAGGAGGATATGATTCGCGAGTTGCAAGGCGAGGGGGAAGTCTCTGACGACTTACTCCTAGTTGTTTCCAACTTTGCTTACCACCGTGTGGTGCGTCATCTCAAGTCTACGGCTCAGCCTGCCGATGCGCTCACGGAGCGGGACATGGCTCGTGCCTTTGGCATGTACAGCCTAGAGGACGAGTCCGATATATTGATCTCTTACCCCATCAGCTCAGGCACGGAGGGCAAGACAGACTTGATCAACTATGAGACCTTCGGCTTCGTGCGCACCAACAAGCAGCACACCAATCGGGACGTCCTCATTGAGCAGCAGATCACCGAGGCACTGCAAGCCAAGGGGCTTACCTACGATCCGAAGAATCCTGACCTCCTCATCGACACCTATTATAGTATCTCCGAAAACAGCGCCTACGACGCTGCCGAAGCTCGTCGCTCTGCCGTGCAAACGTCGCTACGCATCGACCCCAAGGCGCGTAAGCTCGTCGAGCTGCCGATCCTACCGATGGGGAGCGACAAGACGCTGGCTCGTTTCTATCTGAAGTTTGGCGTCACCATATATAGTGGTGTCAACGAGCGCAAGATGCTATGGACGAGCGAAGCCGAGGAGCTACTCTCTGACGACTATACACTGACCGACTACACCGCTCTGACGGTGCCAGTGATGCTCTTGCAGTTCCCCTTCACACGTTACTTCAATTCGCTCGTCGTGCGCTTCGCCACCCATAGATATCTGTCGCTGGGGATCAACTATAAGGCAAACAACATCTCGACCATCCACTCGCTCCCGCTACACTCACCAGCTGCTGAGGCGGGGCTGCGTGCTGGAGACGAGATTGTCGCCATCAATGGTCGCCCTCTAGGCACTGCCGATGAGCTCTCTAAGGGTTATCTAGCCTTTGTCAAGAAGAGCATGTCCTACCGCAAGCACGACCATCCTTTTGCGATCAAAGATGGACCAACCAATTGTCGCTATTGGGACTCAGAGGACTACGCTCGAGTTGCTAAGCTCCTGGACAAGGATAAGTACTTCGGAGGCTTTAGCTACCTCTTTGCCTTCAATCCCTGGATCACGACAGCACCCCGCACGGGTGTCACCATCGACTATCTGCGTGACGGTGTGATGCAGCGTGTCGTCGTAGAGCCTAAGCTACAGGAGGCTTGCTACGTGACGCTTGAGTAGTCCTGCAGAGCTAATCAAAGGATCAAAAGTATGTGTGACAAGCCTCATACGCAGCACTGGGTCGATATAGACATCAACGACTACGACTACCCGCTCCCCGACGAGCGTATCGCAGCGCATCCGCTGGCGGAGCGTGACCAGTGCCGGCTCCTCCTGAGCGATGCTACGGGGAGGCTGGAGGACCACACCTTTGCCGAGCTACCAAAGCTACTCCCGCCCCATGCGCTCCTCATTCGTAACAATACGAGAGTCATCAAGGCGCGCATCTTCTTTGTCAAAGCCACGGGTGCCCGCATCGAGATACTCTGCTTAGATCCCTACAAACCTGTCAGCTACGAGGAAAGCTTATCTTCGCTCGGCTCATGCTCCTGGCACTGCCTCGTGGGCAACTCGAAGAAGTGGCGCCCCGAGCAAACTATCTCCTGTACACTCCCGTTAGCTGGTGGACAAACTATCACGCTACAAGCGAATAGGGAGGCGGACACACCAGACGTAGTTACCTTCAGCTGGAGCGACGAGACCAAGAGCTTTGGCGAGATACTAGAGCTGTGCGGTCAGCTACCCATCCCTCCCTATCTCAATCGAGAGACCGAGAGCAGCGACCTCACCGACTATCAGACCGTCTACGCTCGCATTGAGGGCTCCGTGGCGGCACCGACAGCGGGACTACATTTCACGCCAGAGCTAGATGACCAGCTCCTCGCCGAGGGGCACCGCATCACCGAGCTAACGCTCCATGTCGGTGCAGGCACCTTCCTACCCGTCAAGGGTCGTCAGGTCGCTGATCATCAGATGCACAGCGAGTATTGCAGTGTGCCGACAGCAACGCTGGAGACGCTCCTAGAGCATATCGACAGCCCCTTTGTACCCATTGGGACAACTTCTGTACGCACCTTGGAGAGCCTCTACTGGTTTGCCGTTGCGTTGCAACAAGCAGAGCAAGAGGGCAGGGACGTGGCAGAGCCCTTTCACCTAGATCAGTGGTATAGCTACCGAATGCATCAGAGCTGTGGAGCAAGCTTGCCGTCACGTCGTGAGGCTCTAGAGATATTGCTCCGCTATGTTCGCCACAAAGGGCTTGATCGCCTTACCTTCTCCACAGCGCTACTCATTGCCCCTGGCTATCAGTATCAGATGGTAGACATCTTGGTGACCAATTTTCACCAGCCGAAGAGCACGCTCCTGCTACTCGTCTCGGCACTCATAGGACCCCACTGGCGCACGCTCTATGAGCATGCCCTTGCTGATGCGCACTACCGCTTCCTCAGCTATGGCGACGCCTGCCTGCTCTACCGACGGGAGCTATAAATCGAAATCAAATCATACACACCCTTTTCAGCATATCACACACAAATGAAAGTCATCACAACGGTTGCTGCACTACAGCAAGAACTCTCTAAGCTACGCCAAGAGAACCCCTCAGCCCGTGTCGGCCTAGTGCCTACGATGGGTGCCCTGCATGCGGGACACCTGAGTCTAGTGGCTGCTGCTAGAAAGCAGTACGACATAGTCGTCGTGTCGGTATTTGTCAATCCCACGCAGTTCAACAATCCCGAAGACCTGCGCACCTACCCCCGCAAGCCAGAGGAGGACCTAGCACGCCTGCGTGACGGTCAGGTAGACATCGCCTTCCTGCCCACCGTTGAGGAGATGTATCCCGAGGCGGACACCCGTCAGTTTGACTTCGGCTTCCTCGGAGAGACGATGGAGGGAGCGCATCGTCCAGGACACTTCAATGGTGTAGCGCAGATCGTGAGCAAACTCTTTATGCTTGTGCAGCCCGATGGCGCTTTCTTTGGCGAAAAAGACTTCCAGCAGATAGCTATCATACGAGAGATGGTTCGCCAGCTCGCTCTGCCCGTAGAGATACACAGCTGTCCCATCATCCGCGAGGCTGACGGACTAGCGCTGAGCAGTCGCAACCTCCTCCTCACCAGCGAGCAGCGTGACGTAGCGCCACGCATCCACGACACGCTGGTAGCCAGCCAAGCGCTCATCCCTGAGCACTCGCCACGAGAAGTCGTTGACTTCGTCGTCTCACGCCTCGCAGAGCATCCGCTCCTGCGTCCAGAGTACTATCAGATCGTCGATGGCAAGACGCTTCGTCCCCTCGAGTCGTGGAGCGATAGCAGCGACCCCGTCGGCTGCATCGTCTGCTACTGTGGCGAGGTTCGTCTCATCGACAACATTCACTACAAGACCTCAGCCAACTAGCTGACTAACCTACATACGTATCGATAGGGGCGGACCTCGCGGGGTTCACCCCTTTTTTCAGCGTCCTTTGAGCTAACTATCAGTACCACTTGGGTGAAACTTTTCTTCCATCCAGGTGAAACTCCAGTTTCATGGGAATGAAACTCTAGTTTCATACGGGAGAAACTCTAGTTTCATACGGGAGAAACTCTAGTTTCATCAAGAAGCGTCGCTGGAAGGGTGGGGGAATAGACAAAGATAGAGGGCTGAGTCCGTTGTGATGGACCCAGCCCTCTTGTGTTTGGTTGGCGACTTAGTCGCTAGAAGCGGTTGCGTACGGAGCGTGTGGTAGTACTCTTCGACTGCTTCGGTTGCTCTGCCTTGGCAGCTTTGGGAGTAGCCTTCTTGGTGGTGCGACTCTTCTTCTTCGCTTTGGTCACCTTGGCTGCTTTACGTTGGCTCTTGCCCTCGCGAAGCTCTTGTGAGCGACGGGCACGGGCTGTGTCAAGCTCACTGTCGTCCTCGCCGTCACGTCCCTCCTGAAGGTCGCTATCGCTAGCCTCTGGTTTGGTGTACTCGGTGCCGTAGAGGCTCTCCTCAAACTGCTTGAGCTCGCCCTCGATCTGGTTGCTGAAGGCTTGACGCGCAGCCATCGCAGTCGAGTCGCTCATCTCGCTATTGAGCTCAGCGGTCTCACCGCCTAGCGTCATCGAGATCTGTCCGCGGTACAGGTTGAGACTGAAGAAGTCGTCCATCGTGGCGGTCGTGGCGTTATTCTTGGTCGAGAGCATGATAGGTTGCTGCGAGAGGTAGGGCTGCACGTCGGAGTACTTGACCCAAAAGAGCGGTATGCGCACGCTACCCTCCATCGATATCTCGTCGTCCATCACGGGGCAGATCGCTATGATCTGACTGCTCACGTCGCTGGTCTTGACATCGTAGTAGTACTCCTCCTTGACATAGTAGTTGTGTATAGACTGCGTGGGGATGTCTACGGGGAGGATCTTGAAGGCCCGGTTGCCCGTCTGGCTGGGGTCTTTGTCATATACGATGCCAAAGCGGTCGAGGAAGTCTTCAAAGCGTAGCTGTCGCTCTGGAGTTAGGTTTTCGTAGCCTAGGTCTTCGTACTCATAGACGGTGATGCTCCCGTCGTTGAAGCGCTTGAAGAGGAGCGAGAAGAGGCTCTGCAACTGTCCCGACGGACGTACAGGACGGAAGATAGGAGCATTGGCGAGGCTGTCTATCGAGAGCTGTCGGTAGATGACTCGGCGCCAGGGGGCTGTCTCGGTATCTTTGACCTGCTGGTCGGCGTAGTTCTTGGCGCGTATGGAGACGCCATCGGTCTGTGTCTCCTGCTCCTTCTGAGCGCGTCGCTGACGTGCCGTGGGGCGCTGACGTGGTAGCTCCGTGGCAACTCGTGTTGAGTCAGTAGTGGTGGCGGAGAGCGGGTCAAAGTTTTGCGCCTCAGCGGTCAGTGTGAGCGTGAGGGCTAGGAGCACTATGAGTATAGACTGGATGCGTTGCATAGTATAGTGAGATGGGTCTATTCTTAAAGCTGTGAAGACTATCGTACGATTACTTCGATGGCTGGGATCTGTCGCTCGATCCCGTCGGGACCACGAGCAGTCACTTCGCTTACGAAGAAGCGCTTACCCTTTGCCATATTGCGGATCTTGTCTCGCTGTCTAGCGGAGAAAGTGGGGCCATTGGACACCTCGGGGATAACGCCACCGACAGAGTCAAAGAAGAGGAGCTGGAAGCGCACTACCTGGTAGGGCACGTCTAGCAGATCGTCGTCAATAGCAGCTCCGATACCGTTGGCAGTGAGGAGGTCACGCTTGGCGATGCGCCCGCCCTTAAAGCGTTTGGTCGCTCCATTGGCATCGGTGTACTGTATATAAGGGAGTGGATCGGGGAGAGCTCGTACACGTAGCGAGGTCTCGGCCATCTTGAGGTTTCGACCGTCAGCCTGCTTGGCCATAACGGTGATGACGGCGGGAGTGCCTATCTTAGCGGGCTTAGCCATCCAGCTGTTGCCTTTGCGGGTGAGCGTTCCGTTGGTCATCGTGGCGGTCACATTTTGCGAGGGGACACCAGGCACGGCAATACTAATTGGGTTGTTGATGCCCGCATAGAGGACATTCATCATGGTAGGAGCGACCGTCGCAAAAGGCTCGGTGACATAGTACTCCGACTGGAAAGGCTGCTTGACAGCGGTGCCGTCGGGAAGCTCTGTCTCGATGTATCCTGAGATGGGGAAGGTACCTGCTTTGGTCGCTGTGACACGGTAAATGCCCCCAGCGCTCTCAGGAAGGGTGGTGCCATTGACCACAATCTTGGGAACTCGTGTCGAGTCGTAGCTGGAGAGGACGATGCTCGCCTCGTACTGGCTACCCTGCATGACGAGCTGACTGCGTGGGATCACTTGCGCAGCAATCTTATTGACGCGGAGGTCGCCACTGTCGATGTTTTGGACAAGGTCATTCAGTACATCGCCCTCGACGGAGCGTATGTCGCTCTGAAGTTTCGTGAGCATCGTGAGCGAGGCAATGGTGGGGATATTCTCAAAGATCTGCTGCTCCCAGCTGAGCCCTCCCGAACGCTCCGTGCTGAGCATCTCAGAGATATGCTCACGACGGCTGTCGCTACGAACCATCTGCGTGGTGTATGTACGGAAGGCCTCAATCGACTCGCGTAGCTTAGCGCCTCGCCGAGTGATGGGATTGAGCATGACGGTAGTGGGGGCATTCATATCGTCCTTGCGAGCCACATCGTTGGGATTGGCATCCTTACCGTCAGCCTCTTGAGCTATGAGGAGGCGCAACTGGTCTATCTCGTTGTAGAGCGAGTCTGCATAGGCGGTGAGCGCTAGCCCTTTGCGATACCAGGGCTCTGCTTTGCTAGGGTTTTTGGCATAAGCAGCTGAGAGCCCCTTCATGATATTGTCATTGCTCTGCTGAGCTCCCTCGATGGTGTTCGTCAGACTGCGCTCCACGAGGACAAAGCCCGAGAGCACCTCCGAGGAGACATTGAGTGCTACCATCGCAATGAAGACGAGGTACATCAGATTGATCATCTTCTGCCTATTGCGGTTGCCACTGCTTCCTGCTGCCATAATGCCTAGATTGTATTAGATGAATAGCTATCGAGTAGGTGAGGGGAGAGCGATCTACTCTTGTGGCTCTTGTGGTGCGCCCGCATTGCGTGGTGCTTGATAGGGCTGAGAGGCATAGTAGTCGGGACGTGCCGAGGGGTACTCCTGCCGTGGAGCGTAGTAACTAGGCTCGTAGCCTCCCTGATAAGGACGACCCGCCATGCCAGGGGCTCCCATATTGACCGTCAGCGCCTCCAGAATGCGAGCGTAGACACGGTTTAGCTCAGAGAGCTGCATGGTCAAGCGCTCATTTTGCGTGCGGAAGGTGGTACTGTCGATAGCGGAGTCTTGGTACATATTCTTAATATGCTCCAGCCCTTGGTTGATCTGGTCAATGGTAGCGACCTGGCCTGTGATACTAGCCAGCTGCGACTCGTAGATCTGGTTGAGACGAGCCAAATGCTGCGAGGTCGTGTCCATCTGCATCTGATACTCGACGGCGCTCTCACCGAGGGTGCGCCCGTCTTGCTGCATAGCGACCCACTGATCAGTCATTTGTTGAGAAAGCTCGCCCAGTCGGCTGAGCTGCGAGGCGGCATTGGCTAGCTGATCGATGGCTGCGGAGAGACGCTCCACTTGAACTTCCGAAGCTGGTGCACCGTAACCACCCTCAGGGGCAACGTAACCCGCCTGAGCTTGAGGCTGAGGAGCGTAACTGCTAGGTTGCTCGTAGTGTTGCTCCTCTGGATAGGCGTAAGAGGGCGCTGGCGCTGCAGCTGCCTCCTGAGCTTTGCGGAGGAGGTACTGACGGCGAGCCTCCATCTCCTGCTTGTCCATCGGGTTCTTAGAGTCTAGCTCAGGAAAGACCTGCTCCCACTGGTAATGCTCCTCAGGCTGCTCGAAGCCTGAGATGAAGAAGACGAGAAACTCGGTAATCATACCGATGAAAAGCATCTCATTGCCGAAGGGGAGGTGGAGCAACTTAAAGAGAGCTCCGAGGATTACCACTGCGGCACCCCAGCTGTATGCGAAGTTGAGCACTCTGCGCCCTTTCTTGCTGGAGAGATACATCTCCAGCCCATTCTTGTAGCGTCTATATTTCTTTGCCATGAGTCTATCTATCTGAAGGGTAAAGCCGTCGTTAGGGCTATCTGTTGCGTTGCTTATTTGGAGTTGTTGATGATGCTACGCACACAGCGGAAGCCGATGTAAGAGTGCGCCTCATCTTGTGGCGCGTAGATGCGTCTTGTGGACTTGATGAAGCGGAGGACGTCCTTCCACGAGCCACCCTTGGCGACCTTGCGCCGTAGCATCGTGTTGTCCTCGCGAGCTGCGTTGTAGCGCATCTGCGGATTGACATCGTCCATCATCTCGTAGCTAGAGACGAAGTAGCTCGAGCTAGTCCACTCCGCTACGTTGCCCGCCATATCGTAGAGCCCGTAGTCATTGGGCGAGAAAGTACTCACCTGCGAAGTGATCACCTGTCCGTCGGCTGCGTAATCTCCCTCGAAAGGCTTGAAGTTTGCCAAGAAGCAGACATCCTCCGAATCTAGGTCTTCGCTATTCCACGGGTACTTCGTATTCGTCCGTCCAGCACGCGCTGCGTACTCCCACTCCGCCTCTGTGGGCAGTCTAAACTCAGGGATGACGGCTCCATTGGGGAGGTTCAATCCCTTGCGATAGTTGTCCGTGCGCCAGTGACAGAAAGCGGTCGCTTGCTCCCACGAGACACCCACCACGGGGTGATTGTCGTAGCGAGGGTGGTTGAAGTAAGTGCGAGTGTAGATCTCATTCTTAGAGTTGGGGTAGTCGTTGACCCAGACCGTTTCGTCGGGATAGATCGCCACGATGTAGGTATTGAGGAAGTCGTACTCACTAGCGAGCTGACGTGTGATCGTCTCACGGATCACCTCGCCACGGTCATTGACGTAAGCTGTGTCCTTAGAAATCATCACTGGTTCCTGAACACCCTTGCTGGCGCGCACATCCTTTTGTAAGTTGTTGCGGTAGAGCGCCGCTGCGTGGTAGTCGTAGACCTCATACTTGTAGAGCATCTGCTTAGGATCGAGCTTACGCTCGCCCGTCACGGGGTTCGTGTAGTAGACGCTCTCCATCGCCTCCAGCTCCTGCTCTAGTGCACGCTTAGGATTGGGCAGTGGCTGAGACCAGTCTAGATAAGGCTTGACAGGATCCCCATACTTGTCCGTGGTAATCTTGTAAAGCGGGTTACCTCCGTATAGCGGGTCTGCAAGGCGCTCGCGAATGATCGAGTCGCGCACATAGAAGACGAACTGTCTCCACTGCGCATTTGTCACCTCCGTCTGATCCATCCAGAAGGCATCTACCGAGATAGCTTTGTACTCAGCGGGGAGTCCCCACACCGTGTCCGCATCGCGCTCGCCCAGTACGATATGTCCTTGCGGTACTTGCACCATGCCATAGGGGGCTGGCTCGCTCCACGAGGAGAGCCCCACGCCCACCAGCTCGGCACTCACGCCAGAGCCACGCTTGGGAGCGCAGCCCACCATGCTCAGCACGGAGATGAAGAGTAAGAGTAGTGCCAAAGCACCTAGTAGGGGCAAGGCTCCAGCTCTGATTCTGGTCCTAAGCCTTTGTGCGGAACGTGCGTCATGCGCGCTCTCGGATGGACTGCAGTATGTCGGCAAAGCTTCTTTCATAGCTTCTAAGTTGTTTCAGAGTTCTATTTAATAGTGAGACGCATAGGCTAGAGAAGTCGGATACTCTTGTAGCTGTTGGTCCCTTTCTTGTGGCTAGACATCGGGAGTGCATAGGTTATCACCAGTTCGTGACTGCCCCAGTTGCCCCTCGCCAACTGACTCGTAGGCATCTCAAAGAGGTAACCCACGTGACACTTGCCAAAGAGCGCTCCCAGCCGTAGCCCCGCAGCTTGCAAAGGTCGGTACATCAGACCAGCCTCCCATCGCTGAGCCAAGCGTACGTCTAGGTTGACATCCACCCGCCACGACGTTAAGTTTGTCGAGGCAAATAGCGAGGGGTGCCACGATAATAACGCACCCCGTGGTGTAATATTGTACCCACAGACCGCATTGATATGTATCGGCACTTTCTGATAGTAGAGCCTATCGAGCGTGATGCGCGGCACCGTGAGGTGACGCCCCGAGAAGCCGATGAAGTACCGAGGCGTGTGCCATAGGACTCCTGCTGAGAGGTCAAAGGTGCGCCCCGATACGGGTGTTTGTGGTAGCGAAGGGTCATTTGGCGTCATCGCTCCGCCGTCTGGTATGTGCGCCTTGGTGCCGTCATATAGGAGGTTGATCATGCCTAGACCCGTGCCGATGGAGAGGATTTTGTCGCCCTTCCAGCGAAGCTGAAAAGCATACTCCGCCTGCGCCTCTGTGCGGGTGAAGAGTCCAGCACGCTGCGCTGCGACCACCACGCCCACACCGTGGTAACTCTTGCCCCACTGCTGCTCCGTATGAGCCGAGACAAAAAGGTTAGCCGGTGCCCCCTCTATGCCGATCCACTGCTGATGATAAGCAGCTGTCAGGAGCAGATCTTTCTGCAAGCCGATCGCTGCTGGATTGTAGTAGTTTTGTAGTCGTCGGTAGTCCGAGAAGAGCGGATCCACCTGCGCCAGCGAACGCATCGGCAACCAGCAAGCCACAATAAGCAGACATAGCAATAGCCTCCCGAGAGACTTACGCACCCACCTCTCCGTAGCGCATACGCCCCCCTCCGACTGGTGCTCTCTTGGCGCAAGCCGTATAGCGCAGATCCGAAGTGGGCGCGTCTCTTTCATCCTAGGTGGTGTGTAGTCATAAGCTAATAGCTATGCAGAGAGTCTCTGATTATGAGTCAGGGGCTATAGTGGCGAACTAGTACTCCTCCTCGTTGAAGAAGAAGTCCTCCTTGCTAGGGTAGTCTGGCCATATATCCTCAATGGTCTCGTACTCCTCGCCCTCGTCCTCAATCTCCTCAAGGTTTTCGATCACTTCGATGGGCGCACCCGAGCGCTGAGCATAGTCGATAAGCTCATCCTTGGTAGCGGGCCAAGGAGCATCCTCCAGCTTTGAGGCCAATTCTAACGTCCAGTACATAGTAAGTCTATATAAGTGGTTATATAATAAGGTGTATCCTATCGGACAAAACGGCCGTGTCGCTCGATTATTGCACACTTCCGCCGACTTGCCCCAATAGGTAGTCTCCTACGAGCGTGCAAATATAGACAACCTAGACCACATTTACAACTCTTCAGATTCCTAAATCCGAAAATATTACGACCAGCCCGCAGGAAAGTATGAGACGGGTAGCCCCGTGTACGGGCACACGGCTAGTGTCTAGCGGGAGGGCACCCGTTGTATCAAAGGTTACAGCGGCGTGGTTTTAATGGGGACGTACGCACGACCGTATCTTCCGTCAAAGGTTGCCCGTACGAGCTCTCCGATTGCTCTGACACCTTCGATGCACTCCGAAACCCTTCGATACCCTAGACCCCACACCTCCGAGGAAATCAAAAATGCCTCGGTAGAAAACGGAAATCCTCCACGGAGCAATCAAAAAATTCATCGGAACTTTGATTTGCTTCTTCCGAAGTTTCATTTCATTCTTCCGAACTTTTATTTCGCCCCTCCGTGGAGAATATTCGTTTGCTCCCTGGAGATTCTCGATTTCCTCGGTAGACGAGACGAGTAGAGGAAGAAGTTAGAGATTAGAAGTTAGAGAGTAGAAGCTAGAGATTTGAGTAGTTTCTCGAATAGAATTGAGTAGTTTCGCAGAGAGAATTGAGTAAATCTGGAGCCGGAATTGAGTAAAATGCATTAGCGGGTGGAATGTACGGCGGAATTGGTGCTGACCGAAAGGTGGCGTAAGTAAAGTAATTTGTATAACTTTGCGACATCGGTCAGATCCCGTTGCACTCGTTGCTCTCAGCTGGAGGACGAAGTGGGGTGGGGGAATGCCGAGAAACGTGGCGCACGAAGTGGTGTCACGCCTCATAGTGAGACTACTACAGATGTGGTAGTCGTTGCTAATGTGTAACGCAGTAAAATTGTAGTATGTCACACCTCCTACGATAGGGGGTTGGCGCAGTATGATGTCGGATTTGGTGTCGCCCTTTAAGGCTTTTCTCAAGCAGCACGGCTATCAGCTGACTTCTGAGCGAGTGGAGATTGCTCAGGTAGTCGGTACGCAGCGTCGTATCTTTACGACAGAGGAGCTGATGGCTCAGCTTAAGGAGGCGGGTTGTCACCAGAGCCGTGGCACGGTCTATAGTACGGTGCGCCTGCTGGCCGAGTCGGGGCTGATCTTGCAGCTCCCGCAGTCGAGTGAGGCGCGTTACCTGACGAGCGAGCAGGCCAGTCTCTACGCCGTCTGTCGCTGCCGTTGCTGTGGCGCAGAGGTTCTCTATAGACAGCCTCGACGACTCAAGGCTCTCCATCACGCTACGACCTATCGGTATCGACTGACACAGCCACTTCTGATATTTTATGGGGTGTGCCACCGCTGCGAGAGTGATACTGAAAAGACGAATAATAAGAGGTTAGTAAACCAAGCGGGTAGGCTACAGCAAGCCCCCACGAGGCGCTGACCGATAGAGATATATTAAGACATGAACAAGAAAAAGGTAGACGTCCTACTCGGACTACAATGGGGCGATGAGGGCAAAGGCAAGATCGTTGACGTGCTGACCCCAGGCTATCAGATGGTAGCACGCTTTCAAGGTGGCCCTAATGCAGGGCATACACTGGAGTTTGATGGACAGCGCTACGTATTGCGTTCGATCCCCTCAGGTATCTTCCAGGGCAACAAGCTCAATCTGATCGGCAACGGTGTCGTCCTGGACCCTGTCCTACTACGTGAGGAGGCTGAGCAGTTGGCTCAGAGCGGTCATGACATCAAGAAGCGCCTCATCATATCCCGCAAGGCGCACCTTATCCTTCCGACGCACCGCCTGCTGGATGCTGCGCAGGAGCTCTCCAAGGGCGCTGCTAAGATCGGCACTACAGGCAAGGGTATAGGTCCCTGCTATACCGACAAGGTGGCTCGTACGGGACTACGCATCGGTGATATAGAGCGAGACTTTGAGGCTCGCTACAAGGCTGTGCGAGATCGCCATGTGGACCTCCTGCAGAAGATGGGTGCTGACCTATCCAAGCTCCCTGAGATGGAGGAGGCTTTCCACAAAGCCATTGAGTACCTCAAGGACTACCAATTTGTAGATAGCGAGATCCTGATCAATGAGGCACTAGAAGAGGGCTTGAATGTCCTAGCAGAGGGTGCGCAGGGTTCGCTACTGGATGTGGACTTTGGTACCTATCCTTTTGTAACCAGTAGTAACACGGTAAGCGCTGGCTGCTGTATTGGTCTCGGCATCTCGCCCAAGGCGATAGGACGGGTATATGGTATCTTTAAGGCGTACTGTACGCGTGTCGGGTCGGGTCCCTTCCCCACAGAGCTACAAGATGAGGTCGGGCATCTGATGGCAGATCGTGGACATGAGTTTGGCGCAGTCACGGGACGTCCTCGTCGCTGTGGCTGGATAGACCTTGTAGCCCTGCGCTACACAATCATGCTCAGTGGCGTGACTCATCTGATCATGATGAAGAGCGATGTGCTAGATACGCTCTCTACGATCAAGGCTTGTGTCGCCTACCGCATAGGTGATAAGGAGTACAAGCATATGCCGTACTCTCTGGATGCAGATATAGAGCCAATCTATCAGGAGCTACCTGGCTGGCAGACCCCTCTAGATGGTTGTCGCTCGGAGCAGGATCTCCCAGATGCCTTCCGTCACTATGTAGCCTTCCTAGAGGCTCAGCTACGAGTACCCATCTCGATCATATCTGTAGGGCCAGACCGCTCGCAGACTATCATGCGCAAGCTCAACAATGAACTATAAAGAGACGGTAGACTATCTCTACCAAGCGACCCCTTGCTATCAAAATCAAGGGGGCGATGCCTATAAGCCTGGTCTGGAGCGTATGCAGCAGATGTGCGATGCTATAGGTAATCCTCAGCGATACATACGCACTATCCATGTGGGTGGTACTAATGGTAAGGGATCAACCACTTCGCTCATAGCCTCCGTGCTGACAGCTGCTGGCTATAAGGTGGGACTCTTTACCTCGCCACACTTAGTTGACTTCAGAGAGCGTATACGGATCAACGGTGAGATGATCTCCGAGGAGGAGGTGGTCTCTTTTGTGGAGCGGACACGTCCGCTGATTGAATCTGTCGGTCCCTCGTTCTTTGAGTATACGACCCTGATGGCATTTGAGCATTTCCACACCCATGAGGTGGACTACGCTGTCATCGAGGTGGGGCTAGGAGGACGACTAGACAGTACCAATGTGATACTGCCTAAGCTCTCGATCATAACCAATATAAGTCTGGACCACACGCAGTATCTCGGCAACACGCTCGAGGCGATTGCCTACGAGAAGGCGGGCATCATCAAGGAGGGTGTTCATGCGGTCATTGGCAATGCTGGTGGCTCTGTGCGTGAACTCTTTGAGCAGGTGGCTGAGGAACGACATGCTCCGATCACCTTTTGCGAGGATGAGCACACGATCAAGCGATACGATGAGTTACACCCAGGCATGCGACTAGACACCGTCGACTATGGTCTCCTAGAGACACCGCTCTCGGGTGATGCGCAATTGGAAAATGCCCACACAGTCCTGACTGCGCTACGCATCTTGGACGACAAAGTCCTCGACAAGCCTTTGACTCATGATGAGGTGGCGCGAGGCTTCGCTGAGCTATACAAGCTCTCGGGGTTGCGTGGCCGCTGGGAGACGATATCAACCAATCCTCATATCGTCTGTGACACGGCTCACAATCCCGCTGGTATAGCAGTCGTGGCACATCAGCTTGAGGAGGCAACGTATGATCACCTATATATAATAGTAGGTATGAGTGCCGACAAGGATATAGATACCAACTTGGCACTCCTGCCCTCGTCAGCTCGCTACTACTTCTGCACGACAGCGTCACAGCGTACGCTACCTGCCGAAGAGCTACAGCAACGTGCGGAGGCTATCGGCCTGAGGGGTAGAGCTTATCCCTCGGTAGAGGAAGCCCTCCAAGAGGTCTTAGCACATGCCAATGCTGGAGACTTGATCTTCGTCGGCGGTAGCAACTTTATCGTTGCCGAGCTACTCAAGAGTTATCCCATGACACAAAAAGAGCGTCCAACCCATCAATGAGGGCTAGACGCTCTGTCTATAAATACGCATCAACAAATCAAACATACTACATAACGTAATGACTGAATCTACACAACTAAAGACCCTGCGAGACAGCGCAGGAATGAGATGGCTAGCGCTCGCGCTGGTCGCACTCACGATGTTCTTTGCCTACATGTTTGTAGACATCCTCTCACCTGTCAAGACGATGGTAGAGTCAGAGCTTAACTGGAGCTCTACTGTCTTCGGCACTTATGGAGGTAGTGAGTTCTTTATCAATGTATTCTTCTTTTTCCTCATCTTCGCTGGTATCATCCTAGACAAGATGGGGGTACGCTTTACCTTCCTCCTATCAGGCTCTCTGATGGTGATCGGAGCCTTGATCAAGCTGTACGCATTGAGCCCCGCCTTTAATGCTGGAGGCTTCGGATACAGCTTCTTCAATAGCTTCTGGACATCTGTGCCAGCTTCAGCTAAGCTCGCTTGTGTCGGCTTCGCTCTCTTCGGTTGCGGTACTGAGATGGGTGGTGTGACAGTCTCTCGATCCATCGTCAAGTGGTTTGAGGGCAAGGAGATGGCTCTAGCTATGGGTATTGAGATGGCTGTGGCTCGTCTTGGTGTCTTTGCTGTGTTTTGGCTCTCCCCAATGATCGCTGAGCAGTATGGTACTGTACGTGCTTCAGTATTCTTTGGCACTTGTCTCCTTGTAGTGGCCCTACTACTTTACGTAGTTTACTTCTTCATGGATAAGAAGCTCGACCAGCAGCTAGAAGCAGCCCATGCAGCTGTGGAGAAAGAGGAGGAAGAGCCCTTTAAGTTTAGAGACCTCGGTCATGTCTTTGGCAACTCAATGTTTTGGATCGTTGCCATCCTGTGCGTCCTTTACTACTCAGCTATCTTCCCCTTCCAGAAGTTTGCCACGGAGATGCTCGTGAGCAACGTGGGCTTCGAGCAAGATGTGGCTGCTAAGATCTTTAGCCTCTTCCCAGTGGGAGCTATGGTTATAACCCCAATCTTGGGCTTCTACCTAGATGCACGTGGCAAGGGTGCGACGATGCTGATGATCGGTGCTATCCTGATGATTGTCTGCCATGGTACGTTTGCTTTCTTCCCATTCAGTAGTGTCTCTCATGGTCTGGCTACTACTATTGCTATCATAGCCATCGTAGTACTGGGTATCTCCTTCTCACTGGTTCCTGCAGCTCTATGGCCATCCGTACCTAAGATTATCCCAGGTAAGGTGCTAGGCTCTGCTTACTCAGCTATTTTCTGGATCCAGAACATCGGACTAATGTCTGTCCCTATGCTCATAGGCGCCATCCTAGATGCAAACAATCAGAATGTAGCTCCTGGACAGCCTAAGGACTACTTCCAGGCAATGCTTGTATTTACCGCCTTTGGTGTCGTAGCTCTCATCACGGCTATACTTCTCAAGGCTGCTGACAAGAAGAAGGGCTACGGCCTTGAGTTGCCAAACATTAAGAAGTAACTTATCCATCGGAGGAGGGGTTCTTTTGGAGTGTGCTATCACCTCTTTTAGTGAAGACTTAACTAGGAGGTGTAGGCTACTCGCAAAAATCTTCGTACATTTGTGCCGAGAGAGCTAGCTACACGTGATAGCATGCTCCGAGAGAACTACCATTCCACCGAAGAAATAAGATAACTCGCTATATGGAAATCAAGAAATCACCCCACGCAGACCTAAGAAGGACGATACCTTTATCGTTGGCCATGGGTTTGGTCTTAGCTCTAGGTATCCTTTATACCGCTCTAGAGTGGACCTCCGCCAAAAAAGACAATGAAGACGAGAATACTTCGCTCAACATTGCCGACATGGAGGATGCCCTCATCATCAATGAGCAGCAACAAGAGCAACCCGAACCAGAGCCTGAGGCTCCACAAGAGGTCGTAGAGGTTGCACTACCAGAAGAGTTTAAGGTGGTTGATGACAATAAGGAGGTTGCTAAGATTTCAATCGTCTCTGCAGACCAAGATCGTGAGCTACCACCGCCACCTGTTATTGTCCAGCCTGCACAGACAGTTGTTGAGGAGCCTGAGGATCAGATCTTCGAGATTGTTGAGAACCCCGCCGTTCCTCCTACGGGAGATATACCTTCACTGCTTAAATGGATTGCTAGTCACATCGAGTACCCACAGAGTGCTCTAGATAACGGCGTCCAAGGTAAGGTCGTACTCCGCTTTGTCGTGGAGAAGGATGGATCTATCGGAGATATACTTGTAGCTCGCAAGGTAGACCCCGCACGTAGACAAAGAGGCTGTTCGCGTGCTTAAGTCTATGCCTAAGTGGACTCCAGGTAAGCAACGCGGTAAACCTGTACGCTCTTACTTCACACTACCTATCTCCTTTACCATCGGTTAAGGCGAAGAGAGGTGACTACGTACTAAAGAATAAGAACTGTGAGATGGTATAGATGCCTCTCTATACTGCTAGTCGTAGCGAGGCATTTATACCACTCTCATACTGATCAACGAGGAATGTCTAATTCGTCAAAAGCCACGGATCTGAGCGCATATCGTCAGATGGTGCCAGGAGACTCTGCAACGTCTGCAGCTAGATAAGCGCACGCCTCAAGCTCTCTATGCTCCGATACGGTATACGCTGGAGCAAGAAGGAGCTAAGCGAGTGCGCCCCGTCTTGGCACTCTTGATGCAGGCATTTCTTCGTCTAGACGCTCCTCTGGTAGTATCTCCTGCAGTAGCGCTAGAGGTCTTTCACAACTTCACGCTACTCCATGATGATGTGATGGACAACTCTCCCGTACGACGTGGCAAGCCGTCAGTCTACGCTAAGTACGGACTGACCCCAGCCATTCTCTCGGGAGATGCCATGCTGATCCTTGCTTATCAGATGCTTACGGAGGATGTCTCTCCAGAGATGCTCGTCTGACCTGATGCGAGACTTCAATAAGATGGCAACGCTCGTCATGGAGGGACAGCAACTAGACCTCGAATATGAGAGGCTAGACAATGTCTCCAAGGAGCAATACCTAGAGATGATCGGCTACAAGACAGCGGTACTGATAGCGACAGCAACGCGATTTGGGGCAAATCCTCTCAAAGGTGGATACAGAGCAGGTAGAGCACGCCTATAAATTTCGGCTGGAATCTAGGAATAGCTTTTCAGCTTCAGGATGACTATCTGGATCTATACGGGGATAGTGAAACCTTTGGCAAGCCTCTCGGAGGTGATATCCTAGAGGGCAAGAAGACTATCCTTCATACGCTCGCCTATGCTACTGCTTCACAAGCTCAGCAACAAGCACTCACAGAGGCGATGCGGAGACCCAACGAGCAGGCTGATGAGAAGATCTCAAAGGTCAAAGCTCTATATGACGAAATGGAAGTTGCGATTCAAGTGCAAGCACTCGTGCGAGACTACTTGGCGAAAGCGCAAAAGGCTCTAGAGTGTCTAGAGTCATTTACAGGTAGAGAAGCTACGTTGTTGCGAGCATTTGTGAGCAAACTGGCTGAGCGCAACACTTAAGCGTCACGCCCTTAGCGAAGGGGGTGGCAATCTAGAGGCAGATAGGGGAGACCCTATGGCTATACGGAGTAAAGATGCTGATAGATACCCACACACATATATACGGTACCGAGTATGAGGCAGACAGAGACGCTGTCATCTCAGCGGCTCACGAGGCGGGGGTTGGCTATTTAGTCATGCCCAATGTAGATCTCACGTCACTCTCGTTACTAGTCGATACACACCGCTCCTATCCAGATCGCACAGCGATGGCTCTAGGTCTGCATCCTACCTCGGTGGGGACAGACTACGCAGAGCAACTACGTCAGCTACGCCAATACATAGCAGAGTCTAGCGAGGAGATAGTGGCGATAGGCGAGATAGGCCTGGACTTCTACTGGGATCGCACTTATGTGGAGGAGCAACAACGAGCTCTTATTGAGCAAGTCGGATGGGCTATAGAGCTTGACCTGCCAGTGATACTGCATGTACGCTCTGCACTGGATGAGACGATAGATCTATTGCTCTCTCACTTCGCTTCGGATCAGCTCCGCGGAGTCTTTCATTGTTTCGAAGGCGAGGAGGCACAGTTGCAGCGTATTTTGGAGCATTTGCCACTGATGATGATAGGGGTCAATGGCAATGTGACTTATAAGCGCTCTCGCACTGCTCAGTTATTGTCTCAGATACCTCTAGATAAGATGTTGCTAGAGACAGACGCACCCTATTTGGCTCCCATTCCCCAGCGGGGGAAGCGCAATGAGCCAGCATATTTAGTTCATACAGCTAGTTATGTGGCTGATCAGATAGGTATCTCACTAGAGAGCTTGGCAGAGCATACAACAAGCAATGCTATACGGCTCTTTTCGTTGGACTTAATTGCCTAGAAAGGTCTAGACCTCATCGACTGATTAGCTTGTGAAGATGTAGAGATAGTGACCGTGGTACCCTCGAATGTGTGCTAAGTCACCAAAATTCTTTAGATTTGCACTGGTAAACGGACAGTAGGCTCCACGAGATAGGAGATATACTCGGAAGATATAGTTATAAGGACTACGTATGACAGACTGACATATTAAGGAGAGATGCTCGAGTGGCTGAAGAGGCACGCCTGGAAAGCGTGTAAACGTCGAAAACGTTTCGAGGGTTCGAATCCCTCTCTCTCCGCAACAATAATAATCAAACTAGAAATAATCAACTAACACAACTATCGCAATGAAAAAGTTATTTGCAACGTTATCATGCATGGCTCTACTCACACTGGGCCTCACACAGATGACCTACGCACAGGAGGCTGCTCCAGCAGCTGGAGACTCTGCAACCACAGAGGAGGTAACTCCATCTACCGTTGATGAGGCTGTCGAGGCTGACATGGCAGTTGTTATGGAGCAGGATGCTACAGCAGACCAGGATCAAGGCTTCCATCAGGCTCTCAAGAAGAAGTTCATCGAGGGTGGTGCAGACTTCATGGCACTCATCGCACTAGTGCTCATCCTCGGTCTTGTCCTCTGCCTAGAGCGTATCATCTACCTCAACCTAGCAGACAACAACTACGAGGCCTTCCTACGCAAGCTCGAGGAGGCACTCAATCGTGGTGATATGAATGGTGCTAAGGAGATCGCACGTAACACTCGTGGTCCCGTTGCTTCTATCGCTTATCAGGCACTCATGCGCTTTGATCAGGGCATCGATGTTGTTGAGCGCTCTATCGTCTCTTACGGAGGTGTACAGGGTGGACTTCTTGAGAAGAACCTCTCATGGATCACGCTCTTCATCGCTATCGCTCCTTCACTCGGATTCCTTGGTACCGTCGTTGGTATGGTCATGGCATTCGATAAGATCGAGAAGGTCGGTGATATCAGCCCAACGGTCGTCGCAGGTGGTATGAAGGTGGCTCTGATTACGACCATCGGTGGTCTGATCGTTGCTATGATCCTTCAGATCTTCTACAACTACATCCTATCTAAGGTTGAGTCTATCCTCAATCGTATGGAGGATGCCTCTATCACGCTAGTAGACTTTGCTATCAAGTACAACCTCCATAAGTAATACGCAACCATGGCAGTAACCAAAATTCGTAAGATCTCTAGCTGGACGCTACTAGTACTCATAGTAGTCTCCGTTGCGGTCTGCCTTGCGTTTTTCGTCGGGGGAGTCGAGCTAGATGCTTCGGGCAATAAGGTCTATGCCAATACAGACTTAGTCTTGTATTGGGGCTATGCTCTCGTTGCGCTGACGCTCATAGCGACGCTTGTGTTCGCTATCGCCTCCCTAATCCAAGGATTCCGCACTAATCCTAAGAAGGCTCTACAGGGTCTCTTAGTCTTTATCCTATTGATAGTCATACTGGGTGTTTCCTACGCTATAGGTGATAGTACTCCCATGTCTGTCAATGAGGACTCAGCACAGTATAATACTCCAGGGTGGCTCAAGACCATTGATATGTGTATCTACACAGCCTACACGCTCGTGGTTCTTATTATAGTAGGTGTCATCTGGGGTGGTATCCGTAAGAGTCTATCCAAGTAAGTAATCAAACATCAGTAAAGAGCAATGTCTAGAACTAAAAAGAAGGTACCCAGTATCAATGGGTCATCCATGGCCGACATCTCTTTTATTCTTCTGATCTTCTTCTTGATTACTACTTCAATGGACACCGATCAGGGACTAAAGAGGCGCCTACCGCCGTTGGTTCCCCCCGAGCAGCAGCAACAGGATATTGAGATACGTGACCGTAACGTATTGCGTATCCTTGTGAACCGCTCGGATCAGATAGCTATCATCAAGAAAGATGCGTCAGGACGTGACGATATGGCTATCGTACCTCTAGATAGGCTTAAAGATCGTACTGTCGAGTTCATCCTCAACCCCCAGGATCTGCCACATCTCCCAGAGAAGGAGACACGCTACATCGCTGGACTAGGGGATCGCGTTGTGACGACATCATCGTATGCTATCTCGCTCAAGAACGAGGTCGAGACCAGCTACCAGATGTATATCGATGTACAGAACGAGCTACTCCGAGCTTACAATGAGGTATGGGATATCGTCGCTCAGAAAGAGTTTGGTCAGCCATATGATGACCTGACACCTGATAAGCAGAAGATTGTTGTCGACTGCTATCCGATGCACATCTCTGAGATGCCACTCAACTCGTAAACTTCAACTTATAGCGCATAATTATGGGAAAGTTCAAACAAGCTGGAGGGCGTACGATGCCTGAGCTGAATACCTCCTCACTGCCAGACTTGATTTTTGCCTTTCTGTTCTTCATCATGATGGTGACGAGTATCCGAGAGGTGACTCCTAAGGTTGCCTTTCAGAATCTCCCCACAGCGACTGAGCTCACCAAGTTGGAGGAAAAGTCTCTTGTATCCTTTATCTATGTAGGTAAGCCTATCCCTGAGCTACAGGCTAAGTTTGGTACAGCACCAGCTATCCAGCTCAACGATCAGATTACCACAGATCCCTCTGCCGTCTATGGCTTTGTCAAGGACGAAGAGGCTCAGATACAGGATGAGCGTCGCAAGCTGATGACCGTCTCTATCAAGGGCGATGCATCTACCAAGATGAAAATCATAGCAGATATCAAGAATGAGCTACGTCGTGCTGACGCATTGAATATATCATACTCAGCAAGACCTAAGCGAGACAATTAGAAGAGACACATTGCGCTAAGCAATAGACTCTCTCACTCAATAGGAGGAGGGTGCCACTGAAATAAAGCTGGCATCCTCCTCTTCTTTTTCTACTTGCTGTGAGCATCCCGTTTCCAAAGCTGAAGCGTTTTTGGAACTTAACAAATAGGGGAGGAGGGGGTAGGGAGGCTCTGACTTTCTACCGAAGAAATGAGAAATCGCTACGGAGGCGGCGGCAAATTCTTCCGAACTTTGATTTGCTTCTTCCGAAGTTTCATTTCATTCTTCCGAACTTTTATATCCCGTTTCCGTGGGGAATATTTACTTTCTAGCCAGTTATTTCGTCTTTCCTCACTAGAGATCTGGGTGTAGAGGTATCGTTGACCAGCTCAAGTCACTAGCTCCTGATAGATCAAGGAGTGGAAATTCGCTTTAGAGAGCGGTGGATAGGAAGGATAAAGCGCTTTGTCCATCGCTTTTTGCTATCTTTGTGGCATGATTGTAAAGAGTCGGTATGAGGCACCTTGAGAGCCTGTGCACGACTATACGAAACGAAATGACATTGCTCTGAGTAAGCAACAGACAACAATAAAGGAAAAACAGGAATGGTTCGAGTTAGATTTGCACCTAGTCCCACGGGTCCACTACATATAGGTGGCGCACGGACAGCACTCTTTAATTATCTCTTCGCGCGTCATCATGGTGGCACGATGGTGCTACGTATAGAGGATACGGATAGCAAGCGCTTTGTGCCTGGAGCTGAAGACTATATTATCGAGGCGCTACAGTGGCTAGGGATAGAGATCGACGAGGGTATAGGCAGTGACAATCAGCCTTACGGTCCCTATCGCCAGAGTGAGAGACGGGAGATCTATCGTGAGTATGTGCAGCAGCTCATAGAGCGTGGCGCTGCTTACTATGCTTTTGACACTGTTGAGGAGCTGGAGCAGGCACGGCAGGAGATGCCCAACTTTAGCTATGATGCTGCGACTCGCTCTAAGATGCGCAATAGCCTTTCGCTCCTTAGCGAGGAGGTGACTCGTCTGCTAGAGTCTGGTGCGGAGTATGTGGTGCGCTTTAAGGTAGACCCAGACCGAGAGGTTGAGGTCGACGACTTGATCCGTGGCAAGGTGGTCATCAGCTCTACACAACTAGACGACAAGGTCCTCTACAAGAGTGCCGATGACCTGCCTACCTACCATCTAGCCAACATTGTAGATGACCACTTGATGCAGATTACGCATGTGATCCGTGGTGAGGAGTGGCTCCCTAGTGCTCCGTTGCATGTCTTGCTCTACGAGGCTTTCGGCTGGCAGGACTCGATGCCACAGTTTGCCCACCTGTCGCTCCTCTTGAAGCCTCAGGGGAGTGGTAAGCTGAGCAAGCGTGATGGCGATAAGCTAGGCTTCCCGGTCTTCCCATTGGAGTGGTGCAGTCCTGAGGATGGCTCTATCTCGATGGGTTACCGCGAGCAGGGTTATCTACCAGAGGCTGTGAGCAACTTCCTCGCTCTACTGGGGTGGAATCCTGGTACCGATCAAGAGCTCTTTGCAGATCCGCAAAAGGCTATTTCGTCTGAGCTGATCTCCGCTTTTTCGCTAGATCGCTGCAGTAAGAGTGGCGCACGCTTTGACTTTGAAAAGGCCAAGTGGTTCAACCACCAGTACATACAGATCGTCCCCGTAGAGCGTCTCGTTGCATACCTTCGCCCTGCTCTGAGTGAGCGTGGCTTGAACCCTACCGATGAGCAGCTACGAGACGTACTCCTGACGGTGCGAGATAAGGCGCAGCTACTCCCAGACTTACTTCCTGAGGTGCTTTACTTCTTTGTGGCGCCTACTGAGTATGATGCTAAGGGGCTCAAGAAGCACTGGAAGGCGGAGACGCCTGGCTACTTACAGCAGATGATCACGCTCCTGGAGGGACTCCCTAGTGATGCTTCGCTAGAGACGATCGAGCAGGCTCTTTACGACAAGATCAATGGTGATGAGCTTCCCATGGGCAAGGTGATGAATGGTATACGTATGGCGCTCGTGGGCGAACCGCGTGGAGCGCGTATCCATGAGATCATCCACTTGCTGGGTATCCCCGAGAGTGTGCGACGTATGCAACGAGCTATAGCGGAGATTCAGCTATCGCTTACCCGTACGGCAGTAATCAATGAACTAAACTTTAGATATAACGACTGAATCATGAGTTTGCGTATCAACAAACTTCTGAGCGATGCTGGCATCGGATCGCGCCGTGAAGTGGAGAAGTACATCGTCGCTGGACGTGTCATGCTCAATGGCGAGCGAGCTGAGCTAACGGATATCGTGGTAGAAGACGATATCGTCACGCTAGACGGCGAGGAGCTCCCTGTCAATGACATCCTGCGTGAGGCTCTCTCGATGAAGCACTACCTAGAGGCTCAGCAGGAGGACCGAGAGTCTAGAGAGGCTGCTCGAGAGTACTCCTCACGAGGTGGAGGCCGTCCCAATCGCCCTGCTAAGTCTGGTCCTAAGAGAATGAGATCAGACCGATATAGCGATGAGCCTAGAGAGCCTAAGGGACATGCTAAGGGCAATAAACCTTACAAAGCTAAGGGGGGTGATGCCCATGGCCGTCGACGTGACAATCGAGGCAAAGACTTTAACGGTGACGATAGGTGGTGAGACCCATCAACTATCATGTCGCTGGATATGAATAGGTAGAAAAGAGAAGAGTACGAAAGGATGCAGATCACGTTGGTCAGACATACGGCAGTGGCGCCCGAGTGGCAGGTCGTTTGCTATGGCAATACAGATATACCGCTGGCAACTACATTTGAGGAGGAGGCTCCTCGTGTGGCTGCTCAGATAGATCTGTCTCTCTATGACCGCATCCTCTCCAGTCCTCTATCTCGTGCGCTACGGCTGGCGCGCTATTGCGTACCCGAGGGTACCCATATAGAGGTGGACGATCGCCTGAAGGAGATGAACTTTGGCGATTGGGAGGGGCAGCCTTGGACTAGTATCCTGGAGACCGAGCAGGAGGTGTCAGCCTTCTTTGAGTACTTCATTGATCGGCCAGCCCCTAGAGGTGAGTCGCTCCGTGACTTGGCTCAGCGTGTTGCTGATCTACTTGATGAGCTCTACAGATCAGGTGCTCAGCGGGTACTCCTCTTTTCGCATGGCGGTGTCGTCAACGCTGTGCGATCTATGGCGGGGCGCATCACGCTGCAAGAAGCTTTTGCCCAGATCCTACCCTATGGGAGTGTGACAACGATCGAGCTAGATGACCTTATTCATATAGACCAGATAAGGCTCTGATGAAGGTCTCTTGCTTGTGTGCGAAACTAACATCTAGAGGAGGTAACTGACATGGAGAAGCGAATCATCTCGACCATGATCGTCTTGCTTGTTGCTATTGCGACGGTAACTATACTGTTGCAGTTGCGCAACTTCAAGTATATTGCCGATCTCTACAACGAATACTTCGAGACTTTGGCTCAGCGAGCTCTGAGCGAGGTGTCTCGTTCGTTGGAGCAAGATGAGGTGGAGCGTCAGTTGCGCATGCTACTCACGCAAGACGATGTGCAGCGACTAGGACTGAGTGATGATACGCTTCAGTCTCCTGGTGTCGCCTCTAGCGCCTTCTCGTCAAGCTATATGTCCGATGGTAGCGAGGTGTGGAATGGTTACGGCAATGCTGAGCGTGCCACCTGTCCGCCATGGGCCGAGGCTCGTGTGAAGGGGCAGAGCGAGGAACATACGAAAGTGTTGCAGAGCAAGCTACTCAACACCTACTTCTACCATCGTAGCCTCCTTGATGAGACAGTCCTGCGTACCATCCTCCAGCGCAATAATGAGCCCCTCCGTCAGCGCGTCAGTGTGAGCTTTCTGCAGAGAGCACTAGCGCATGAACTGGCTCAGGTGGGTATCACAGAGGCCTTTGAGTTTACCCTCTATGACAGTGACGGTCAAGCGGTCTATACGACGGTCTCTGACAGATATGAGCATTCGCTCAGACCGCCTCTAGTAGTGCGTAAAGACTTATTCGCAAGCTCCAGTGCCTATATAGAGACGGAGTCTGGAGAGTTGGATTTGCCCTATATTGAGGTGACTTTTCCAGAGCACAGCCGGCATATAGGCACGCTCATCTATACGTTGCCCTCGGCGGGTACACTGCTCGTGATTATCGTCCTCAGTGTGCTAGCTGTTACGATCCTCTTACGACACAAGCACTACCTGCGGGAGCGCAAAGACTTCGTCAGCAATATGACGCATGAGCTCAAGACCCCCGTGAGCTCCATACGTCTAGCGTGTGAGATGCTCGAAGACCCCTCACTCGAGCAGTCGGAGGAGCGACGCAAGCGTATCACCCAGACGATGCTTAAGGAGGTAGATCGCCTCACACTACTAGTGGATCAGGTCTTGCAGTCATCTATGATGGAGCGAGGTGTGCTCAAGAGCTACCCTGTAGAGCTTGACGCTCACGAGGAGATCAGAGACCTGAGCAGTGCCTATGCCATGAAGATCAACAGTGCTCATGGCGAGCTGGTCCTGGCGCTGGAGGCGGAGCATCATATGCTCATGTGTGACAGGATAGCCTTTCAGAACGTTATATCTAATGTGATAGACAACAGTCTGAAGTATCGCAAGGAGGACACCCCGCCGATCATCACGCTCACCACGCATAGCGACAATGCCAATCTTATCATTGACATAGAGGACAACGGTATCGGTATCTCTCGTCAGGATAGAGGGCATATCTTCGATCAGTTTTATCGAGTCCATACGGGCGACCGTCATGATGTCAAGGGCTTTGGTCTCGGGCTCGCTTATGTGCAGCGAGCTATCCAGGCTATGGGAGGCGAGGTCAAAGTCTTTAGCAAGCTCGGTGTAGGCACCAAGATGTCGCTACGCATACCTTACCTCACGAAGAGTAAATCAAAGATAGTAAACAAGTAAAAGTAAACTATTCTTATTCACGAACATCTAACTAACTACAAACTAGAGAATTCACAACAAATAAATAAAACCCTATGAATAACAAAGAGATTAGAGTATTCCTCTGTGAAGACGATGAGAGCTTAGGCATTATGCTTCAGGAGTATCTTATAGCTAAGGAGTATGAGGTAGACCTCTTTACAGATGGAGAGATGGGACTAGAGGCCTTTCGCCAGAAGAAGTACGATCTATGTCTCATTGATATTATGATGCCAAAGATGGATGGCTTTGAGCTAGCCAAGGAGATTCGTACCCTTGAGCCCGAGATCCCCATCATCTTTGTCACTGCCAAGGATCAGAAGAAGGACATCCTCGCAGGCTTCAAGCTAGGAGCTGACGACTACATCACGAAGCCCTTTAGCATGCAAGAGCTAGAGGCTCGTATGGAGGCTATCATGCGCCGTATCATCGGTGATGGACATGAGCATCAGCAGTTCTATCAGCTAGGCAAGCTCCTTTATGATACCAAGAAGCAGTCCCTAACGACTGAAGACGGACAGGTCTTCACACTGACTACAAAGGAAAATGAGCTACTGACGCTCTTCTGCGTTTACGCCAATGAGACCCTCGAGAGAGAGTATGCGCTGAGGACGATCTGGTCTGACGCCAACTACTTCAACGCACGTAGCATGGATGTCTATGTGACCAAGCTCCGTAAGATCCTCAAGGTCGATCCCTCACTGGAGATCAAGAACGTACACGGCAAGGGCTATCGTCTCGTCACGCCTATCCAAGAGATAAGCGAGGACCAGATCAAGAGAGTTTAGTCCCCCAGCCAGGTCATCACAAGAGAAGTGGCGACGGAGGTACCCGCGAGTACCTTCGTCGCCACTTGCTTTTTTTTGGGGAGGGGCGAGCGCTTAGTCAGCCCGACTAGTTTGCTTGTTTAGCTTTCCGCCGTTGGTGTCTATTACCCACAGCCAGCACCGTGATATAGCCCACGATACCAGAGATAAGGCTACCCGTCAGGATGCCCAGCTTAGCCTCGCTGAGCCAGTCCAGATGAAGGTGCACATCGTACGACAGGCTGGCGATAAACATGGAGACCGTAAAGCCGATACCGCCCAATATAGATACCGCAAAGAGCATCGCTGGGTAGACCCCATCGCTCCACTTATGTTGCGTCAGTAGGATATAGACATAGGTGAAGAGGAAGATACCCATAGGCTTACCGATGAAGAGCCCCAGCATGACCGCAAAGGGGAGCGTCGAGATGTCACCCATACTGAAGGTTGAGAAGTCAATGCCCGCATTGACAAACGCAAAGACAGGCAGGATCAAGTAGTTCACCCAGCCCGTGAGCGCATGCTCTAGGCGCTGTACTGGAGGGATAGCCGATGCCGCCGCATGGCGCAGACTATTGATCATCGCAATGTCAGCACCCTCTAGATGAGTCGTCTGTCCCTTCTTAGCGCTCTCTTCTGTTGGTAGCATCTTAGAGATAGCACCCGCGAGGCTGCCCAGTTGGTGACGAGATACAGACGTGGTCATAGGCATCGCCAGAGCCACCATCACGCCAGCGATAGTCGTGTGTATACCGCTCTGTAAGAAGAAAAACCATACGACGAAGAGCCCGATCATATAGAGCCCAATGTGGCGTACCCCCGCACGACCTAGGAGTGCTAGGATAGCAACGACAGCGAGGCCCAGACCGAGCATCAGCAGGTTGATCCCTGTAGAGTAAAAGAGCGCTATCACGATGATACCGCCTATATCGTCAGCCACCGCCAGCGTAGTCATAAAGACACGTAGCGAGACTGGCACATGATCCTTGAGCAACATCAGTACAGCCAGTACGAAGGCTATATCCGTAGCCATTGGGATAGCTGCACCTCGGCTCGCATCGCCCGCAGGAGCAATCAGCCAGAAGAGGATGATCGGCATAATCATACCGCCTATAGCCCCCACGACAGGCATCATAGCCTTCTTGACCGAGGAGAGCTCACCCACGAGTAGCTGCTGCTTGATGTCTAGTCCGACGACAAAGAAGAAGAAAACCATCAGGACATCATTGGCAAAAACCAAGAAGCTCATCGGCTCGCCATGAGCCTGGAAGATGTCCAGCCCTAGGACGTTCAGATTGATCGGTATAGCGAGCAACGTGTGGTATAGCTCTCTGAGCGGGCTATTTGCCACGATAAGAGCCACGATGGTTGCGAGAAAAAGTACGACAGACGAGTCCACCTTACGAATGGTAAACCGCCTGACAGGTCTTAAGATACCACTAGATTGAGACATACACTATAGATTACTTAATAGATTACTTAGTTGTTACGACCTCAAAGTTACGCCTTTTTTGCGCACTCAGCAAGATTTAGGTGTGCACGAATTGCCACGTACCTCCCGCCCAATTTCTGTTCCCTCTAGGTGGCAAAAGATTTTCATGCCCATGAAAATCCATTTTCTCCCCCATGAAAATCCATTTTCTTCGGTATGAAACTCTAGTTTCTTCGGTATGAAACTCCAGTTTCTTCGGTATGAAACTGGTGGAAGTGGGGAGGGGACGGTCAAGGAGTGGGGGCGAAGGGCGGGGAGCATGCACATCAAAAGAAAGGGCGACCCGAGCATCCTCAGATCGCCTTCTTCGTTGTGTAGCGCCACCCTAGGGGGGGCTTCGTTTAGTGGGTAGTAAATGCTACTTTAATCGCCATTAACTAGGGGATTAGTAGCCGTATCTGCTCAGCTTCATCAGCTATGCTAGTCATGGTGCGGTGACTAGCGCCTAGCTCTTTGCAGTAGTACTGTAGTAGTCGTGGATGAGGCGCTTTGCCGTAGCGAGGTCGGCCTCTTGGTTGCCTGTGATGCCTACGCTCTGCGGCGAGGGTATCTTGATCTCGGTGCCGAGAGGAATATTGTCGGGGTCCTTGATCTGCTCCTTATTAGCTAGGTAGATGTAGATCCAGTACTCACTACGACCGAGGTAACGATGGGCGTAGCGCGCTAGATAGTCGCCATTGCCAAGGATCACGGTGGTGAGTATCTCCTGCTGGGCGGTCGTATCGGCTACTGGCGCGACACTATCGATGGGTGCGACGGTGTCTATCGTCGGAGTCGCCTCGACGGGTATCATCGTGCTGGGCGGGGGCGTGGTGCGGGAGCTCGGCATCTCTTGCTTGCCGAAGGCGAAGAACCATAGCAACAGCGCCATCACTAGGACAGCGACTAGCGGGATGACGATCCAAAGCCATAGCTTGCGGGGCTTGCGCTCTTGTGGCTCTTCTCTTCGATAAGGTGGTGGCGTGGCGATGACAGCTTCAGGTTCGTTGCTTTCGCTAGCTGGAGGAGGTGGCGGAGTAGTTGCTTTAGCCGTGGGGAGGGAGCTTTCGCTAGCTGAGAAGGGTGGCGGTGTCGGCGTAGCGGGAGTCACGGCTTGAGATTGAGGTGTCCAGGCGGGCGGAGTGCTTGCTGGTTGGGGCGTGGCTGTGCTCTCGGCGATACGACTGGAGATGATGGACGGGCAAGCCTGCTCGAGGCTCTCGGCTGGCTGCTCCTCGACATCGGGCCACTGGACACCCTCCTTGAGTAGCGTGGGGGCAAACATCTCAAAGGGCTTGTTGACCTGTCGGAGCAATTCATCAGAAGGGGTGAAGGCGTAGCTGGTCTCGCTGCTCTCATCTTCGCCAGTTATGGACTGTGGTGCGAAGGTGCCTAGGGGAGTCCACTCGAGGGTGTGTCCTAGTCGCTCGTGCATCTCAAAGAGCTTCGTGACACTGTCGTAGAAGCTTTGGAGGGTCTGCGGTATCTGGATCGCCCCTTTTGCTAGGAGTTCGCCAATCTCCTCGGCAGAGAGCGGTTGCTCTTGGTTGGTGATGCGTGGCATGACGCTTGGGGGCATCAAGTAGCGCTCGCCACTAGGCAGTAGGGCGATGCGGGCGCTGTGGCTCTCGGCGGACCATAAGCCGACGCTACGCATATAGCTACTGCTCCCCTGAGTGAGTCGCCCGATGAGTAGCGAGGTGAGGTCGCTCCATAGTTGCTGGCAGGTGGTCTGTGCGAGCTGGCTCTGCTCGGCGACCTCGAGGAGCCACTGTTCGGTCGTAATCATAGGATGAGATGCTCTGGGGATGTGGTTGCGATGAGGTCGTACTCCTCTACGCCTGTGATTTCAGCTCGGTAGAAGGAGCCTACATGGAGCGGACGGTCGCTGCTGAGTATCACTTCGCCGTCCACCTCGGGAGAGTCGTACTGGGTGCGACCAACGTAGTAGCCTTCTTCCTCTCGGTCAACGATTACCTCCAGCGAGGTGCCGACCCTACGGCTATTGACGCTGGCAGAGATGTTTGCTTGGAGAGACATTAGGGCGTCGTAGCGCTCCTGCTTGACCTCTGGCGGGACATCGTCTTGGTAGTGCTTGTAGGCATAGGTGCCCTCCTCGTGTGAGTATTGGAAAGCGCCAAGTCGCTCGAAGCGCATCTGGCTAACGAAGTCAAGGAGGTCGGCAAAGTCTTCGTCTGTCTCTCCTGGATGCCCGACCATCATCGTGGTACGCAGGGCGATGCCAGGCACTTGCTCGCGGATACGCTCTAGCAGAGCGACGGTCTCCTCACGGGTTATCTGCCGACGCATCAGCTGAAGCATATGATTGCTGCTGTGCTGGAGCGCAAGGTCGAGATACTTGCAGATGTTGTCATGCTGTGCCATCACATCTAGCAACGCAAGGGGAAAGTGGTTTGGATAGGCGTAGTGTAGTCTGAGCCAGTGAACGCCATTTACCTGAGCAAGGCGGTCCAGCAGGGGAGCGATGGCTTGCTCTTGGTAAAGGTCTACACCATAATAAGTGCTATCCTGAGCGATGATCTGAAACTCCCGACAGCCTGCGGAGACGCGCCCCTCGACCTCTCGGACTATCTCCTCCATGGGACGGGAGTGATGACGGCCTGTGATGAGCGGGATGGCGCAGTAAGAGCAGGTGCGGTCGCACCCCTCGGAGATCTTGATGTAGCTGTAGTGTCGAGGCGTGACGCTAGGCGGAGGCGTTCGGTAGGATAGTGGCGTAGCGCTGTCTGCACTGAGTGCCGGTCCTAGATCGCTGATGAGTTGCTTCCAGTCATACTTGCCATAGATCTTGTCCACCTCGGGGAGCTCCGCGGTTAGCTCCTCACGAAAGCGTTCGCCTAGGCAACCCATCACATAGACGGAGCGAATGCGCCCCTCTTTCTTCGCCTCAATGAGAGAGAGGATGAGGTTGATCGACTCCTCCTGAGCTGCCTGTATGAAGCCGCAAGTGTTGACGACGGCTATCTCGCCAGTCAGCTCCTCGGGGTCGTGACGTAGCGTGTAGCCGAACTGTGCGAGCCGACGCATGAGCGCATCGGAGTCAACGAGGTTCTTAGAGCACCCTAGACTGATGACATCGATTTGGTTGGCAATCATCACGGAGCTACTACTGGACTAAAGCTCATCGCCAAAGATGGAGTCGACGAACTCACGCTTGCGAAAGACCTGCAGGTCCTCAATCTTTTCGCCTAGTCCGATATACTTGACTGGTACCTTAAATTGGTCGGAGATACCGATGACGACACCGCCCTTTGCCGTTCCATCAAGCTTCGTGATGGCGAGGGCAGAGACATCGGTGGCTGCGGTAAACTGCTTTGCCTGTTCGAAGGCGTTCTGACCCGTGGAGCCGTCGAGGACGAGGAGTACTTCGTGAGGCGCATCGGGTACTACCTTCGCCATGACACGCTTGATCTTAGAGAGCTCATTCATCAGGCTCACTTGGTTGTGCAGACGACCAGCCGTGTCGATGATGACTACGTCGGCATTCTGAGCGACGGCCGACTGTAAAGTGTCAAAGGCTACCGAAGCGGGATCCGAGCCCATCTGCTGCTTGATGACTGGCACGCCGACACGCTCTCCCCATATCTCTAGCTGCTCGATGGCGGCTGCACGGAAGGTGTCCGCAGCGCCCAGTACGATGCGCTTGCCCTGCTGCTTGAACTGATAGGCGAGCTTGCCGATGGTGGTTGTCTTGCCCACGCCGTTGACACCAACGACCATGATGACGTAAGGATGCGCCTCGGCAGGGAGTGTGAAGCTCTCCCCATCGGTTGTGCCATTCTCCGCAAGGAGCGCTGCCACTTCGTCACGCAGGATGCTTTTGAGCTCGCTCGTGCCGACATATTTGTCCCGAGCCACACGCTCTTCGATACGCTTGATGATCTTGAGCGTCGTGTCCACGCCCACATCACTCGTCACGAGTATATCCTCGAGATCATCGAGGATGGCATCGTCAACCTTGCTCTTGCCAGCTACGGCACGAGTCAGCTTGTCTACCATAGAGGTCTTGCTCTTTTCTAGACCTGTGTCGAGTGTCTCTTTCTTCTTCTTTGAGAATAGTCCGAATAGTCCCATAGTTGGTCTCTTTCTTCTAGGTTAAATGATTAGTCCATGCGAGACTTGTAGTCCGAGTAGTCAAAGCTACGGAGCGTCTCCACGGAGCCGTCGAGATGACGCAGCGCAATGGCGGGATGCTGTACACCATTGAACATGTTGGTCTTGACCGTCGTGTAGTGTAGCATATCCTTGAGGACGAGCGTCTCGCCAATCTCCAGCGGATGGTCAAAGGTCCAGTAGCCCATGTAGTCGCCACTCAGACAGCTGTTGCCCCCTAGGCGGTAGCTGTGCGTGCCAGGCTCGGGCGTGTCGCATTGTGTCGCCCCCTCCACGACTGGATGGTAGGGCATCTCAAGACAGTCAGGCATGTGACAGGCGAAGGAAACGTTCATAATAGCCGTCTTGATGCCATCGTTGGTGACAATGTCCACCACCTGAGCGTAGAGGTCGCCCGTCTGCCAAGCGAAAGCACTGCCTGGCTCCATAATAATTCGCAAGTTGGAGTGCCGCTCACGGAAAGCTCGTAGCAACACTACCAGATGCTCCGTATCGTACTCCCGATGCGTCATCAAGTGTCCGCCCCCGAGGTTGAGCCACTGCACCTTATCTAGGATAAAGCCAAAGCGCTCCTCGAGACGCTCCAGCACTAACTCTAGTTGCTCGTCATCGCCTTCGCAGAGGACATGCAGATGCACACCTTCTAGTCCTATCAAAGCACCCTCTTGCTCCATCTGTTGTAGCGTCTCGGCACTCACGCCGAAGCGTGTTCCTGGCAGGGCGGGGTTGTAGATCTCCGTCTTGACAGGCGAGTAAGCTAAGTTTAGCCGCAGACCGTAAGAGATATGCTCGGCTGCGTAAGGTGAGGCGGGTCCGAAGCGCTGCCACTGGGTGGGCGAGTTGAGCGTGATGTGACTACTGTAGCGCACGAAGTCCGCAATATTCTCCTCACTGTAGGCTGGTGTGTAGGCATGCACGGGCGCTCCCATCTCCTCGTAGCCTAGGCGAGCCTCCCACGGAGAACTAGCCGTACTGGCGTGGATGTACTCCTTAAATATAGGGAAGGTGCGCCAGAGAGCGTACGCCTTGAAGGCTAAGATAATCTCCACGCCCGCCCGCTCTGCTACGGATCGTATCAGCTCTAGGTTACGTCTCAGGAGAGACTCCTCTAGTAGGTAGTAGGGTGTGGTAATCTTGTGGGGTTGCATAGGGAGCATTGTACTTAATCTCCTGCAAAGGTACTAAATAGCAAGAGTAGCACCAAAAAGCGCCCCGACATCGCTCCTGATGGCTATGACGATAGGTTGCTTTTTTGTACCTTTGCGACTGATTCAAGAGGAGAGGTGCAATTCCTTACCGGTGGTATAGTCCACAACTCCCATAGCGGGACTGATATGGTGTAACTCCATAACCGACGGTGATAGTCCGGATGGTATTCGAATCAAGATGCCACTGACCCTGTCGGGGCTTCGGATCTACAGGTCGATGCATCTACTTTTGTGTACCACAGATCCTCGTGCTTTTTATATAAACTCAAAGTAACAAGGAAATGGGACAGACCAAAACAATTTCCCCAGCCGTAGAGGCTCGCATCCAAGCTGCCGTCCAAGCCCTCAGAGATGGGCGTGGCATCCTACTCGTAGATGATGAAAACCGTGAGAACGAGGGCGACATCATCTTCTCCACAGAGAGACTTACTCCACAAAACATCGCACTGATGATCCGTGAGTGCAGTGGCATCATCTGCCTTTGCCTCAAGCCGAAGAAGTGCCAGGAGCTCAACCTCCCTCAGATGGTACAGCACAATACTTGTGTGAACAACACTGCCTTCACAATCTCTATAGAGGCCAAAGAAGGGGTCACGACAGGTGTCTCGGCACATGACCGCTACGTCACCATCACGACGGCAGCACGAGCCGATGCCAAGCCAGAGGACTTAGTGCATCCAGGACACGTCTTCCCGCTACAAGCCAAAGAGGGTGGCGTGCTCGAGCGTCGAGGACATACGGAGGGCAGTATAGATATAGTCTCCATTGCGGGGCTAGGCGATACGGCCATCCTCTGTGAGCTAACCAACGAGGATGGGACGATGGCTCGTATGCCAGAGATTCAGAAGTTTGGTGCAGCGCACGATATGCCAGTCCTCACGATTGAGGATATCGTCGCCTACCGCCAGCAAAGCTAAAACAACAATCAGCAAGACCAATAGAAAAGGAGACTACCGCCCACGAGTGGTAGTCTCCTTCGCTCTGTTTAATCACGCTCCGTATCAGTAGATGCGGTAGGCGTTGCTAATGCCTGGAGCCTGCTTGAGCGCTGCGCAGAGTTGCTCTACCTGCTCAGCTGAGTGTACCTCTAGTCCCACCTTTCCTCCGAAGATACCGTCTTGCGTCTGGAGCTGTACGGAGGCGATATTGATCAGGAAGTCTTCCGTAATCACCTGCACGATCCCATTGAGGATACCCTTAGAGTCGATACCTTCGATCATGATCGAGCCCGTGAAGAGCGTATCTCCCTGATCGCCCCAGATGGTCGAGAGGAGCTTATTGCCCGTGCTACTCTTCAGACGCATAGCCTCGGTGCAGGTGCGCTGATGCACCACTACCTGGTTGTCTATGACGAAGGCGACCACCTCGTCGCCAGGGAGCGGATGGCAGTCGTCAGCCATGACGTAGTTGCTCTTGATAGCATCGCTCTGGAGGAGGTAAGGCTTCTTGTAGTCTATCTCACTGATCTGAGAGATAGATTCTGTAGGCTTGGGCATGGACTCCTGCTTGCCTATGAGAGCCTCCTTGACCGACTTGAAGAAGCGATTGCTCTTGCTCGACTTGATACGCTTGTAGAGCGACTCCACTAGATTGACCGTGCCAGAGCCTACAGCGTAGAAGAGGTCCTCACGCTTGTGAAAGCCAAAGAGCGCTGCCACAAGATCCATATGTCCCGCATCAACAGAGAGATCGTGCTGCTCGAAGTAGTTGATCACGCTCTCCTCGCCTTGGCTGATGAGCTTGCGACGCTCCACACGGAGGAACTCATTGATCTTGCTCTTAGCCTTAGCCGTCTTGACATACTTAAGCCATAGCGCTGAGGGCTTTTGATTATTGCTGGAGATGATCTCCACCTGGTCACCACTCTGTAGCGGATGGCTGAGAGGCACTAGCTTGTGATTGACCTTGGCACCGATACAAGTCTGTCCAAGTGTTGAGTGAAGTGCATAGGCAAAGTCCAGCGGGGTACTCTCGTGAGGGAGCGTGATCGGATCCCCCTTGGGAGTAAAGACCATAATATCATCTCCATAGAGATTGAGCTTGATCGTGTCCAAAAAGTCCATGGCGCTCGAGTCCGGATTCTCCAGTAGCTCGCTGATCTGGTCGAGGAACTTCGTAATCTCTTGATCCTCCTCCACACCGTCCGACTTGTACTTCCAGTGAGCTGCTAGTCCCCGCTCATCTATCTCATCCATCTTGCGGCTACGCACCTGTACCTCGATCCACTTGCCCGTGGGGCCCATGACTGTAAAGTGTAGTGCGCGGTAGCCATTGCTCTTGGGCTGAGCGACCCAGTCACGCGTCCGCTCATTGTTGACACGATAGAGGCTCGTGATGTCGGTATAGATACCCCAGCAAGTCTCCTTGACATTGAGCCCTGGGGTTTCCTCAAAGATAATGCGTACGGCGTAGAGATCGTATATCTCCTGAAAGGGGATCTGCTTCTTCTGCATCTTCTTCCAGATCGAGTAGCAAGACTTGACACGCGTCTTCATCTCGTAGTCCAGCCCACGAGCCTTGAGCAGGGGGTGCACAGGTGTGCTAAACTGCTTGAAGAGCTCCGCACGAGACTGCTCCGTGTCAATAATCTGGTTGCAGATATCCTCGTAAGCCTTCGGGTGCTCATGCTTGAAGACCAGTTCCTCGAGCTCTGTCTTAATAGCGAAAAGCCCTAGACGGTGAGCTAGCGGTGCGTAGATGTAGAGAGTCTCGCCCGTTATCTTGAGCTTCTTATGCTCAGGCATAGAGCTCAGGGTACGCATATTGTGCAGACGGTCGGCAATCTTGATAAGGATCACACGAATGTCTGCATTCATCGTCAGGATCAGCTTGCGAAAGTTCTCCGCCTGTAGGCTCTCTATGTTTCGCTCGGTCAGTATCTCGCTACTAATCTTGGTTAGGCCTACGACTATCTGAGCCACCTTAGGGCCGAAGAGCTGCTCTATATCCTCCTCCGTGTACTCCGTGTCCTCGATCACGTCGTGGAGTAGGGTAGAGACGATCGATGTAGAGCCTAAACCTATTTCACGGCACACGATACGAGCCACTGCGAGCGGGTGCATGATGTAAGGCTCTCCGCTCTTGCGTCTGACCCCCTCGTGAGCCATCCGTGCGAAGGTAAAGGCGCGCTGTATCACCTCCACCTTCTTGCGGTGATTCGAGTGCTCATAGTCATAGATCAGCGCATCGTACTCTCGCTGTATCATCTCCTCGTCGGAGAGTGTCGAGTTACTATAATCTACGGGGTAAATGTCTTCCATATCTTAGGGGAACGAAAAAAGGGGTTAGACAGAAGCTCTATACTATAGGCATCTTCATAAAGAGACACGAGGGCAGATGCTCCTCGAGCCATCCCTGGAGATAGGCAATGGTCTCACGCTCTATCGTCGCGTCCTGCTCAGGGTATACATTATATATAAGGTAGCGCACCTCAATGCCTCGGTGCATGCAAGCATCAATACTGAGTAGCGTGTGATTGATGCTGCCTAGCTTGCCATTGGTGACGAGAGCTACCTGTGGATCTTCCTGCTGAGCTATGTAGTCTATCGTGAGGAGCTGCTCGGTGAGTGGCACCATCAGTCCTCCAGCGCACTCTACAAGCAGAGGCTTAGCGCCCAGCTCTTGCAGATGGCGGGTAGCCTCGTTGAGTCGCTCGGGGTCTATCTCCCCACCATCCATACGTGCTGCCAGGTGAGGTGAGCAGGGGTAACTGTAAAGGTAGGGGCAGGTGAGCCCCTGGCGGTCCCACTCCGAGAGAGGCTCTCCGAGTAGACGACGATGCGTCTCTATATCCTCACTGATCTCATGGCATCCCGTCTGGACCAACTTCATCGAAGTGCAGGCTGTATGACCCGCCTCTCTGAGCGTACGTATGAGGAAGGCAGTCCCATAGGTCTTCCCTATATCGGTGTCGATACCACAGACATAGATCCGATTAGGAGGAGAGACCAATTGCATTGCATCACTATTCATAGCGTTATCTACTAAGTGGAGGAGGGCAATCTCCTCTATCTACAAAGGTACAGAATAGCTATCAATTGGCGAACATGGCTGACGCATTATAATTGCTCCGTTAGGAGTTACACATTAGCGACAAGCGAGACTTGGATGAATTCATTATATAGTATTGCTGTCCGACTACTCAACTTCGACCAAACTACAGTTTTCTTCGTAGGAAACTCTAGTTTCATACCTAGGAAACTCTAGTTTCATACTTAGGAAACTTTAGTTTCATGCCTAGGAAACTTTAGTTTCACCCAAGTGGTACTGATAGTTAGCTCATTTCTGCAGAACGATCTACCCGATGCCCCCTCAAAAAGCTTTCACTGGGCAGCAATAACTATATATAATGCGTCAGCCCTGAATTGGCGAACGGTCGGCCGTTCCTCCCGAGGAATTTGCCTATAGCTCGCTGGAAAACGATTTTTCTTCACGGAGGGCCGAAATAAAAGTTCGGAAGAATGAAATGAAACTTCGGAAGAAAGATTTCGAAGTTCCGAAGAATTTTTTCGTTCCTCACTGAGGAATGAGAGATATCCACGGAGTAATTCTTGATTTCCTCCGTGGTGGCATAAATGAGCCCGCTGAGTACGATGCGTTTGCTAGAATATGGAATAGACAAAATTGTCTATGTCAAAAGATTAGATTAACTTTGTCATCGCAGAGGGGGCTTGTACCACTAAGAAGTCCCCGACGCATGGCTGTTAAGCCAACATTTACGAACTATTAAACACTGAATACTATGGGACTACTTTGGAGTTTGCTAATAGGTCTTGCGGCAGGAGCTATCGCAGGCTGGATCATGCGAGGTCGCTCACTGGGTTGCCTATGGAATATAATCATCGGTATGCTCGGAGGTCTTGTCGGAGGCTGGGTCTACAGCTTCTTCGGAGCCACGGCAGGTGACTCGTGGTGGGCGCAGCTAGTCTGTGCCGTCGTGGGTGCCTGTGTGATACTTCTAGTAGTAGGACTCTTCAATAAAAGGAAAAGGTAGCCCCCGTTCTAACTAACACTCTATTACAAAGAAAGAATTATGAAAAAGTACGTTTGCGATGTATGTGGCCATGTATATGACCCTGCAGAGGGCGATCCCGATAGCGGTATAGCTCCAGGCACACCCTTTGAGGATCTACCTGATGACTGGGAGTGCCCACTCTGTGGTGTCTCCAAGGATCAGTTCTCTCCAATGGAGGACTAAGCCTGTGCCACGTCATCACTAGATGACACAACAACTAACAAAGAGGTGCCCTATGACCAATTACTTGGTTGTAGGGCACCTCTTCTGTTGAGGAGCTAATGACTCCTGCGGCAGGCGAACAGGAAGACGTGGATGAAGTAACTATTTAGCAGTCTCAATATGGGAGGTGAGCTGCTGGAGTGCTTTCTTGAGCGTGATCGGGAGTGCTAGCCACTCGCTCTCATCGTGTAGCGGTACCCACACACCGCCATCGGGCAGCCGTGGGGTGCTACTGTCAGGGAGTATGGTGTAGTAGCAGTCGATGTAGAGCTGTCGGTGCGTGAGCCGATGCTTATATCGTCTGAAAGGGCGTAGCGGGCAATGCGCTAGTGCTGCAGGTGGCTCAGGGAGAGGCTGTAGGAGTAGCTCCTCTTGCGGAGCTACGGGCTGGTCGTATAGTAGTGTGGGCTGGTAGAGCTTGGCCCATATGTCGCCTGTGGGGCGCTGGTAGAGTATCGTCTGCCACTGGTCTAGTCCTCTCTTGAGTACAAAGAGATAGCCTAAGTGTCGGGGCTGGACGGAGAGCTTGAGCGCTTTGCGTGGTAAGCTGGCTCGCTCAGGGCTATCGGCAGAGGGGCATTCGCTGCGGACGGGACAGCGGGTGCAGTCACATAGCTGAGGGGTGCAGATGAGTGCGCCTAGCTCGATCATCGCTTGGTTGTGTAGTCCTGGATGTGGCGCTTTTTCGACCAATTGTCTGGCTAGAGCGGTGTAGTACTTCTTTCCCTGGGTGGTGTCTATCGGTTCCTCAGAGGCATAGAGCCGACTCAGTACGCGGAGCACATTGCCATCGACGGCGGGGTATGGTTGATCATAAGCAAAGGAGAGGACGGCTCCAGCGGTGTAGTCGCCAATGCCAGGGAGGGCGCGGACTGACTGGTAGTCAGCGGGGAAGGTGCCGCCCAACTCATGGACGATGAGCTGAGCTGCACGATGTAAGTTGCGAGCACGGCTGTAGTATCCCAGCCCCTCCCAGAGCTTGAGCACCTCATCAAGCGGTGCTATAGCAAGGTCTGAGACGGTGGGGTAGTGCTCGACAAATCGTAAATAGTAGCTCGTCCCCTGATCTATCCGCGTCTGCTGTAGGATCACCTCACTGAGCCATATACGATAGGGGTCGTGTATGTCTCGCCAGGGGAGCTTACGATGATTCTCTTGGTACCAGCTGTGTAGCTTGGTGAGCAGTGTACTCAAGTGTGGAGCTTCTTTAGATAGAGAGCATGTGTAGCAGGTCGATGAGCTCGGGGTCGATGCGCTTTTGCTTTTTGGTAGCCTTGACAAATGGTACGTAGACGATCTCATCGTTGTCATACCCAATCATCACATTGCGCTGCTCATCAAGGAGCGCCTGCACGGCGGCTGCACCCATTCGGCTACCCATGATACGGTCGGTAGCACACGGTATACCACCTCTCTGTAGGTGCCCTAGGATGGTGACACGGATGTCAAACTTAGGGTAGCGACGCTTGAAGTCATCTGCGATGAAGAGTGTCTGCCCCTCGCGCTCCCCACTCTCGGTGACGAGGATGATGCTGCTGCTCTTGGTCTTGCGGAAGCCACTCTCGATCATCTTCTTGAGCGACTCGGTACTGGTGGGGTCTTCGGGGATGAGAGCGCCCTCAGAGCCAGTAGCGATAGCGCCATTGAGTGCGAGGAAGCCAGACTCACGTCCCATCACCTCGACGAAGAAGATGCGCTCATGGCTTGAGGCGGTGTCTCGCAGCTTGTCAACAGCATCCATAATGGTATTGAGAGCTGTCGTATAACCTATCGTAAGGTCGGTGCCAGCGAGGTCGTTGTCGATGGTGGCTGGGATGCCTACGGTGGGGAGGTTGTGCTCATTGGCTAGTAAGCGTGCACCAGTGAGAGAGCCGTCGCCTCCGATGACGACGAGCCCATCGATCTCATTTTCCTGGATGACTTGGTAGGCGCGAGCACGTCCTTCGGGAGTCTCGAACTCATGGCTTCGGGCTGTCTTGAGGATTGTACCTCCACGCTGTATGATGTTGCTTACGTTCTCGACGGTAAGCTCTATGACATTGTTTTCAATAAGTCCTGTATAGCCTTTGATGATGCCACATACAGAGATACCGTGGTATAGAGAGGCTCTGGCGACGGCACGTATAGCGGCATTCATGCCTGGGGCATCACCGCCCGATGTGAGTACGCCAATTCGTTTGATGCGATTCATGCGTGAGAGTGTTAGTTAGATAGTTATCTATGCCACAAAGGTAGTACTTTTACCTCAAGTGTGGAGCTAGAGCGATGCGAGCAGACCATTGTCCGCAAAGCTCAGGTAGTGGGAGCGCTCGCCGTCAGAGGTGACGGAGGCGTGGTAACGACCGAGGATGAGGTGGTCGTTGAGACGTATGTTGCAGACGGAGGCTACCTGCTTGACCCGCTTAGTGAGGTCCATATCCTCGGCACTGGGCTGTAGGTGACCCGTGGGGTGATTGTGCGCTAGTATGATAGCCGAGGCGTAGTGCGTGATGGCGGGAGCCAAGATAAGGCGCAGATCGGCTACAGCGTGGCTGACTCCTCCTGAGGAGACCAATTCGTCCTTGATGACTCGCCCTGAGGCATCTAGATAGAGGCACCTTAGCTCCTCATGGTCTAAGCTCTCTAGATGACGTCTTAAGACGCGATAAGCGTCTAGGCTACAGGTGATCGGTGTGCGCCGAGGCGGTGGTGTGTCTCGTAGTCTGCGTCCCAGCTCGATGGCTGCGAGTATGGTACAGGCGCGTGCATCACCTAGTCCAGCAAATCGCTTTTTCTTCTCTCCTGGTTCGCAACCTGTAAGGTAGGCATGGTCTATCTCTAGGAGCTGACCTAAGTCGTTATCTAGACCCGTCATGATCTGCTTCGCTAGGTCTAGAGCTGAGTCCTTTTCCGTGCCAGAGTTGATGAAGATAGCCAGCAACTCAGCATCTGAGAGGTGCCGAGCGCCAAGTCTGAGGAGCTTTTCGCGAGGACGGTCCTCCTCGCTCCACTGCTTGATGGTGGTCTTAGTAGAGACCTTGGCTAATGGCTTGGCTGGCTGAAGGGGTGAGTCTGCTTTCATCTGGTGGTCTGTGGCTGGGTGAGTAAGTCTTGCTGGATACGCTCTAGGAGGGGTTCCCAGGGTGTGGACAGGTCAAGCGGAGCGAACTCGTGATGGCGTCGCTGCCAGGTGAGTTGCTTACGGGCAAAGTGGCGACTATTGCGCTGTATGAGTCGTATCGCCTCTGCTAGATCGTATTGCCCATCGAAATGTGCAAAGAGCTCTTTGTATCCTACCGTATTGAGCGCATTGAGCTGACGATGAGGGTAGAGCGCCTTAGCTTCCTCGACCAAGCCCTCCTCAATCATCATCTCCACGCGCTGGTTGATGCGCTGGTAGAGCTCCTCACGGGGACGTGTCAGGGCATAGGTGAGCAGACGGAAGGGGCGGTCGGCATCTTCGCCTGAGTGGTAAGAGGAGAGTGGCGCACCGCTGCTGAGGTACACCTCTAGCGCATGCATCACACGACGATGATTGCAATGGTCTACCTTATTATAGTACAGCGGGTCAACGAGCTGTAGTTCAGCAAGGATGCCTGCCAGACCCTCTCTCTGATAGCGCTCGTGAAGCTGCGCACGTACCGCTAGATCAACAGGGGGGATGTCGTCTATGCCACTACAGATAGCGTCAATGTAGAGCATTGATCCACCGCAAAGGATGACGACGGTCTGCTCCCGAAAGAGTTGCTCTAGGAGCTTTATCACCTCTAGCTCATAGCGCCCAGCACTATACGGTTCAGTGATCTCATGGGTCGCTACGAAGTAATGAGGAGCTAGTCGTCGCTCCTCTTCCGTGGGGGTGGCGGTGCCGATCGGCATGCCACGGTATATCTGCCGAGAGTCTGCCGAGAGGATCGGTAAGGGCTGGGCGGTGGAGCCTAGACGACGAGCCAGTGCTATAGCAAAGGAGGTCTTGCCTACGCCTGTAGCTCCTGTGAGTACGATCAGTGTAGGGGAGACCTCCTTCAGTTTGCCCGTGCAGCAGCTCATCGGAGAGGATGCTAGCTCTTACTCTTCATCTACGATGCTAAAGCCATCGCTGGAGAGCTCGTCAGCATTAAAGAGCTCCTCGCCAAAGGCTTCGTCCATCATCCCTAGAGGAGTATCGCCAGAGAGTGCGTCACCGCCTAGACTGCCGACAAACTCCTCGGGATTCGTCTGCCGAGGCTTCTTGCCCTCTAGAGAGATGATCTGGGGGCTGTACAGCGAGCCACTATGTATCTTGACTAGCTGAAGGCGTAGATAGCGATCCTCAAAGAGGTCAAAGAGATAACGCATCCGCGCTCCTGTCTCGTCAAGCAGATCCTCTAGGCGAGAGCTTTCGATATCATATTGGTTGCCAGCATCGGTCTCAAAGAAGTCGTTAGAGGCTACCTGTCCGATCTCTTCCCAGCGATCGTCGCAGAGATAAAACATACCGATTGATGCTGGGTCAAAGTCTAAGGTGTCTATTAGCAGATCCATGAGCTGAGCAAAGGTGGTGTCAGCTTGTATCTCAAAGTCTAGAGAGAAGGTCTCCTCAGCCTCAGAGGTTACGTGATAGTGATGTATCATAAATGGTTTCGTGCCGTGTGAACTAAGTGAATATGCAGGGCTAACTCTTACGTACTAGGTTGAAAAACTCCTCACGAGTCTTCGACTCTTTGAAGGCTCCCGTGAAGTCGCTCGTCGTAGTGAACGAGTTTTGCTTCTGTACGCCACGCATCTGCATACACATGTGCTGTGCCTCGATGACGACGATGACGCCTAGTGGTGAGAGCGCCTGCTGGATGCAGTCTTTGATCTGTGTGGTCAGTCGCTCCTGCACCTGTAGACGACGGGCGAAGACATCGACGATGCGAGGTATCTTGCTAAGCCCCGTGATATACTTGTTGGGGATGTAGCCTACATGTACCTTGCCAAAGAAAGGTAGCATGTGATGCTCGCAGAGAGAGTAAAAGTCTATATCCCGTACGATGACCATCTGCTGGTAATCCTCTCTAAAAGTAGCAGCACGTAGGATCGCTAAGGGGTCTTCTTGGTAGCCCTTGGTGAGGAAGTGGAGTGCCTTAGAGACTCGCTCGGGAGTCTTGAGTAGCCCTTCACGGGTGGGGTCTTCGCCTAGCTCTGTGAGGAGCGCATTGACGTGACCTTTCATCCGCTCTAGCTGTGACTCAGACAGAAAGTCGCTGACCACGTAGTTCTGATTAGTGTGTAATATCTTCTGGGGCTCTTCCATGTATGTAAAGATGGTTTTCAGGAAAAAGAGTTCTAATGATAAGTCGGTGGATGATACAGATGTGAGTAGATCCTAGTGCGAGCGTAGCTTCTCCCGCACGATGTAGGCTTCTCGCATGAGTCGTGGGTGGGAGGCACGCAAAGCGTTGAGCTGCTGCTGAGCCTCTTGTCGCGAACCGTAGTCGCCGACCGATAGACGCCAGAAGGGGGCGCTATAAGTGACGTAAGCAGAGAGCTCAGGCACAGCACCCCTCACTTGGCTAGCTAAGCGGTAAGCTTCCTGCTTAGCACCACGCATATTGCTCGTGTAGACCTGTATGCGATACCCCGTTCGGACGCTTGACCTAGCGGTATGAAAGGTCGTCTTGCCTACGAGATTGCGCAACCAGTTAGGCTGCGTGATAGTCACGTTGCCTCCACTGCTTTGTGCAGTTATCTGGGCGAATATGTCCTGCTCCTGAGTGCGCTCCTGAGCTACAAGCGAGCCCGAGAGTACGGTCACACTCAAGAGTAGGACGAGTGAATGCCTGATAGGCGCTAGAAGCCTCATTTATTTGCTGTGATAATGGGTAAGAATGTATCGGCCTTGAGTGCAGCTCCTCCGATGAGTCCGCCATCGACGTCGGGTTGTGAGAAGAGCGCCTCAGCATTCGAAGCCTTGCAGCTACCTCCGTATAGGATCGTGGTGAGGTCTGCTAGCTTCTTGTCAAAGAGCGATGCCACCGTCTGGCGAATGTGCTGGTGCATCTCTTGTGCTTGCTCAGGCGTTGCCGTCAGGCCAGTACCGATAGCCCATACAGGCTCGTAAGCCAAGACGATTTGCTCCATCTGCTCGTGAGAGAGATGTCCTAGGGAACCACGTAGCTGCTCATCGACCACCTCGAAGTAGCGGTTTGCCTCACGCTCAGCCTGCTGCTCGCCAACGCAGAAGATGACTTTGAGCCCATGAGCTAGAGCCTGATCAATCTTCTGAGCCAGTAGCTCGGCGCTCTCCTTGTGATAAGCACGGCGCTCGCTATGCCCGATGATGACGTAGGTGCAGCCACAGGAGCGTATCATCTCAGCGGACACCTCGCCAGTGTAAGCACCAGCCTCGTGTGCTGAGCAGTCCTGTGCAGCATACTCTATGCTACTTCCTGCGAGCAGTCCCTTCATCGCTCCCAAGTGAATGTAAGGAGGAGCTAGGATTACCTTACAGGGGTTGCTGAGCTTAGCCACCTGCTCTTTGATCTCTGTGATGAGTTGGAGCCCTGCGTCGAGGGTCATATTCATCTTCCAGTTTCCAGCTACGATGAGTGTTCTCTTGTCCATGATATTGTTGTGTTGGTTATTTAGTCTTGATTTGATACTCGGAGTACTTAGACTTGTCCTCCCACTGTACGCTTTGGATTAGCATGACAAGGCAAAAGATAATCCAAGCAACGAGGAGCCCCCAACGCTCTATGTGCAGTCCAGCGTGAGGTGCTTGTCGTAGTAAGGCGGAGAGCTTTTCGTAATCCTGATCTGTGTATTTGTCGGGCAAGTCTCGAGCAGCTCTCTTGTCTAGGATGACACCGTCAGAGACCAGTATGACAGAGGGCTGCGCCCGTGCCATCGTCTTGATCGTTGTCCCATCGCAAAAGTAGAGCGGATAGGCGGCTGCCGTCTTATTGCGCCAGCGTCCACGCTCTTCGGGCGTACTGCCAGAGATGCCGTACATAGCGACACCGACAGACTCAGCCCAGTCGTAGAGTGCGTTGAGCTTGCGTCCCATCTGTATGGGTATCGTCTCCCAGTTTGGCGTTATGACCCATATCTGCGGACTCTCATTGAGTAGCATCGTCTGAGTCACCTCTCGCTCTGTCGCTTGCTGAGAGCTTCCTCCCGCATAGATCGCAAAGTCCATGACAGGAGGCTTGTAGCCCTCCTTGATGACCCGCTCCTGGCGGTCTATGTAAGTCCATGTGGAGTCGGGGAGCTCCTCCATATTAAATGTCTCTCGCAGCCCATTCTTCTCATAGATAAAGAGGTACTCGATCTCCTCCTGAGGCGCATTCTCAGGGATCATTGTCAGCTCTCGTAGCGAGGCACCGACCTTGTAGGGGCGAAAGTCTATGAGTGGTAGATGCCTTAGGTTTCCTCCCACGAAAATACCCCAGCCCAATAGAAGTAAAGCCGTAGCTACGGAGCCAGTGATACCGCGCAAAGGACGGCTCGCCTTGCGGTAGGTGAGCAGGTAAACTATCGTGACAGCCATGAAGAAGACATTCTTGCCAAAGGTCTGCCAATTGGTCAGCTTGAGCGCATCGCCAAAGCAACCGCAATCGCTGATAGGGTTAAAGAGCGCTAAGTAAAGCGTCACCAGCGTCATCACTCCCATGAAGAGGGTCGTGGCCCAGGCTGTGAACCTCCTCCAGAGTCCCATCAAGAGAAAGCCTCCGAGGAGGAACTCAAAGGAGCAGAGTGCCACCGAAAGTGCGGGAGCCATAGCTTGCAGACTTCCCAGTCCCATCACTCTGAGGTACTCCTCTATCTTGATCGCACCTCCTATAGGGTCTACCCCCTTGACAAATCCCGAGAAGAGTAAGAGAGCTGCTAGTAGGATGCGGGAGAGCTCGGATAGGATGTATTGGACTCGTTGACAGCTCATAGGATTATCTGTAAATGTGGTGTACGCTATGCCTGATCGAAGCGCAACTTGATGAGTGCAAAGATAGCGTAGTTTATCATATCCTGATAATTAGCCGCTATGCCTTCGCTCACCAGCGTCTTGCCTGCGAGGTCTTCGATCTCCTTAGTGCGAAATATCTTTGTCAGTATGATGTCAGTTATCGAGCTAATACGCATCTTGCGCCACGCCTCGTCGTAGTCGTGGTTCTTGTCGACCATCAGCTGGTAAGTCTCCTCGATGAGTTGGTCGTATAGCTCCAGTGCCTCTTCGGGCGATAGGTCAGGTTTGTCGCTCGGTGTGCGCTCTAGCTGTATGAGACCGATGATGCCATAGTTGACGATGCCTATGTACTCGTTGTCTACGTCCTCATCGACACGCTGCTCCGCCTTCGTCTCTAGGGAGCGTATGCGTAGCGCCTTGATCATGATCTGATCCGTGAGTGAGGAGGGACGCAGGATACGCCAGGAAGCTCCGTAGTCATGTAGCTTCTGGGCAAAAAGCGTCCTACACTCTGCGACCACCTTATGATACTGCTGCTCTGTATTCATAGACTCTAAAGTTTTAGGGGCGTGTGGCTAATCGTTGAGCGCTAGGTCCAGCACCTCCTTGATCGTCTCTACATAGGAGAAGGTCAAGCCCTCAATGTATATAGGCTTGATGTCTAAAATGTCCTTCTCATTCTCTTTGCTCAGGATGAGCGTCTTGACGCCAGCCCGCTTGGCAGCTAAGATCTTCTCCTTGATACCACCCACGGGGAGGACACGCCCTGTGAGCGTTATCTCACCACTCATGGCGATGCGTGGCTTGACCGTGCGCCTGGTCAAAGTCGATACGAGCGAAGTTGCCATCGTGATACCAGCACTCGGACCATCCTTCGGAATAGCCCCCTCGGGGACGTGTAGATGTATCTCCAGCTTGTCAAAGGTGCTCTCAGGTATCTCCAGCTCCTCGCAGTGAGCCTTGATATAGTCTAGAGCGATGACGGCGCTCTCCTTCATCACATCTCCTAGATTGCCCGTGAGAGTCACTTTGCCCTCCTTGCCACGATGCGTAGAGCTCTCAATGAAAAGGATTTCTCCACCTACCTCAGTCCAGGCTAGACCCGTGACGATGCCTGGCATGCCAAAGTCCTGCCATATGTCTCGTGTGTAGGGTGGCGTGCGAAGGTCTTGCTGTATGATCTCAGGAGTGATCTGTACGCTGTACTTCTGGCCCATGGCGACACGCTTAGCCTGCTTACGCATGAGCGCTGCGAGGTTCTTCTGTAGTGACCTCACGCCACTCTCTCGTGTATAGCCCTCGATGAGATAGGTCAGAGCGTCGGTGTCTATAGCAAACTGGTCGCTCGTCAGTCCGTGCGCCTCCAGCTCCTTAGGTACGAGATGACGATGAGCTATCTCGACCTTTTCCTCCAGTAGATAGCCCGACACCTGTATCAGCTCCATACGGTCTAGGAGCGGACGCGAGATGGTGCTGAGCGTATTCGCCGTAGCGATGAAGAGCACCTTGCTCAGGTCATAGTCTACGTCTAGGTAGTTATCGTGGAAGGCCACATTCTGCTCTGGGTCTAGCACCTCTAGGAGCGCTGCTGCGGGGTCGCCCTTGTAGTCTGACGAGATCTTGTCTATCTCATCTAGTACGAAGACTGGATTGCTCGTCCCCGCCTTCTTGATGCTGTCTATGATACGTCCGCACATTGCTCCTATGTAGGTGCGTCGGTGTCCACGTATCTCCGCCTCGTCGTGCAGACCTCCGAGGGAGATTCGCACATACTTACGCCCGAGGCTCTCGGCGATGCTCTTACCCAGTGAAGTCTTACCCACACCTGGAGGGCCGTAGAGACAGAGTATCGGGGACTTGAGGTCGTTCTTGAGCTTGATGACGGCTAGATGCTCTAGGATACGCTCCTTGACACGCTCTAGGCCGAAGTGGTCACGGTTTAGTATCTCCTCCGCATGCTTGAGGTCAAACTGATCCTGACTATACTCCTGCCACGGCAGGTCAATCATCAGGCGCAGGTACTGTAGCTGTATCGAGTACTCGGGAGCTTGCGTCGGGATGCGCTCTAGATTGCCCAGCTCACGGTCGAAGGTTTTCTGCACCGCTTCGCTCCACTGCTTTTTCGTCGCAGCCTCACGTAGCTCTGCGATTGTTTGGTCGGCAAAGTCTCCCTCGCCCAGTTCCTCGCGGATGGTACGTATCTGCTGCTCTAGAAAGTGCTTGCGCTGCATCTCGTCCATGTCAGACTGAGTCTGCTTGGCAATCTTCTCATTGATCTGTACGAGCTCGCTCGTCTGGCGCACATAGCTGATCAGCTCCATGACCAGTTCCGTCGTATCGGCGATCTTCAGTAGCTCCAGCTTAGCTCGATAGACTAGTGAGAGATAAGCTGCAGTAAAGTTGATGAGGAAGGGGAGATTGTTCTTAGCATTGAGTGCCTCGACAAAGTCCTCAGCACCCTCCATGTGTCGTATTTTGACCAGCTCGACCAGTTCGTAGCGTAGCTTATTGAACGCAACAAAAAGCTCCGTGTCGTTTGTCAGACAATTCTCCGTATTGGGTAGTAATCGTGGTGACTCGACCCGGCAGCGCAGGTAGGGATTCGTCTGCGTATAGTTGCTGGTGTGGACACGTATGACGCCTCGTATGATCGCTACGACATTGTCTGGCGAGGGGTGAATCATATCCTCGACGATACAGAGTACGCCTACCTTGGCGAGCGAGCTGGGTGTGATGGGGGTGTCGGGGTCTGATCCGATGTAAGTCGTGGCAACGATGTATTGCCCCTTAGACATGGCGTTGCTCACGGCATCTATCTGCTTGTCCTCAGTCAGCATGACTGCCTGCAAGACACAGGGAAAGAGGACAGCGTTGAAGACGGGTAGCACGGGAAAGGTACTATGAAAGAGTACCTTAAGAGCGTCATGCTCATCGTCAAGTATCTCATCTTCATCTATAACGTTCGGCAAGGGAATGACCATGCCCCCTGAGCCAACGTTGGGCAATGCGGTCTCCACAAAGTCGTAATTGTCTTCTTTCATATCGGCGATATTAGCTATCTATTGCTTAAATCTGCTTGTAACGTTTGCAAATATACCACATTTATCCGAGTAGACGTGGGAAGGGGAGCGACCAAAGCTACCTCACGGTGCCTATAAATAGCAATCTCCACGGAGGAATAGACAGATAGCTCCGTGGAAAGCGGATATTCTCCACGGAGGCGCGAAATAAAAGTTCGGAAGAATGAAATGAAAGTTCGGAAGAAAGATTTCGAAGTTCGGAGGAATTTGCCGTTTGCTCCCTGGAGAATCTCAATTTCCTCGGTAGAAAGTTCGTTTCTTCGACAATTCGCCGAAATAGGTCCAGGATAGCTCAACACTATAAATACGAGGAAATCCAATTCCCATCGGATGAAAATCCATTTTCATGCGGATGAAAATCCATTTTTATGCGGGAGAAAATCCATTTTCATAGGCATGAAAATAAATTCTCATAGGGGGGTGGCAAAGTTTCCTCATAGGGTGACGCCAGCTGACACGCAGAGATAAAGCAACAGGCTCAACCGCCTCGACGAAGCGATTGAGCCTGCTCTAGTTGCTCTGTGTGCCTGAAGTTAGATAGCGATTAGTGCGATAGGCGTGCTATCCGATGTGCTGAGGCGGAGGGCACTACTTGACGACTACTCTTCGGCACGAAACATAGGACTCCACGGGGGTAGTAGCTTGGGTGTCTTGCCCTGAAGCTCCTTGGCACGTGGCGTGAGGTACTTTTTATTGACTACTAAACGGAAGGTGTATGCGTCAAACCATGCGTCCGTCATGATCAGATGCCCCTGATGTCCAGAGGTGGCGCCCCAGCTGTTCTCGACCATCCACTTGGTCGGCTTGCCCGACTTGTCTAGGTCTACTGCTACGAGTGTCATAGCGTGTGTGGAGCCACTGTCAAAGGATGCGATGCGCTCGCCCTTTGTCATAGTCATCGGTACGCCCGTAATAGCTTCGTAGTCATCGTAGCCGAGGGTGAGTAGGCCAGACTCTTTATTGAGCTCCTTGCCTACGTCACAAGAGTAGTACATCATGCTGCCATCCTTGAGGGATGCGATGGCCATCTGTTTGATCTCCTCCATCGGGAGGTTGATGTAGGTCCAGTCCTTGCCGTCCCATGCGTGGCGATCATACTCGATAGCGTAGGTCTCGTAGTAGGGCTGCGAGGGGTCGTTCATAATCATCACGTAGTCATCCTTGAGATTGAGACCGATATGCTCCTTGTAGAAGCTTAGCGGGGTGTACTCCTTGGTTGAGAGGACCTTGCCGTCAGCATCTCTGAGGGTGTACTCAAAGGTGGTGGGCGGTGTGCCAAGGTTGAGGCAGAGGAGACGGTAGATGGCTTGGAGGGTAGTCTCCTTCACCTTGCGCAGATCAGCCAGTGTGGCGCCTTGCTCGGCCTTGGCGCGGAGCTCCATACCACCCTGTCGGAGGAGCTTGGCTATGAGTGAGGAGAGGCGTGAGGTGTTGTTGCTACTGTAGGTCTCGGGCATCACGTCACTGGGCACGACACCGTACTTGAGGAGGTTGTCCGAGATACCGGTGAACTGCCCGCCGTCATTGATCGGGTGCTGGAAGAGCCACTCCACCTTGCGGTCAGTGATGGGGAGCGTGCGAGTCTCGAGGATGCCCTCGAGGAAGAGGTTGGCCTTCTCTAGCTGATCCCAAAAGAAGGAGTAGCAGTGGGAGAAGTAAAACTCTCCGAGGTTGTTGTCCTTGATGAACTTAGCCCGCAGGACGTTGAGTCCGGTGAAGAGCCAGCAGCGCCCAGATCTCTTCTGATCCGTAATCCCCTTCGTGGGTACTCGGTAGGTGAAGTGGTCATCGGGCGGTGTCGCGAGTTCGGCATTGGCGAGTACCATGCCGTTCTGTACGATACTATTGTGGAGGGCTCGCTCGGCAGGAGCTTTTGGAGTAGCTTGCTGGAGCTTCTGTAGGAGCTTGGGTGTGATGGCACCTTCGCTGCGGTTGGAGCTTTGACTCTGTGCTAGTAGCATGACGCTGGATAGTAATAGGAGTAAGGGAAAGAGAAGTTTCTTCATAAAAGCGATATAGATTATATGACGGCAAAGGGTATGGAGTAGCTGTGCTTGCCCTCGCTGTCGGATAGTAATGCGTGGTAAATGCCTGAGGGGTAGCGCTCACCGCTCGGTAGGCGGGTGGTGATGGTGAGTTCGCCTGTCTGCGCTACCTCCTGATAGATCAGATTGCCCGCACCGTCTAGGATGCGTACGGTAGTGCCGGCGGGGAGCTGGGTGAGGGTGATGAGGTCTGGGTCCTCGGGGCGTAGCGGGTTGGGGTAGATGTAGACCTCTTTGCTCTGTGCGGACCAGTCACTCGTCTGACCTATATAGAGGGAGACGAGTCCTGCCGAGGTGGCGATGTAGAGGACTCCTCGCTCCTTGTCGATGGCGAGGGAGAGGACATCGTTGGTGAGTAGGGGACTATTGTCCTTGGTGTAGTGTGCTAGGAGCTTGGTGCCATCGGAGGAGAGGAGGTAGAGCCCGTCTGATCCAGTGCCACACCATTTATTGCCGAGCGCATCGATGGCGATGGCGGTGATGGGCATATTGTCGAGGACGTAGTAAAGGTTGGGCTCCTGTCCCCCTACGGGTCTAGAGGCTAGCGGGGTGCTTTGCGAGATGAAGCTACTGGGATTGGCGACGCAGATGGGCCCTTTGTCAGTAGCTATCCAAAGGCTACCCGATGGATCTAGAGCTAGGTCGTAGTAGCGCTTGGCGGCAATCTCCTTGCCAGTACGATCGACAAACTTAGAGACGAGGCGATACTCGTCGTCTGACTGATCTAGCGGTGTACCCTTGTCGTCAAAGATGAAGACACCGTTATTGCCATCAGCACTGCGGTGGTATATGAGTAGCCACTTGACACCATTGGGTAGCGCCAGCATAGGACCGAAAGCGTTGACCAACTCTATGTCTGGGTACGAGATAGCTTTCATCGTGCCATCAGGAGTGCGCACTACGAGGGGGTTGGCTACCAACCCTTGACCTTGCGCCATCCATAGGTTGCCACGAGGGTCGTAGCAGAGGGAGCCGACACGGACGTTGTGTGCTGTGGGTGAGTCATTGTCCCAAGCTCTGACGAATGGAGCATTGTCTGGAGTGTATCGATTGAGGATCAAGCGCCCTTGGATCTCATAGAGTCCTTCGCCCCAAGAACCAACGAAGTAGTGGTTAGCGTCATGCGGGTCAACGGCGATGGAGACGAGGTCGTAGACGGGGATGTAGTTGGTCTGCTCGACGATCTGCCAGTAGGTCCAGTTGTCCCATCGCGGTGGGGTGTAGATCTGGATGTGACCTGGTATCCAGAAGGCGTTGTAGTTACGCCCTCCGCTGACGGAGTAGAGCCTGCCATGCTGAAAGGTGATGTAGAAGTGCTTATTGACCTTTGGGGCATTGGCTTCAAGGGATAGCTTGTCGAGAGAGACTTTGCCCTCGGAGGCGGAGGCGAGATTGGCTTTGTAGAGAGAGCCCCCCGCTGTGAACCATAGCCGATCTGCTGAGCTGTCGCCTGAAAGACTCTGCAGACGGGCGGGTAGATCAATGCGTATGCGTTCGCCTCCAGATCGCCATACGAGTAGCGAGTCAGCGCCTGCGACGGCAACGCCATCGGCTAGCGGGAAGAGACGCTGTGCCCAGCCACTCTGCGCCATCATCTGAGGGGTAGCACTGGCTTGGGTTAGCGTGGTGCGATAGAGGTTCTTCAGGCTGTCTATGTACCAGAGCGAGCCATCGGGTAGGGCGGTGATGGAGGTCATTTCCTTTGCTGGTAGACCGCTGATGAGGCTCCATGAGGCGGGGTCTTGGAGATTTTGCGAGAGGGTACTAGAGCGTAGCCCTTCCTTGGTTAGCGCATAGAGCTTTTCGTCTAGAGCAAAGGCGTCTAGCACCTCTTTGCCTAGGAAGGCTGTGGCAACGATCTGATGATTGTTGAGATCGATCTGCATGAGCCCAAAGTGACCAGCGATGAAGGCGTACTCCTTATAATAGAAGATGCGCGTGGCGGTCTTGTCGTTGAGGTTGCTATTGTCGCTGATGCCTACAAGGTTGTAGATGTGGTCACTGTAGATGAGGTCAATACGCCCCGAAGCGTAGTAGACGGTGGTGACCTTGTGGCTAGGCGAGTAGCGGATCATACGAGCGTCGAGGTCGCTGATAGGGGTCAAGCCATCAAGGAGGTGGATCTCATTGGGATGCTCTGGAGAGACGGTGCCGATGACGCCCTCGGTGGTGAAGAGTACCTGCTCGGGCAGATCAGCGACAAGCTCTACATCTCCTACGGCTAGATGCCACTGCCACAGTGGCTCTTGAGCTGTTAGCGGGAGGGTGCACAGAAGGAGCGGGAGGAGGAGTAGGTGTATGGAGGCTTTCATAGGCTGTGCTGGGTAAGGTATGTGCGGAGCTGGTCAACGGCTCGTGTGCGGTGGCTGATGGCATTCTTCTCTTGTGGACTCATCATGGCAAAGGTCTTGTCAAAGTCCTCTGGTACGAAGAGGCTGTCGTAGCCAAAGCCTTCGGTGCCCTCCTCGTGGTCAATGATCCGTCCTGCGACATGACCTACGAAATGGTGCTGCTCTCCCTGACTATCGATCAATACGATAACGCACTCGAAGTAAGCGCGCCACGGCTCGGGGTGTGAGGCTAAGGAGTCCAGGAGGTGCTTCCTATTGGCCACGTCGTCACCGTCACGACCAGCGTATCGAGCTGAGTGCACGCCTGGGTCACCGCCTAGCGCCTCGACAAAGAGCCCCCGTATCATCTGCAATGCAGGGCTTGTGGTAGAGGTCGTAGAGCCGCTTGCGCCTTGATGGTGGCATTGCCTAGGAGCGTGGAGGCGCTTTCGTCGGGAGCTGTGTAGTGTCCTAGCGAAGAGGCTGAGCGCACTTCGCAAGTATCTCCGAGCATCGACTGGATTTCGAGGAGCTTGTGAGCGTTGTGTGTGGCAAGGTAAAGGACTTTCATCGTAACTTTGTGGAGGTTCTACATAAGGTTGGTTACAAAAGTACTGAAATGAATGGGATAAGCCAAATAGATGAGCTCTGTCGTCAGTTGCCCTACTGCGAGGTGGACGCGCCTTTTGGTCCAGAGGTGGTGACCTACCGTCTATCGCGACGCATCTTTGCGCTGCTGTGGCTGGAGCATGATCCAGGCATGGTGTCGCTCAAGGTGAACCCTGATTTGATAGAGCCATTGCTGGGTCGGCATAGTGACCTGCAGCCCGCCTTTCACCTGAATAAGAAGCACTGGGTACAGCTGGAGCTGCCGACTAGTGAGTCTGAGGAGTGGATCGCTCGGCTCTTACGTCACTCCTATGCGCAGGTGTGGCGCAAGCTCCCGAAGATCCAGCAGCGTCTCCTGCCCCTCGGAATAGAAATCTATAACCAAGCACAGAATGAGCAAGATCTCCTTTGAGATAACCGAACTAGGCCACCCGATAGAGAGCACCTACGACTACCTGGTCAAGCTTCTACAGGAGAGGCCCAGCCTCCCCTCGGGGACAGTCATACATACGGACTATCAGACGGCAGGACGAGGACAGCTAAACAATAGTTGGTTTAGTAGTCCTCGGCTCAATGCGCTCCCTTCAATATACCTCCGTCTAGATCGACCTTTGCAGCAGATTTGGTCTATCAGTGAGGCGACCGCCCTTGCGGTTTATAAGAGCTACAAGGAGCAGCTTTCTAGCGAGGATACGATTGAGATCAAGTGGCCGAACGACATCTTCGTCAATGGCCACAAGATAGCTGGCATCCTGATCCACAACGCTCTGGCCGAGGGCTCGGTCGCAGAGACGATTATTGGGATCGGAATGAATATCAACGAGGAGGCTTTCCCGCCTGAGCTCCCGCAAGCGATCTCTTTGCACCTTGTGACGGGGCAGACCTATGATGTGAAAGCTTTTCTCCGCCAGATGCTCCGTCATCTAGGAGAGCAGCTTGCTCGTCAAGACTATGCGGCACTGCACGCAGAGTACAACGATCTCCTTTACCAGCGAGGCATTCGGGCTCGCTACTGTGATGTCGCCACGGAGGAGCCGTTTGAAGCAACGATCCAGGAGGTAAGCCCTCAGGGACAGCTCGTCCTAACGACCACTACGGGGGAGGAGCGACGCTACGCCTTCAAAGAGATTGTCTACCTATAATATAAGAGTATGTCTGAGCGCACGAAAATAGAGCACCGCCCTCTCACCCATGCAGAGGTGAAGCTGATTAAAAGCTTGCAGCTGGCGAAGTATCGTCGGCAGTCCAACCTATTTATCGCTGAGGGTGAGAAGTTGATCGGCGAGATGCTACCAGCTTATCGCTGCCAGCTACTCGTTGGTACAGCGGAGCTAGTCGAGCCTCTGCTAGAGCGATGCCCAGCGAGCATTGCCGAGGCTGTAACCCTGCCTGACCCGAAGCAGATAGAGCGGGTGAGTGGACTGAAGAGCCCTCGTCCGCTACTGGCGCTTTGCGAGATCCCAACCATAGAGGCTCCCCAAGCGTTGCTACAACCCACGCTCCTTCTAGACGATGTGCAGGACCCAGGCAATGTCGGGACGCTCCTACGCACTTGCGACTGGATGGGCATTAGACAGGTTCTCTGCACAGAGGGATGCGCAGACATCTATTCGCCCAAGGTGCTACAAGCGACTATGGGCGCTTTGGCACGTGTGCAGGTTTATCGCTACACCGATAGGACAGCTCTGCTCACGATGCTGAAGAAGACGGAGATACCTGTGATAGGGACCTTCATCGATGGCGTACCGCTTCGCACATTGCGGCTGGCATCTGAGCAACCTTATATATTGGTACTAGGCAATGAGGGTAATGGTATCTCGCCCGAGCTCTCGGCTCTAGTCTCTCAGAGGATTACGATCCCGTCGCCCGTCGATAGCCATTGCGAGTCGCTCAACGTAGCGGTCGCCGGCGCTATCGTTATGGCGCATCTGATGCTTTAGCCTAGCTAGCCCTCCGTCTGAGGAAGCAGAGGCTCCACCTGCGCTAGCACATCGTCCAGGTCGGCTAGGGTGGGGGCTTGGAGCATCGCTATGCGTAGCGCACGGAAGTTGGGGATGCCCTTAAAGAGTGGTGTGGCGGCTAGGTGGCGACGACTATGCAGGATGCCTCGGCGCTCGTCCAGCTTCTCAATATTCTTATGCACGATTTCTTTTAGGATCTCTAGTTGTTGCTGAGAGCTTAGCTTTGGTGCTGTAAAGGTTGGGTCGACGGCAGCACGCATTTCGCCAAAGATCCATGGCTGTCCGATAGCTGCTCGTCCGACCATCACCCCATCCACGCCATAGGTGTCAAAAGCGTGCCGCACCTCCTCGCCTGTCGTTATATCGCCATTGCCGATGATCGGGATCTGAATCTCAGGATTGGAGCGCACCTCTCCGATCAAAGTCCAGTCAGCGCTCCCCTTGTACATATCGCTGCGCGTACGCCCGTGTATGGTCAAAGCTGCGATGCCACAAGCCTGTAAGCGTGGCGCCAGCTCGGTAATGATAAGACTGTTGTGATCCCACCCTAGACGTGTCTTGACCGTTACGGGGCAATTGGCCGCAGCGACCACTGCAGCGGTGATCTCTAGGAGCAGCTCGGGCTCACGAAGCATACCACTGCCAGCACCTTTGCCCGCTACCCGCTTGACGGGACAGCCGAAGTTGAGATCGAGTAAGTCAGGCTCCAATTGGCAGGCTATACGTGCCGCCTCGCACATCGTCTCCACATCACGACCGTAGATCTGTATGGCTACGGGACGTTCTGCCGGGTCTATACGCATCTTGCGCATTGTACTGGGAACGTAGCGTACGAGCGCATCGGCACTGATGAACTCGGTGTAGACGAGGCTCGCGCCAAACTGCTTACAGAGCAGGCGAAAGGGCGCATCGCTCACATCCTCCATCGGTGCGAGCAGTAGCGGGCGAGAGCCTAAGTCAAGGGTGCTTATCTGCATAGCTATTCTTCTGTCGGAGCGAAGCAGGTAAACTGTACGGCGCTGTAGGACTTGTGCCAAGCGAAACGAGCGGACCTAGCAAAGTCCACCGTGTCGGGGTGCTCTAGTACGAAGATAGAGCTAGGACACCACGCTTTACTGGCGAAGAGTAAGTCGGGTATATCCTTTATCCACGGCAAGTTGTAGGGTGGATCGGCAAAGATCAGGTCGTAAGGCTCCCCATCGTACTGACGTAAGTACTGCTCTACGGAGCGATTGAGGACGAGGAGTTGCTTGCTCGAGAGGATCTCTTTGTCTAGCGTGTCAGCGGCCGACCTAATGAAGGCTGCATGCTTAGGATGCTTCTCGATTGATGTCACCGAGGCTGCTCCTCGAGAGACGAACTCGAGGGAAATACTTCCGATACCCGCAAAGAGATCCAACACCCGCATACCCTCCACATCATATTGTGCCGAGAGACTGTTAAAGAGCGCCTCCTTGGCAATGTCTGTCGTGGGGCGGAGCGTCAACCCTTTCGGCGGGGAGAGACGACGGCGACCATATTTGCCTGCTATAATGCGCATCGCGATAACTCTATCAAGCGTACCAATAGTCTGTCGGCATGACAGACACGTCCCAGTCGGCAGTCGTGAACTGTCGGTAAAGCGCCTGTAGGAGCTCACCTACCAAGCTATCTGCACCAGCCGTCCCGTCAGATAGTATGATGGATACGGGAGCCGCATGATCTACGGAGCTGTCCAAGTATACTTTACTTAAGAAGTAGAGGACCTGGTAGAGATGATGCTGCCAGGAGCGGTAGCGAGGCCAACTGTAATGATTAGCCCGAAGCAAGTTCCCCGACTGACATAGTACCAGATCGCAACCACCCTCCACTAGTTCGACACCTAGCGAGAGCCCCGTCTGAAGGGACGACTGTCGCAATACCCGCTGGGCAAAGGGTAGGATCGTCGGAATAAACTGGCAAGCTACGAAGCTACGCTGTAGGAAGCCTTTGACTAGATGACTAAAGCCTACAGCTAGACTAGGCTTACCATCGCCCAGTGTGTACGAGTTGCTGTAGTACTGCTCTTCATCCGCAAAGATAGGAGCCGTCAGTCGCCACCAGTGTACATCCTGCTCTCCACTCATGCCACTCGGTATGACCACATAGTGAGAGGCGGGGTAGAGCACGCGGACCGCTCCCTCAGGATCACTGAGGAGAGGGTGCTGTGCGATGATGTCTCCCCACAGAGCAGAGACACGAGACCACTCTACTGGTACAAACTGGCTTTGAATCTTAGTGTGATAGCTTTCCTGTGCACCCGCCTCTTTCTCTTCGCCCGAGAGACCATATAGATAGACAAAGCCATCTGCAGTCAGTCGCAATGCGAGCGATGGGACTGCAGATGCTAATGTATCTGTAGGTAGTGCTGGAGGCTGCTGCATAGTAGCTATATATAATATAGAGTCAGACAACAGACTTCAAGCTCTGCGATTCTTCTGTCCTCATACGAGGAGCGAGATGAGAGTCAGCAGACTGCACTCAAAGTCTATTGCCTAAATCTGTAGAACCGTGTCACAGTATCTAACGGTGTGGCGGTAGGAACAGAGAGTTTTCCAAAGGGGAATTACTCCCAGTTGCCCGTGCTCTTAACCTCCTTGAGAGAGCCTAGAGCTAGACCAGGATATCCAGTGCCCTGGTAGCGAGCCTCTGCCTCCTTGATAGCTGCGTTGAGGAGTCGATGATCCTGATCAGCCAAGTAGACTGATAGAGGTACAGCCGTGCGGAAGACGGGCACCATCACGACATCATCGCCGATCTCCTGAGCGACAGATGCTGTATCAATCTCTATGATAGACTCAGGGAAGCCAGGTACCTGTAGAAATTCCTCAGGCGTCATGCCACCCTTGAGTAGTGAGTCGCGTGCGCTCAGCCATACGGTATCACGTACGATCAACCCCTTGGCAGCAGCCTGGCGCTCATTCATACCGGCCTCACGCATAGCGTCTGTGTAGTCGCCCTCAGAGCGAACGTAAAAGAGCTTACCATCAGTGAGGAACTGACGCAGCTCATCCACGGGAGCGTAGCGGTTGTAGACATCGTGGAAAGCATTCTCCACAAGAGCTATCTGCTTCAGACGTGCTTGGATAGGAGCCTCACGAGCAACACGAATCTGGGAGAATCGCTCTGGTGTCAAGATGCTCATGACTGCTAGATAGCCCACGATAACTGCCGCTACGAGCAGAATGACGGTCATTAGTTTTCTCATAATATCGCCTATAAGTTTTGTGTTGATTACGCTAGTTCGGTAATGGTTTGGACACCTCTAGAGAGTATAAATCAAGAGAGGACGAACCAATCACAGCGCAAATATACGCTTTTCTCAATAGATAGAGCACATCGTCAGCTGTCCGTCATAGGGCTGACACCCGATGATCTGGCTCTCAGAAACAGAGAAAGCAGATAAGCAAAAAGACCTGATTCATGATTGGCTACACAGCGCTAGAGATCCACTCTAATCTCTCCGACATGTCTGAGGGTTTTGGGTTTCTACGGAGAAATTTGCGAATAGCTCGGTGGAGAATGAACTTTCTTCACGGAGGGGCGAAATAAAAGTTCGGAAGAATGAAATGAAACTTCGGAAGAAAGATTTCGAAGTTCCGATGAATTTTTTGATTGCTCGGTGGGGGATTCCTATTTTCTACCGAGGCATTTGCGATTTCCTCGGAGGTGTGCTGTCGGGGTCATCGAAGGGTCTCGTAGTGCATCGAGGGAATTAGAGGTTAGAAATGAGAGATTAGAGGTTAGAAGTTAGAGCGAGACGAGTAACGGCTGTCCTCTTGCTAGACACTAGTCGTGCGTCCTTACACGGGCTACTTGAGGAGGTCTTTGAGATAGTTCCAGCGGTAAAAGTTGGTCGCTTTGCGGAGTGAGCGATAGTCTATAGCGTCCACAAGGTCTAGTAGGAGCCTGCTCCTAGTGATATGCTGTATCGTATGACGTAGCTCTACACGGGAGAGGACAGGCTTTGTATTAGGGCTCTCCTGAATGGCGAAAGTACACTTCAACAAGCTTCCCATCCAGTGGTTGGGGTTGTGATTGAGGTAGCAATAGTTACCGAGAGATGTTGCCAAGACAGAGCTCTCAGACAGATATACTGGCTGGGGCGTGTGGGCGTGATTGCCAATGACACTATCATAGATTGCTGGGACGATGCTATGGTACAGCGCTATCTGCTCTTGCGTGGGGGAGAGGTGCATCTCATAGCCCCAGTGTGGCATAAAGATATTGTAGGTGTGTTGCAACAGTCTCCATTCGTGTGAAATTGATGGATGAGTGAGGCTAAGCGTCTCGATAATAGGTGGCTGATTGCTTAGGAATGTTCTAGCAGAGAGTGTGATTTGGTCTTCAATCGTAAGTGGTGTAGGGGTATCTCCGATGACTAAGAAGCCTTGATCTCTAAGCCGTTGGTTTTGCAGACTGAACGCTTTGCGCCCGAAGTCCGAGGCGTGGTTGTTGGCTACGTTTAGGATTACTCCTCGTCCGAACGAAGTGTGCAGATAGTCGTAGAGTGGGGTGTGGCTATGGGATAGAGCGAGGAAGCGTCGTCTATCTGTGACAACGCCCTCGAGATTAAAAACAATATAGTCCGCCGATGCTAGGAACTGCTCCAGTGCTATCGTGTGGCTTGGCTTAGTATCGCCAAAGGGCATTAGATCTCCAGTGAAGATCATTGAGATTTCCTTCCCCTTTTCAGAAGCTTCGGGTCTAAAGGTGTAATCAGAGACGAGGGGCTGCATACCTTCAGGAGCTTTGACCTCGGAAGGTTCCTTGGGTGAGAGGATCCTATATTTAAGGAAGTCCATTTTCTCACTAAAGGTATAGGGCGATCCCCACCAGTGTGTCCCTTGTTTACTCATAGTCGGCGAGGTGTCCTACTCAGCTTGGAGAGTCTTGAGACAAGGTGTGGCGTACTTGGCGTAGTGGCGTATGTACTGCTCGATCTCATCGGGGGATAAGTATGTGCGTTGCTTGAACGCTTTGTACTCTTCACTAGCTATCTGGTTATCATACATAGCGTACTTAGCCCAGTCATAGAGCTGCCAGCCTAAACCATGCTGGATGGTCGTGAGATCTGTTGTCTTCTCGAAGTATGCCTTCCCGTGAGACTTGTCAGAGTATAGTAACAAGCAGTCTAGAAGACCTAAGAGGGTCTTGGTCTCGTACTCCACGATGTGTGCTAGCTCATGCCCGACGATGCCAACAGCTGCGTTGTAGGGAATAGAGTCAAAAGGTATCCCCTTGAACTGTGGGTCGTTGTTGATAACTATCTTATATCGCCTAGGAGAGAAAACGGACGCTGGTCGGGAAGCCATAGTCGTTTGCTCGCTTGAATATTCAAATTTGATATGCGTAGACTGTAGCTCAGGGTAGTAGGATAGAGCTACGATTAAGACATCTGAGTACTCTGGGAGTAAGTCCTTGTTGCGACCATAAATAGCGACTAAGCTATCGACCTCTGCTTGTGATGGTCTCGTAAGACATCGTTGTCCTACTGGACTAGCTATCAAATTATAGGTTGGAAGTGTTGACTTTGTTCTTGTTGCACAGGATGATGCCACAAGTCCGATGGTCACAAACCCGATGAGGAGGGCGAGGAGTGTCCACGCTACCTGTCTGTCTGTGCAGAGAGATTGATTGCGATTACTCATTTAATCCATTGAGATAGTGCTGGCAAAGGTAGTGTATTTCTTTTTGAATGGCTAATTCTAGCTATTACAGAATTATTAAGTACCTTTGTGGAGCGATTTTGAGGAAGGGTGAAGATTGACTCTCTTTATCTCTTCCGAAAGGATCGTCTTACATGACTTTACTGCACCCCCAAAACAGTGAGGCCATGTAAAGAGGTGTAGGTGGCGTGGTGGCTCATCCCCCAAAAAGGGATTTCCATGGCTCCTATGTCTCATACTATAGCTCAATCACCAACAAAAAACGTGGTAACACGTACATCCCCTATTATGAATCAAAAAACTATAGTCACGGGTGTGATTGGTGCTGATGCGCATGCTGTCGGCAACAAGATCATCGCCTATGCCCTCAACAATGCAGGGTACAAAGTGGTTAACCTCGGTGTCATGGTCTCTCAGGAAGAGTACATAGAGGCCGCTCTCGAGACCAAAGCTGATGCTATCCTCGTCTCCTCGCTCTATGGACACGGTGAGATAGACTGTCAGGGTCTGCGCGAGAAGTGCGACGAGGCTGGTCTCAAGGGCATCCCACTACTTGCTGGAGGCAACCTAGTCGTTGGTAAGCAGGACTTTGCCGATGTGGAGTCTCGCTTTATGGCGATGGGCTTTACCAAGGTTTATCCTCCTGGCACACCGATCGAGACTACCATCGCTTATCTAGACTCAATCCTCGCAGACAAGTAGTATGCACTATCTTACGGTAGACTTCGGTAGTACCTACACGAAGTTGACTCTGATAGATGTAGCCAATGCTGAGATAGTAGCGACAGCCTCTGCCTTTACCACCATCACGACGGATGTGCTGGAGGGCTTTAACAATGCCTGGCAGAAAATCTTAGCACAGCACCCCGATGCTCACTACGACCGCCTGCTCTCCTGCAGTAGTGCGGCTGGTGGACTCAAGATGGTGGCTCTGGGGCTAGTGCCCTCGCTCACCTCTAAGGCGGCCAAGATGGCTGCCTCCTCGGCGGGCGCTAAAGTGGTCAAGACCTACGCCTATGAGATCTCTCATGCGGAGCAGGAGGAGATCTATGAGATCAATCCGGATCTGGTACTCCTATGCGGTGGTACCGACGGGGGCAACAAGGAGGTGATCCTCGCTAATGCACGTCGTCTGGCAGAGATCGATAGGCCCTTTGCGATTATCGCTGCGGGCAATAAGTCGGCTTCTTATGATCTAGAGGAGATCTTCGCTCAGTGCGACAAGAAGTGCGTCGTCACGGAGAATGTGATGCCTGAGTTTGGTCAGATCAATATTTTGCCCGCTCGTCAGTGTATCATGGATCTCTTCATCAGTCGCATCATCGATGCCAAGGGACTGGGCGAGGTGCAGAAGCGTGCCGAGCTGGAGATTATCCCGACTCCCTTTGCGGTCCTCAAGGCGTGCGAGCTACTGAGCAAGGGCATTGACGAGGAACACCTTGGCTGGGGTGACCTGATGGCGGTGGATCTAGGTGGCGCGACGACCGATATTTACTCGATGACTGACGGAGCTCCGTCGATGGACAATGTCCTGATCAAAGGCATCCCCGAGCCTTACAGCAAGCGTACCGTAGAGGGTGACCTCGGTATGCGCTACAGCTTGAAGGCGCTGGAGGACGAGACCGATGTCAAGGCTCTAGCACGAGCTTACGGGGTCACGCCTGAGGCGATCGTCGACTGGGTCGAGCGCTGTGCGGCTAGTCCTGACACGGTTGCTGAGCCTGGTTCACAGGAGCAGGTGATCGAGGAGGCTCTAGCTTACAGTGCCGTAGACATAGCGGTGGAGCGCCACGCTGGAATCATTAGCAAGGTCTACACGCCGATAGGCGAGATGTTTACCCTCGTTGGCAAGGACTTGACGCAAGTGCCACGACTCATTGGCATCGGTGGCGCATTGATCAACAGCTCTGACCCGGCTCGTATCCTCTCGGGAAGCCGCTTTAACCCTCAGAGATACGAGTATGCGAAGCCCCAGGATCCGCATTTTTACCTAGACAAGCGCTACATCATAGCGAGCATGGGACTACTCAGTCAGGTAGCTCCCGAGGTGGCTCTCACGATTCTCCAGCGAGAGGTACTACCTATATAATATAGACACACACACACTCAAAGACTCAATCACTCATACAGATTCCCCTATCACATGGAACTTAGGAATAAGCGCATAGACAACGATACCTTCTACAAGGAGCGCAAGGAGGTTCTCGCCTCATGGCCTACGGGCAAAGATGTCAACTTTGAAGAGGCTGTCGAATTTCAAAAGTCAATCCCCGAGGAGAAGATCTTCGGACGCAAGCTTGCTCAGGCAGATGCTGAGGGGCGTACGCTCATACAGCCTCGTGCTGGTGTGGCTCTATACACGGAGCACATACGGCTCTTGCAGTTTCTAGAAGAGGAGGGTGGGGCAGACCTGCTCCCCTCGACGGTCGATAGCTACACGCGTCTCAACCGCTACCACGAAGCTGAGAACGGTATCATCAAGAGTAAGGAGTCGGGACGATCGATGCTCAACGGCTTCCCAATCGTCAACTACGGTACGAAGATCTGCCGTACGGTCACCTCTGCACTCAAAAACCCGGTGCAGGTGCGCCACGGTACGCCTGACGCGCGTCTCTTGACGGAGATCTCTATCGCTGGTGGCTTTACCTCTTATGAGGGTGGCGGTATCTCGTACAATATCCCTTACTCTAAGAACTTCTCCCTCGAGAAGACTATCATGTACTGGCAGTACACGGACCGCCTCGTCGGCATGTACGAGGAGGCTGGCGTAAGTATCAACCGCGAGCCCTTTGGCCCTCTGACTGGTACGCTCATTCCTCCCTGTATATCCAGTGCTGTGGCTGTCATCGAGACACTCCTCGCCGCTGAGCAGGGTGTCAAGGATATAACCGTGGGCTATGGTCAGTGCGGTAATGTCATCCAGGATGTCGCAGCTATTCGCTCGCTCCGTGAGTTGACCAATAGCTATCTCAAGGAGTACGGCTACGACGATGTACGTGTCACGACCGTCTTCCACCAGTGGATGGGCGGCTTCCCACAGGACGAGGCAAAGGCTTTTGGCGTCATCTCGTGGGGCTCAGCTACGGCTGCTCTGGCGAAGGCTACCAAGGTTATTGTCAAGACTCCACACGAGGCGATGGGCGTCCCCACCAAGGAGGCAAACGCTGCTGGACTACGTGCTACCAAGCAGGTTATATCGATGCTTCGTGACCAGTCACTCGTAGACATCCCTGTGGTAGAGCAGGAGTCTGACATCATCGTTCGAGAGACGAAGTGCATCCTTGACAAGGTCTTCGAGCTGGGCAAGGGCGATCTAGCTGTCGGTACGGTTGCTGCCTTTGAGGCAGGCGTGCTGGACATCCCCTTTGCGCCTAGTCGCTACAATGCGGGCAAGGTACTACCTGCTCGTGATGACAATGGTGCGGTACGTATCCTCGACACGGGTCATCTGCCCTTTACGGAGGATCTCAAGGCGTTCCACCGTGAGAAGCTCGAGGAGCGTTCACGCTTCGAGCATCGTCCCGTGAGCTTCCAGATGGTTATCGACGATGTCTACGCCATTGGCAAGGGCTTCCTCGTCGGCAGACCGTAAGCCTTAATCTATAATAGTGCTATCCCTGTGGGGGTAGCACTCTTTCTAGCAAACAATTCCAATAAACCAATAAATCCAAGTAATATGAAGATCAAGAAGGTAGTCTGTGCCCCAGGCAAGACAGGATTCTTCTTTGACGACCAGAAGGCCATCAAGAAGGGCGCTAAAAACGATGGAGCCTTTTACTCTGGCGATCCCGTGACTCCAGGCTTTACGTCTGTGCGTCAGGCAGGTGAGTCCATCTCTGTCCTCTTTATCCTAGAGGATGGCTCTATAGCTCATGGTGACTGTGCAGCTGTACAGTACTCAGGGGCCGGAGGTCGTGATCCACTGTTCCTCGCTGAGAACTTTATCCCCGTCATCATGAAGGAGATTGCTCCGCTCTATGAGGGCAAGGAGATAACCACGTTCCGCCAGATGGCCGACCTCGTTGACAAGCACGTCAATGCAGACGGTAAGAAGTACCACACGGCAATCCGCTACGGTGTCACACAGGCTTGTCTAGACGCTGTCGCTAAGAGCCAGCACAAGCTGATGGCTCAGGTCGTTGCTGACGAGTATGGTACGAAGATATCAGACACGATGGTCCCCATCTTCTCGCAGAGTGGCGATGACCGCTATCTCAACGTCGATAAGATGATCATGAAGGAGGTGGGAGTACTGCCACACGCTCTCTTTAATAATGTAGAAACGAAGGTAGGTCTCAAGGGTGAGAAGATTAAGGAGTACCTTCAGTGGCTCCGTGACCGTATCGTCACAAAGCGTCAGAACCCCAACTACCAGCCCGCTATCCATATCGACGTGTATGGTACGCTGAGCATCGTCTTCAACAACGACTTCCAGCGCATCGCTGACTATCTGCATGAGCTCTCTGAGATCGTTGCTCCTTTCGAGCTTCGTGTCGAGGGACCCGTAGATATGGACGCTCGTGAGCCACAGATCGAGGCTTTGGCTAAGATCCGTGAGCTACTAGATGCCAAGGGCTCTAAGTGCCAGATCGTCGCTGACGAGTGGTGCAACACGCTCGAGGATATCATCGCTTTCTCTGAGCGCAAGGCTGGACACATGGTTCAGATCAAGACGCCTGACCTCGGTGGTGTCAACAATGCTATCGAGGCTGTCCTCTACTGCAAGCAGCACAACATGCGCGCTTATTTGGGTGGTACTTGCAATGAGACCAACCGCTCAGCAGAGGTTTGCGCCAATATCGCTATGGCTACCTCTCCCTGCCAGTGCCTCGCAAAGCCTGGTATGGGTGTCGATGAGGGATACATGATCATCTTCAACGAGATGAGCCGTGTACTCGCTCTCAAGGATGTGCTGAAGTAGATTTTAGAGATTAGAAGTTAGAGGTTAGCTTTTAGACTTTAGAAGTTAGAGCCTCTACCTAGGGTCACTAGTGCCACTAGAATCACTAGAGCCACTAGTGTCCCTAGCTAACAGTAAAAAGAATATCGAGATATGACTCCAATAACAGACGAAATAAGAGTACTCTCCACGACAGCGATCCTCGGATATGGATTTCCCGAGGCATCCTTTCGTGAGGGAATGAAGCGCAAGCCCCACGTCATCGCAGCAGATGCTGGTTCGACAGATCCAGGTCCTTACTATCTAGGGGCTGGCGTTAGCTTTACTGATCGCAACTCCGTGAAGCGTGACCTAGAGATCATGATCCAGGCCGGTGTTGAGAACAAAGTCCCCGTAGTCGTCGGCTCTGCTGGTGGCTCTGGTGCCAATGCTCATGTGGACTGGGTGCTAGAGATCGTACGAGAGATCATTGCTGACAAGAAGCTCTCGCTACGCCTGGCCGTCATCCGCTCTGAGTTTGACAAAGAGACCATCCTCCGCGAGTTTGACGAGGGACACATCACGCCTCTAGCACCAGCTCCCGAGGCTACAAAGAAGGACATCGAAGAGTCCGTCCGCATCGTCGCTCAGATGGGCGAGGAGCCTTTTGTAGAGGCTCTCAAGGGTGGCGCTGATGTCATCATCGCAGGCCGTTCGTACGATCCTAGCGTCTTCGCTTGTCTACCGATCAAGGAGGGCTTCGACCGTGCGCTCGCACTGCACATGGGTAAGATCCTCGAGTGCGCTGCTATCTGCGCATTGCCTGGTAGCGGTAGTGACTGTATGTTTGGCTATCTGCGCAAGGATCACTTCGTCCTTGAGCCACTTTCCAAGGATCGTAAGTGTACGACCCTCTCCGTAGCTGGTCACACGCTCTACGAGAAGACTGATCCTTACCATCTCCCTGGTCCTGGTGGTGCGCTCAATCTGCACGGATGTCACTTCGAGCAGATTGACGACAACAAGGTCAAGATCTCCGGTACCGTCTTCGAGCCCACCGATGGCTACTTCCTCAAGCTCGAGGGTACCCGTCTCGTAGGCTACCGCACTATCTCTGTTGCGGCTACGACAGACCCGATCATGATTAGCAAGATCGACTCCATCATCGAGAGTGTCAAGGCGCGTGTCAAGGACAACTTCGACAACTACGGTATCAAGGATTACTACCTTGACTTCAAGATCTACGGCAAGAACGGTGTCATGAGCATGTTCGAGGGTATCGATGGACATATAGGCTCAGAGCTTATGGTCGTCATCGAGGCAGTGGCTAAGACACAGAAGGAGGCCGACACGATCTGTAGCTTCGCACGTAGTACGATGCTACACTTCGGCTACGAGGGACGTATCGCTACGGCGGGCAACCTCGCCTTCCCCTTCTCGCCCTCTGACTGTCACATGGGTGAGGTCTACGAGTTTAGCCTCTATCATCTGCTCCAGGTGAAGGACCCCAAGCAGTACTTCCCTGTCGAGTATGTAGAGTATGCTGATGGTCAGCGTAAATAGTGAACCTTTAGATCGTATCAAGCAATGACACAGCACAAGTTAATGGATATAGCCTCCGTCATCCGGAGCAAGAACTCGGGTCCCTATGAGATCACCTTTGATATCATCTTCAAGGACTTCGACATATACAATCAGGTGAAGGCAGCGAAGGCGATTACTGAGCAGACTTTCTGTGACCTCTATCACATCAAGCCTGACCACATCGTCAAGATTGTCTACTTCGATCCAGCCAAGGCGATCAAGTGTACCATCGTCCGCCCCATCCCTTCGGGCAATCTCGGTGAGCGTGACGTCTATGGTGCGCAGCAACATGCGCCTCTGATGGGTCTCTCCATCCAGTACTAAGCCTGACCGCTTAGCGGACATTAAATGAGACTGTTGCAACAGTCAACAGTCTCTAAATAGGGATTTAATAGCTCCTAAATATAACGTTAGCCCCCACACGCTCTCATCGTAGAGTCGTGTGGGGGCTAACTGTTGTTGGACTGATGGAGAGGTTAGTACCAGGTGAAGCGCTGCTCGTAGCTGTCGAAGGTAAGCTTGCCCAAATGGTACAACTTCTCCGCCATATTGATGAAACGAAAGTTTCTTCCACATGAAACTAAGAAGAGGAGTATGGGGCTATGCCCTTTTTCGCTAACTTTGCTGACGTATGAAGGGTGATCCATTTGATATTCGCGAGGAGCGTACGCCCCCGCAGAGCTTGTCTGATCTACAGCAGGAGGAGCAGTTGCGCCCCTCCTACTTTGATAGTTTCCGAGGTCAGGGACATGTAGTGGACAATCTGAAGGTCTTCGTCGAGGCGGCTCGTCGCCGTGACGAAGCGCTTGACCACGTCCTCCTCTACGGTCCTCCTGGACTGGGCAAGACAACTCTCTCGCACATTATCTCGCACGAGCTAGGAGTCGGCATGAAGATTACTTCGGGGCCTGTCTTGGAGAAGGCGGGAGACTTAGCGGGACTGCTCACTTCGCTAGAGCCTCGTGACGTGCTTTTTATCGATGAGATCCATCGCCTGAGCCACACCGTGGAGGAGTATCTCTACTCGGCTATGGAGGACTTTCGGATCGATCTGATGATTGACAAAGGGCCAGGAGCGCGCTCCATACAGATAGACCTCAACCCCTTTACACTAGTGGGGGCAACCACTCGCAGCGGTCTGCTGACGGCTCCACTGCGGGACCGCTTTGGCATCAACCTACATCTAGAGTACTACGACGTGGATACGCTCACGGACATCGTGCTGCGCTCGGCTCGCATCCTAGAGGTGCCGTGCGAGGAGGAGGCCGCTCGGGGTATCGCTCTGCGTAGTCGAGGCACGCCTCGTATCGCCAATGCGCTCCTAAAGCGTGTGCGAGACTTTGCGCAGGTCAAGGGTAACGGGGTGATTGATAGCAATATTACGACGGTGGCGCTCGAAGCGCTACACATAGATAAGCATGGACTGGATCATACGGATCACAAGTTGCTGAAGACCATCATCGACAAGTTTGACGGAGGTCCCGTCGGACTGAGCACCATAGCTACAGCCATGGGCGAGGACCCTGGCACGATCGAGGAGGTGTATGAGCCATTTCTCATTCAGGAGGGCTTCATACAGCGTACTCGTACGGGACGACAAGCGACACGCTTGGCGTATGCTCACTTGGGGCGTACCTATCGGCAGGATTTGCCTCCAGAGGTGTCACTCTTTGACTAACTAAAAGCCTTTTCTCCCTGCGCCATGTCTTCACTAGAGATGCAAGCCTCAGAGTTAGTAGCCAAGCGGTACACGCTGACGGAGCTACTAGGCTCGTTGCAGCGCTGCATTGACCACTATTACAATCGGCTCTACTACGTGACGGGCGAGGTGAGTGGCTACCGAGGACGCAGTCAGCGGGGGCATTGCTACTTTAACCTAATAGACAAGGTGTCGGACCCGCTACACCCAGAGGCGGGTGGAGGAGAGCTATCGGCGCAGATCTCGGCCGTGATATGGGCTAGTCGCTACAATCAGATCGCGCAGCACTTCCAGCAGGTGACGGGGCAGCCACTCACGGACGGAATCAAGATATTGGCGCTCGTGGAGCTCAAGTACGATCCACGCTACGGGCTACAACTAGACATACAGGACATCGATCCGAGCTACACACTGGGCGAGGTGGCACGACAGCGACGTGAGACGCTCCAGCTCCTAGAGCGTATGGGGCTGATGGAGCGCAACAAGCAGCACCCGATGCCGAGACCTTTGCGACGCATCGCCATCATCTCCTCGCCGACGGCTGCTGGTTACCAAGACTTCACGAGACATCTGGAGGAGAGTGCGGTGGCTCCTTTTATAGAGAAAGCGCTCTTTCGAGCTACGATGCAGGGCAAGAGTGCGCCGCAGTCTATCGTCGCAGCACTCGAAAGGGTGCGCCAGCACGAGACGCTCTTTGACCTTGTGGTCATCATACGAGGCGGGGGAGCTACGGCTGATTTGGGTACCTTCGACGACTTCGGAGTAGCTCGTGCAGTGGCGGAGTTTTCGCTCCCTGTGTGGAGCGGCATTGGGCACGATCGGGACGAGAGCGTCGTGGACTTAGTTTCGCACAGAGCCTTCAAAACCCCTACGGCAGTGGCTACCGCTGTGATTGATGCTTGGTGCGCAGAGTACACGCTCCTCGAGGAGGCGCATCAGCGACTGGAGCGATCTTGGCTGGAGGCGAGACAGACGGCGCAGACAGGGCTGGAGCGCTTGGCTCAGCTGCTCCGCCAGACGACGCTAGAGCAGCTACACCGTGAGGAGCGCCAGATGCTATTGCTACGCGAGCAGCTCTCCGTCTCTCCTCGTACACTACTGCACAATCAGCACACGCTACTGGAGTCACAACGAGAGCGCTTGGCAGGCGCTGCGCGTTATCTGCCGAAGAGCTATCGGCACGAGTGGGATACGCTCTTGAGTCTCTTTAGGCATCGCTATGCGAGTTACCTCACGGCTCAGCTCAACGAGTGGCAAGCTAGACAGCAGAGCCTGCAGGAGAAGCGCAAGATTACGACCACACAGCGCACGCAGATAGAGCATCTGGCGCAGATCATCCGAGCAATGGACCCGCAGACGGTTCTGCAGCGAGGCTACGCTATCGTGCACCACAAGGGCGACCTGGTTAAAAGCCCCTCGCAGCTCCGTGAGGGCGACGACATAGAGCTTCGCCTAGCTGAGGGTACGCTCTCGGCTACGCTAAGCCAATTGAAAGAACCATAACAAAGCATTCCTAGATTATGAGAAAGACCTTTAACTATACACTTTACGGTGCGCTACTTCTGCTCCTCGTGGGGAGCCTGTCGGCTTGCCGTGTCAAGCAGCAGGCACAGCCGAGTGGTGTGTCGACGCTTGCTGTCGTAGGACTCAATGATATCCATGCCAACATTGATCAGTTGCCCCGCATCGCCTTTATGGTCGATAGTATGCGGGCGATCTATCCCAACCTGCTCCTGTTAGCAGCGGGAGACCTACAGACGGGCAACCCGATCAATGACAACTTCCAGCCGAAGGGGCTACCGATCATTGAGCTGATGAATGAGATGCACTTTGACGCTTCGGCTTTGGGAAATCATGAGTTTGACCTGGGGCAGCACGGGCTGGGCGACATTTCGCATCGTGCGAAGTTCCCCTTCCTCTCGGCTAATGTCTTTCCCTCGCCCTCCTATGGCATTGCCCTGAAGCCCTACAAGATCTTCACGATGCCTGACGGTACGCGGGTCTCTGTCGTGGGGCTACTTCAGCTGGGCGAGTTGGGCATTCCCGATTCGCACCCGAAGAATGTACGGGGTGTAGCTTTCACCCAGCCACTCGAGGAGATTAAGAACTACCGCTACTTGGCGGGTTGCTCAGATCTGCAGATAGCTGTGACGCATATTGGCGTGCAGGAGGATACGATACTGGCGCGGGTGGCTCCTTACCTAGATCTCATCGTGGGCGGACACTCGCACACGCTCATTGATCACCCGAACAATCTGCACTCGTCCGTTCCCATCGTGCAGTCTGGCTACAAGGCGCACTACATCTCCCTCGCATTGATACGACATAGAGGTGGGCAGGTGCTCTCGCACCAAGAGATGCTCCTCCCAGCCGACCCTCACGCTGGTGGGGTCAATGAGAAGATGCAACGCATGGTGGAGGGCTACAATGCTAATCCGCTCTTTGCCGAAGTGGTGACGACCAATCCGCACCCGATCCAAGACAAATACACGCTGGGCGCTATCTTTGCTGATGCACAGCGCTGGTATAGCCATGCGGACTTTGCGATGCAAAACCCAGGCGGCGTACGCATCGGTGAATTGCCACAGGGCAATATTACGCTCAAAGACATCCTTCGTCTAGATCCCTTTGGCAATGAACTGACCGTGCTCACGATGACGGGACGACAGCTCAAGGAGTTCTTCCTCCGCGCCTGGACGACCGACAGCAATACGCCAGCTCATACGTCGGGGCTACGGGTGGACTACCAGCTTGACGACACGGGTGTGCTGCTCGACTGCACCGTCTATCCCGCTGGTAGCGACACACCGATCGATCCAGACAAACTCTACACGCTAGCTACGAGCTCTTACGTGCAGGCGGCCTACACCTACCATACTTCGGCTCCTGACAAGAACCAAGGCATCACGACTGCCGAGGTGATTGTCCAGTACCTTAAGTCACTTCCCGAGATGCCCCAGGTGGACTACAAGAGTCGCTACAACATCCGTGTGACCCGCTAAAGGAATACTCATCAGCCCCCATGCCTTTACTGGCAAAACATGAGGAGACTCAACCGCTTCGAGTTGCGATTGAGTCTCCTTTTTCTAGATTTCGTCCCAAGTAGACGAACGCATATAAGCTCTACTTTGGCAGGTCAAGCGGTGGCTGTCCGACGGCTTGGCGTAGCGTGTTAACCAGTAGTGCTAAGTCCACACCGCCCATCTGAGCTGCGAGCTTGAGCGGAGTACGAGGTGCTACAGTCTTGCGCAGTATCGGATTAGTCAGATTCCTATATCGATCCGAGAGCGATACAAGCGTATCGATGAGCTCTGGGTAGCGGTCCAGCATCGCCCCTACTTTGGTCTCAGGGGTGATGAGTAGAGGTGTCGTATCAGTCATAATTCAGAAGAGTCCTAGAGCCTTCCAGTTGCCGTAGCTCAGTAATATCTTGAGAACACTCGACGACCCCTAGATAGTTACCCTCGGGGTCACGCACAGCCGTGTACTCTATATAGATAAATCGCCCACGGAAGTTGCCAATCCAAAACTTAGCACAGCTCTGGCGACCACTCTTGAAGTCCGCAAGGATAGTCTCTACGACATGGACACTTTCGGGCGGATGACACATACGCACATCTCTACCGATGATGGATCTATTGCGAGCGAAGACTCGCTTGGGGCTGTGAGAGTAGAAGCGCACCTTATCGTCTTTGTCCACAAAGGTGATGTCTATCGGGAGGTGGATAAGTAGAGCCTCTAGCTCCGCTACGCTAAAGGCCCCAGTGGACAGCCGTATAGCATCATGGCTCTCGTACTGAAAGTGCAGGTTGTCCGCCTCCACGTCTGGTTTCCATACAGTCTGTGGGTCATATAGGCAGTATCCAAACTCAGGGGTCTCCTGATAAATGTGATACCACTCAGCCTCCGACAGTAGGTCCAGTGTCATGGGGAAGAGGATCATCTCCTCTTTGGTGATCATACTGTCCAGCATCTCCACTGCGGGGTCAAAAGTCTCCACGATGTGAGCTTTCAGAGATGCCATATCTGAAGTCTCCCCAGAGAGTACTGCTATGGCACTCTTGAGTAGCTTCCTAATCTCATCGTGCTTGCCCCACATGACTACAGGAGGTCCAGTCACTCCATGCTGCTCTAAGTATGGGAAGAGGAGGTACTCCTTGCGCAGATAGTGCTTGTCTACATCCATCAGTCGGTTGAAGATAGATCTCAGACTTAGCAAGAGCTCCGAGAGAGGACGCTCGCAGTGCTCTTCTTTGACCTCCTTTGCCAAAGCATAGTACTCGGAGACTACTTCTCCTAGGGCTACATTCTCAGCTCTAAAGGTGTCTATGGGATGCCCCGCTGGCACCTCTTTAGCTCCACTCACATCTATAGCTCCCTCTAGGATCTCTGAGTGGTGGTCGCAAAAGAGCTGGATCTCATCTGTCGATAGTAGTCCCTGAGCTATCAGCTCCTCCTCGACGGCGACGACCTCTTGGTAGGGGATAGCGTGGAGGAGTGTAGAGAGCTGTCGCTTGAGAGCTTCGGGTTGCTCTCCTTGATGTAAGCGCAGGAGTATCTCCTTGAGCATCGCCTTGCGCTCATCTGGTGTGTTATGTAAGAATTCGCTCATATTTCACTGATTGTTTAAAGTGAATTTATATTAGTCTAATCAAGACTGGCTGGCCACCCCCTTAGGGTTAACCAGTCGTCAGCAAATGTACATATTTTGGTCAGAATATAAGACGTATATCCCCCGTAGATTCAATCATCAAATGCGGGGTGGTGCACGATCTAGAATGAGTTCGTTGATGCTACTATCAAGGAAATCGGCCAATTCCTCGGTGTAGATTGGAGATTATTCAGTGAGGAACGAACAAATTCTTCGGAACTTCGAAATCTTTCTTCCGAAGTTTCATTTCATTCTTCCGAACTTTTATTTCGGCCCTCCGTGGAGAATTTTCATTTGCTCCGTGGAGCTTTCCGATTTCCTCGGGAGGAATTGGAATTAGCGGAGATGTAAGAGTCGCTACGGAGTTCGGTTATAGCGCCGTATTATGATGACTTATTCGTACATTTGTCTCTAACCACGCATGAATTCACCTTAAAGGAGACAAGACATGATGAATGAATTGAGATACAAGCGAATCTATGAAACTCCAGTTGAAGCAGATGGTTTTCGTGTTCTTGTGGACAAACTATGGCCACGAGGGATGAAAAAGGAAAATGCTAAAATTGATCTATGGGCTAAGGAGATCGCTCCATCAGATGAACTTCGAAGATGGTTTTCCCATACTCCTGAAAGATATGATGAGTTTAAACAGAGATACAGACAGGAATTGTCCGAGAACTCAGCGTCACAGGAGTTTAAAGATTTGTGTGTTCAGAAGTTGCACGATCATAACGTGACCCTGCTGTATGGCGCAAAAAACGAGAAATATAACCATGCTGTTGTTTTGAAAGAATGGTTGGCAGAACAGATGCATCCTTAGTTGAATCTACGCGTAATGCGCCAGCTCGGCCTATGTCCCCTTACTTTCGTATATTTGCCCACGCAAATTAGATATTCCCTAACTCATAAATAACTATCACGATGAGCAACAAGTACTACGGGAACTTGATCCCCAATACATTCTTCACGACCAAAGGAAGCGGTGAGTCTGACCTCGAGAAGCATGCTGGCTCCTACCACATGGCACTCTACGATGCGGGTATCGCCGACTATAATATAATGGTCTACTCCTCCGTCCTACCAGCTACGGCTCGGCTCGTTTCGCCTGATGAGGTGGATATGCCTCCCTTTGGCTCAGAGCTCAAGACGATCATGTCTGTCTCGCACGGTATCCAAGATGAGTTCGTCAGTGCTGGTGTCGTCTATGCCTGGATGTACAAGGATGAGAACTTCGACGAGAAGGCTGGAGGCCTCGTCTGCGAGGTGAGCGGTCGCTACCGTATCGAGGAGCTGGAGTCTCGTCTGATACGTGTCATCAATGATCTGCACCAGAACACTTACAGCCAGTACTACCTTGGTGAGCTCAACTTCATCACGGAGGGTATCACGGTGACCAAGCGCTACGGTACGGCACTGGCTGGCCTTTGCTTCGTGGACTTCGTGCTTCCTGAGTCTCCTATGAAGGATGAGGATTGATCAAAAACAATATAGAGAAATAGTCTTATGAAACTAGGTGTTTGCTCAGACCACGCTGGCTATCAGCTCAAAGAACAGGTCAAGGAGTGGCTTGCAGCCATGCAGATCGAGTGTGTCGACTACGGTACTCATTCGGAGGAGCGCTGTGACTATCCAGACTATGCGCATCAGCTTGCTTTTGCCATACAGATGGGTACGGTAGATCGTGGTATCGCTATCTGCGGTACGGGCAATGGTATGGCTATGACGCTCAATAAGTACAACGTCATCCGTGCTGGTCTCGCTTGGAACGAGGATATTGCTAAGCTCATCCGTGCGCACAATGACGCTAATGTGCTGGTCATGCCAGCACGCTTCATAGAGACGGCGGAGGCTGAGCGCTGTCTGCATGCGTTCCTTGATACTCCCTTTGAGGGCGGTCGTCACAAGGAGCGGATTGACAAGATGGTGCTACCCACCTGCTAGTGCCTTTTGAAGCTGAGCTATGGAGGCTCTAGAGATCTTTTTTCTATCCATAGCGATAGGACTGATCGTGCATCTGCTCGTTCGCTGGTCGGAGCGACAGAAGGCTCGTAAGAAGGACGGCACCACTACACAGCAAGGCTCGCAGACGACTGGAGAGACTGCTCTAGGCTCTGCCCTTGGCGAGGTGGAGCGCGAACTGAGAGAGTCTCTCTCTGGCGAGTCGGACACGAGTCGCTGTGCTGATGATGCGACCGCTTGTGCCAGCTGTACAGACTCTTGCTCCGAAGCTGAGAGAGCGGTGAGACGTGCCCCGCAAATCGTCTACTACGATGACGAGGAGCTGGATGTGCTGGCGCATCGTCCTGTAGAGAGCTACACGGATGCGGAGCTGGCGATGCTCCGTGAGGTGGCTGAGACACTCCTAGAGACTGACTATGAGGGGTGGCTCAAGAGCCTCTCGATGCGTGGTATCCTGCTCCCGCCTGAGATCTTGCAGCTGGTCACACCGTAGGACGCTCAGTACAATATATATAAGGTCTGGTACGTTTGTGAGAGTAGGGGATAGGAGCATAGAGGCTCTCCCTGAGGATTAGAACTTAATAGTAAGCGTGGCAGACAGAGATACATCTTATCGTGGTAAGCTACCACTGCGCACTAAGCATTGTCTAGGCGTAGTGGTAGCTTTGCTGTGCGTCTTGGGTAGCGCCGTGGGCTGTAGTACCAAGCGCAACGATAGTGCTTCGCGCTTTTACCACAATCTGACCACACGCTATAACGTCTATCACAACGGTCAGCTTGCTTTCAACGAGGGCTACAAAGCACTCTACCACGACCTTTCGGAGAGCTACACCGAACTGCTAGTACCCGATCCTATCACACGTACAGCGGGACAGGAGTCGTCGGAAGAGACAGCTGTGGGCGGTTCGCTAGGCAAAGCGATCGAAAAGGGACAAAAGGCGATCCGTGAGCACTCAATCCGTACGAAGCCAAAGGTGTCGCGAGAGGATCTGCTGCGCAATCCGAAGAAGAAGGCTTTCTACAACAAGATGGAGTACAACCCCTTCCTGCACAATGCCTGGATGATGGTGGGGGAGTCGCAGTTTTATGGCGGGCACTTCATGGAGGCGCTGGCGACCTTCTCCTATATGACGCGGCTCTACAGTACGGAGGATAAGGTGCGGGACGAAGCGCGCATTTGGCAGGCTCGCTGCTACCTCGCTCTGGGCTGGGTAGACGAGGCGAACGAGATACTGAGCAACCTACCCGAAGATGGCATCTACAAAAGTCGTAGCAAGGCCTATCCGCTAGCGGAGACGGAGCTGGCTCTCAAGCAGGGCGACACGCTCTCAGCCATCTCTTACCTGCAGCAGACGATCGATCGCAAGCCGATCAAGGCTCAGCGAGCTAGGCTGTACTATCTCCTAGGGCAGCTTTACAGCAATGAAGGACGGTGGGGCGAAGCCTCTCGAGCTTTCGGACGTGTGATACGTCTGGCGCCACCTTATCCATTGGAGTTTGCCGCCACGATGCGTCGCCTAGAGATCGAGGCTCAGGGTAATCCGCAGCGAGTCATACAGCGTCTGGAGCGCTTGGCGCATAGAGATAAGAACAAAGAGCTCGTTGATCAGATATACCTTACGCAGGGACGCCTTTACTTGGCTATGCCCGACACGACACATGCCGTCACCGCCTTCACGCATGGCGTGGCGCAGAGCACGCAGCGTAGCTTTGACTATATGCTCTGTCAGCTTCACTTAGGCGACATTTACTTAGCGCAAAACAACTACCTCAAGGCTCAGGAGGCGTATGCTGGCGCAGCGGGAGTGATCGAGAAAAGCCACCCGCGCTACGAGGCTGTGACCAAGCTCTCGGCCGACCTAGACCAGCTGGTTTCCTTTGCGCAACAAGTCTACGAGCAGGACAGCTTGAGACGCATCGCTGCGCTCCCAGAGGCGGAGCAATTGGCCTATGCGGACAGCCTCATCACCGCTTACAAGAAGGCTCAGGAGGAGACTCGCAAGCAGGAGCTGCTCGCTCAGCAACAGGGACAAAACGAAGCGCTCAACCAGCAGGCCGACATTAATATGCCTAGCAGAGGTCGCCCTGGAGGTGTTGGTACGCCTCCCCCGATGGCGGGTGGTGGCAATGGCAAGAGCTACTTCTACAATCCTACGCTAGTGGCTCAGGGTAAGGACCTCTTCGAGCGCAAGTGGGGCAAGCGTCCACTGGCGGACGACTGGCGGAGACGTAATAAGCAGATCGCCATTGATGCGGGCGACCCCGCGGCTCAGATGGGGGAGCGTGGCGAACAGCCCGCTGACTCGTTGTCTTCGGTGGCATCGCCTACGGATAGCCTCACCTCGTCTACCGATAGTTTGCCCGCAGATCAAGATCCGCTCCAGCGGGCGTATTACCTCTCCAAGCTCCCCACAACGCCCGAGCAGATCGCTGCTTCGGATGAGATTATCCAGACGGCGCTGGTCGGTATGGGCAAAGCTTTCAACGAACAGATGGAACGCTTTGAGGAGTCGGTCAAGAGCTACGAAGACCTCCTCAGACGCTATCCTGAGTACGCCGACAGAGCCTCCATATACTACACGCTCTACATGCTCTATCAGCGACTAGAGCGGGCAGACCTCGCTGAGCCGTGGAGACGTAAGTTGCTGGCTGAACTGCCCGAAGACCCACTTGCCGTCACGCTACAAGATCCCAACTACATAGCCAAGCTACGGGCCAACATTGGGGCTGACGAGCGACTCTACGACCAAGCTTTCAACGCCTACTTAGCGGGCCGATCACGAGAGGTGCAGCAACTGTACCGTGAGACGGCTGAGTCTTATCCGCTTTCAGAGACCTTGCCACAGTTTGCCTTCGTCAATGCGCTCAGCTATGTTTTGCAAGGTGACGAAGCGTCCTTCAGAAAGGGACTCGAGTCGCTCACCGCTTCTTATCCTAAAGAGGAAGTTTCCGTGCTCGCTCAGGAGATGCTCCAGCGTCTCTTGCGTGGAGTGCACATCGCTCAGGGCGGCTACCAAGGCATGGCTTGGGATCTGCGCATTGCTTCGCAGGATAGTATAGCAGGAACATTGGCGGAGCAACCTTTTACCATCGGAAAGCGTAGTGATAAGTATCAAGCTCTGCTCATCTTACCTCGAAAAGGTGACGCTCTGGAGCGCTCTCTGCGCTTTGCCGTCGAGAGCTTCAACTACGCTCAGTTCACCGACTACATCCTCCCCGTAGCCTTTGCCCCATCGGAGCATGAGACCCTCATGACCATCAGCGACCTCCCCACGGCCACTGTCGCATGGCAGTACGTAACTCGGACTTATAGTCCTGAGGGCTACCTCTCCGCTTTGGACAGTTCGGCGCTGCTCCTCGTCATGACGGAGGATAATTACCGTCAGGTCGCCACGGGCGCCAAGAGCATTGGCGACTATATGACCTTCGTGGCTGATAGCTTGGTCGAGCTTTACCCCGCAGCGCACTATCTCCTTGACCGCTGGCTCCTCCTCACAGGTTCACAAGCAGAGAAGCCTGTGAAGACCGATACGGTTCCTTCGCCCGCACTGCCCGCCGTTAACAAGCCGATCACCTTTGAGATAGATCGTTCGCAGATTGCTCTGCCGGCTGTGGAGCTGCAGCTGGACAGCTTGTTGCAAAAGCCTGAGGAGACGAAGCCCGTAGAGAATCAACGCACCACGATTCAAAAGGCTCGACAAGTGACTCCCGAGGATCTGAAGCAGATGGAGCGCGAGCGCAAAGCGCAAGAGCGTCAGGCGAAGCGTGAGCGTGAGGAGCAACTCAAGGAGCGTCAGCGCCAGCGTGATGCGGAGCTTAAGGCTCGTCGTGAAGAGCAGCGTCGCCAGGAGCAACTGCGTCAGGAACAGATCAAGCGTGTGGAGGCTGAGCGCCGTGCTCAGGAGAAAGCCCGCAAGGAGCAACTACGCCAGCAGGAGCAAGAGCGTCAGAAGCGTCTCAAGGCACTCGAAGAGGAGCGCCGTCGCAAGCTCAAAGAGCGAGAGGCACAGCAGAAAGAGCAACAGAAGCAACGTCGCTAGTTAGCGCTGACGGCAGAAGAGGAAGCTGACGTGTCGTGTTAGGGCGGTGAACCAGCCGTACCTCCGAGCCATAATACGGAGCCGCTCGAGGAGCGAGGCTCGATGGTTGCGTGTGGTGACCCCTTCGTTAAGGTAGTTGACGAGATAGTCGTCGATGCGGTACTGGCTATGGATAGCGTTGATGATCTTGATGCACCAGTCGTAGTCTGCCGAGTAGCGGTAGCGCAGATCATAGAGCGGAGCTAGCGAGCGTCGTGGTATAAAGGCTTGGTGGCAGATGAGCATGCCATTGGCAAAGGAGCGCTGCGTCAGTTGATGTGGCGGGCGCAACCGACGAGGATGAAGGTCTTGGTAAGCACCGTCTACAATCATCGTATCGCCATAGAGAAGGTCAGGCTGGTGCGTCTCAAGAGCAGCACAGACGGTGCGGACCGTGTCAGACGTGCGGAGCGTATCGCCTGCGTTGAGATACCAGATGTAGGTGCCATGGGCTTGGCGCAACCCTTTATTCATTGCATCGTAGAGCCCATGATCGGGCTCGGAGTGGACGATAGCACGAGGGTAAAGCGTCTGGACGAGCGAGAGCGTTTTGTCTTGGGAAGCTCCGTCTATGACGAGGTACTCGAAGCTTTGGTCTCTCTGCTCGGCAAGGCTATGCAGCGTGGGCGCAATGGTTGCCTCCGCATTGTAGCAGATGGTGATGATGGTTAGTAGTGGCGTGGTGGTCATCGGTTTGCTCGCTGGGTGTCATCTATTAACTGTGCGTAAAGCTGGGCATACTGCTGGGCAATGGCTGTCGGTGTAAAACGCAAGGCGGAAGCCCGGCACGCTTCGGACTGATAAGCTGTGGCTTCGGTGAAGTGCTGCCAGAGAGCGGTCGCCATCTCTTGCGGTTTGTCGTGCGCCACGAGAGCTCCATTTACCCCATTGATGAGTATATCAGCGGGACCTCCTGAGTCTCTGGCGATGACAGGCGTGCCGCAGGCAAGAGCCTCTAGGAGTGTCTGCCCAAAGCTCTCGCGCTCGCTGGTTGATATGAGGACGGAGCTCTCAGTGTAAAGGGAGCGCAGTCGCTCTGCATCGGAGATACTGCCCAGATGCTGTACGGGAATGGGGATCTGCTTGAGGAGTGTGCGGTCGGATAGGGCACCGACGAGTGTGAGCTGCATTTGTGCTCTCAGCTCGCCCGCTAGCTCGGCTAGTTGTTGCATGGCTGCGGTGAGGTAGCTCCACCCTTTGATCGGATCATCCACACGTGTCGCTACGAAGAGAATTTGATAAGGTGCTTGCTCGTTGGAGGCTTTTGTCTCCTGCATCTGTGCCTGCTGATAGTACTGAGCGGAGAGAACATTGCCGATGGTGCTGATTCCTAGGCGAGGCACGATGGGGGAGCGTGACACCTCATTGGTAAGGCTACTGGAGACGGTGACCCAGTGAATAGGGTAGTGCGCCATGAGCTCCGCTTTGCGCTGCCGAACTTGTCGGTCTAGTAGGCGCAGGGGGGGTGACAGTTCGCCAGGTTTAGTTGCCATCTGCTCGATACCCTGCGCCCACCAGTAGTCATGGAGCGTGATGACGACGGGTAACCCGAGTTTGCAGAGCTCCTCGAGGGTGCGGAGCGAGAGGAAGGCGTGCTGCGTCCAGTGCAGATGGATGAGATCCACCTTTGCGAGGTAAGGACGCAGGGCGCTCATGGAGATGCCGAGTCGGCCTAGAGAGGTTTTGAAAACTTGCTCACGGTTGAAGCCATTGAGCAGAGCAACAAGGGCACGCTCGCTCCAGAGCTTACATTGCCAAGCTCGGTAAAGCCTCCGATCATTGCCAAGGGCGTGTACACCAGTTAGGGGCTCCGAGCTAGGAGCCATCAGTAGTAGTTCAGCGTCTAAGCCGTAGCTCCGCTCCGCCTCTAGCAGTCGCAGCGCTGCGACGCCAGCACCGCTGTTAGCCCCATAAGTGCTAAGGTGTAGGACCCTTGTCACAGTTACTTCTTGAAGTAGCGCAGGTAGTCGCCATACCCCTCAGCCTCCAGACTGTCTAGGGGAATGAAGCGCAGCGCCGCACTATTGATACAGTAGCGCAGTCCGCCAAGCTCGGCGGGACCATCCTCAAAGAGATGCCCGAGGTGAGCATTCGAATCTTTGCTGCGCACCTCCGTACGCACCATGCCGTGTGAGCGGTCGGTCGACTCCTTGATCAGTTGGTCATCAATAGGCTTTGCAAAGGCAGGCCACCCGCAACCAGAGTCAAACTTATCCAAGCTGAGGAAGAGTGGCTTGCCAGAGACAACGTCCACGTAGATACCCGCCTCGGTTAGGTCGTAGTACTCATTGTCAAAGGGTGGCTCCGTGCCAGCCTCCTGCGTCACGTGATACTGCATCGGTGTGAGCCGCTTGCGGAGCGCCTCGTGGTCTACGTAGCGAACGTAGCTCTCACGTGCTATCTGTGTACGGCCGATGTGACAGTAGCCCCCAGGGTTCTTGCGCAGATACTCCTGATGGTATTGCTCGGCGGGGTAGTAATTGTCCAAAAGCTTGCACTCGACCACGATGGGGTCAGCGTAAGCCTGCTGTAGCGAAGTGAGCGCCTTCTCAATGATCGGACGCTGCTCCTCTTTAGTATAGTAGATGCCCGTGCGGTACTGCGTGCCTTGGTCGGCTCCTTGGCGGTTGAGCGTGGTCGGGTTGATGACGGTGAAGTAGCGCTCTAGGATAAAGCTTAGTGGCACACGCCCTGCATCGTAAACTACCTGCAGTGTTTCGGCAAAGCCCGTTTCGCCTGTGCAAACTTCCTCGTAGGAGGGCTGTCGACCGAGCGTGCCATTGGCATAGCCCACCTCGGTAGAGACGACTCCGTCAACCTCCTCAAAGAAGGCTTGCATACCCCAGAAGCACCCCCCAGCGAGGTAGACGGTGTCTAGCTCTTGAAGCTGTGCGGTTTCTCTAGACATAGCGTTAGTGAGGATAATGGTCGTGCAACTTATAATCAATGCAAGTGCGACCCACTTTGTACGGCTTGATAAGGTCATTTACTATCTGGACATGTGCGGGGTGTGTGGCGTAAGCTGAGAGAGCCTCTAGGTCCTCTACGTCAGCCTGAAGCATGAAGGTAGACTCCTCACTGGGGTTGCAGTTGAAGAAGACCTCCATCGACTCCAGCTCAAGGATCTGCTCGGGGAGGTTCTCGAGGAGGTTCTCGATCTGCTTCAGATGAGCCAGCTGCTCCTCAGCGGAGCCAGGTAGTTGTAGCGTGAAGATGACGCAATGACGTATCATGTGTTATGGGAGAAGTAAAGGGTTAGACGATTAGTGGTGTGGAAAGAGTGTCGAGCAGGTGCCATCCTTCATGCACTCTATCATCTGCTCATCAAAGAGCGAGTCCTTGTAGCCTAGGAAGTAAAGGATGCCATCAAGACCAACGGACGAAATGCGCTGCTCGGCACTTGCCTTGACCTTGGGCTTAGCGTGAAAGGCGATACCAAGTCCTGCTAGCGAAAGCATTGGCAGGTCGTTGGCGCCATCGCCTACAGCTACCGTCTGCAAGAGGTCCACACGCTCTACCTGAGCGATCAGACGAAGGAGGTCAGCCTTGCGACGCCCATCGACCACGTCACCCACGTAGCGACCCGTGAGCTTGCCATCGGCCACCTCTAGTTCGTTGGCATAAACATAATCTATGTCAAACTTCTTCTGCAAGTAATGACCGAAGTAGGTGAAGCCACCCGAGAGGATAGCGGTCTTGTAGCCCATCACCTTGAGCGTGCGCATAAGTCGCTCACAACCCTCCGTGATAGGGAGGTTGTGTGCTATATCCTCCATGACAGAGACATCTAGCCCCTTGAGTAGTGCTACACGCTCAGTAAAGCTCTCGATGAAGTCTATCTCACCACGCATAGCTCGCTCGGTGATTGCCTTGACCTGGTCGCCTACGCCAGCTCTCATGGCCAGCTCGTCGATCACCTCGGTCTGGATCAGCGTCGAGTCCATATCAAAGCAGATCAGGCGACGCATACGGCGAAACATACTTTCCCTCTGGAAGGAGATGTCCATGTCAAGCTCGCCACTCATCTGTAGGAGGTCTAGCTGGAAGGTGTGGACATCTTTGATATTGCCACGCATGGAGAACTCAATGCTCGCCATCGGAGCCTGCTGCGTTTGGTCTAGCGGGATACGACCCGTGAGGCGACGGATGTTATCAATGTTAAGTCCCTGCTCCGCAGCCGCTCCAGCGACAGCCGAGAGCATGCCAGCGGTCATCTTGCGTGCTACGACAGTAATGATGTAGCGGTTCTTGCCCTGCGCATTGACCCATTCGCCATATTCATTTGTAGAGATTGGGGTAAAGCGTATCTGTACGTTGAGCTCGTACCCCTTGAAGAGTAGATCCTTCAGTACGGAGCCCGAGTCATCTTCATTCATCTGGAAGAGTATGCCCAGGTTCAGGTGACTATGTATGTCTGACTGACCAATGTCTAGGATATATGCGCCATGCTCTGCGAGGACGCCCATGAGCGAGGCGGTCACGCCAGGGCGATCGTAGCCCTGTATGGTCGCCAGCATCAGCTTGCCTCGTTCATTTAGTGTTGGTGTATTCATCTGATTAGGTTAAGATAAGTCGTTAGTATAATGGTTTTACGCTTCAAAGGTAGTGAAAAATCCAAACTCTTGTAGCTCTACTTTGTTTTCCACCGTTGGAACTGAAAAGGTCCTCCCTTGGAACCGAAGAGTTCCTGCCTTGGAACTAAAAAGTTCCAAAAGGGGAACCATTTTTGGAACTCGTAAGTGATACAAGGAGAGTGCGATGCGAATGATGCGTAGTGCGGTGAGGCAAAGAAATAGGGGCCGCCGACCGATAAGCCGACTGCCCCTAAGCTTCTTAAGTTAGTGTACTGAGTTAGATCGCGTTGGGTCCAGAGACGTACTCGAAGTTGCCACCACCGAGACCCTTGTAGGTGAAGGTTACGGTGCTATTAGAGGTCTGTCGCAAGACTGTCGTGATGATGTACATTTGGTCTATGCCATTGGTCTGTGCGGGTTTGTCCGCATAGCGCGCCTTGAGGATGAGCTTGAGACCCTCCTTGATGCGCTCTAGGCGTAGCTTAGTGAGTTCCTCGGCAGACTTGCCCTCCTCATCGGGACGAGGACCAACGCTCGTGCCACCAGTGAGGGTGAAGTTCTTGTATTTAGCATTACCGCAGAACCACCACTCCGAATCACTGGAGTGCTTCTCGCTGATATAGTCGGGCTTATTAGCCTTGACCCAAGCGTGTAGTGTCATAAAGTCATCGGCTGTCAGCGTGAAGCGGATCGTCGGATCGAAGACCCACTGCTTGCCAAGGTTGACAAACTGGCTTGTGGTCTGAGCCATACGCCACTGATTACCCTCAAGCTTGAAGCTCTGGTACTCAGGCGTGGTGAACTTGTTTTCAAACCACTCGTAGACCACGATAAGCTGGTTACCTGGCTGAGCGTATGGCATGCTCTGCTGCAGTAGCTGCGGAATGTACCGCTCGGGTAGCATCGAGCTGCTGAAGTTGTCGTGCGTACTGCCCATAGCTTGGTACTCTGCGGGTGAGATGACCCTGTAGGTGTGGCTATCCGCAAGACGCTCTCCAATGAAGAGCATATTGCGCTTTCCCTCGGCGAGAGCAACTTTCGCTAGGTAGCTGGCACCCTTGTCCGCATAGGTCGTTGCGAGGTACTTGCCGAGCTTAGTGATCTCATCTTTGGAGAGCTTGTTAGGGTCTTTTGCCGTGAGGCCAGCTTTGGTAGCATCGTCGGCTGAGACCTTGACTGATATGAGTTTGTCCAAAGTGGCATCCTGCTGCATGGCGTAAGAGACGGTCACGGCAAAGCCCTTGCCCCACTCGGGGTACATCTTAGCTATGAGGGCTGGGACGTACTTGTCGGGAGAGACCCAAGCGGTGAGCGTGCGGTTCGTCTTGACATAGTTCGCCTCACGCTGTACTTCCTTTGCAAACTCCTCCTTGCTGGAGCCTGTATAACCTGCGACCTCATCTTTGGCAAAAGTTGTGGCAATCGTCTTGTAGTCGGCATCGGTGAGGGCGTAGACGATGCTCTTCTGGATCGGATGATCGACCGAGTCAAGCTGCTTATAGATAGGCTCCATGGGATTGCAGGCGGTGAGCAACAGGAGTGCTGCGACTGCGAGGAGCTGTGTGATCTGTTTCATATTGTATGCGTGTCTGAGAGTTAGAAGTTAATGCGTAGACCAGTAGCCCAGTTGGTTCCGAAGCCGTAGTAGACGAGAGCCGACTGCATATCGTGGTTCTTACCATCACGAGCATCGGAGATGTACTCGGTGTTGGTCACATTGTTGACGTTGACGTAGACGGTAGCGTTGCAAGAGCCAATGTTGAAGCGATAGTTAGCGCCAAGGTCGAGCGTGACGTAGTCGGGTAGGCGCCAAGCGTCCACCTTGTCGGTCTCCTTGGTGCGGTTCGTCGGGTCAAAGTCAGCGTAGTTCTTGCCAGCGTAGTTAAGGTCAGCCTTGAGACGGAAGTCCTTGAGCGCCTCCCAAGAGATACCGAGGGCAGAGGTCATCTGAGCTGAGTTGCCCACGTGTACGCCCTTGACAAAAGCATTGATCGTGCCGAGATACTGCTGAGCATCATCAAAGACATCAGCCTTGACATCATCAGACCAGATCCAGTCACCCCAAGAGAACATGAAGCGAATGTCAAGTGGCTTGATCGGTGTGTAGGTAGCCTCGAGCTCGACACCCGCATGGCGAGCATCTAGACCAGAGATATTGGCCGTAGTGTTGTTGCCAAGGTTGCGTGTGAGACTCTTGTCGAGCCACTTGGTATAGTAGCCGTTGATGTCGATGCGGAGGTTGCGCATCTTGAAGCCGTAGCCTACCTCGCCCGTGAAGACGCGCTCATACTTGGCTCCCGTATTGATCGTCGTATTGTAGCGGAAGAAGACATTGCGGAAGTATGGCGCAATGGTGAAGTAACCCGCATTGAGGAAGACGTTGCTGTGCTCGAGGAACTTGTAGCTCGCACCAGCCTTGACGCTCCAAGGGAGGTAAGTAGCCCACGGAGAGACAATCTTGTCGGGAGGGGTCAGAGCATCGTACTTTTCGCCCGTACCGCCTAGGTTGACGTAGCGGTAACCTTTGTGCGAGATAGCACCAGAGATGAAGGCGTTGAAGTTTTCGCCTGTGAACTCACCCTGTGCGAAGAGTCCGTTCCACAAGACCTCGCCGATATTGTCAAACTGGACCTTGTCGCCCACCTTGAGAGGTTGGTAGGGCTTGTGGTACATGAGCTTGGTTGATGAGTTCTGTGGCTCGATGTAGTAGTCTCCGCCAAGTAGGTTGTCAATGACTTCGCGGTGGATGCCCTGATAGAAGCGTCCGTCGAAGCCTGCAGTCAGCTTGAAGAGGTCGCTAAACTTATTGGTGTAGTAGGAGAGTAGACCGTACCAGTTGTGCGAGTTTACCGCATTACTGAAGATGAGCTGAGAGCCGTTGTTTGAAGCTCTATTGGCCTCCATGACACGAGCGTAGTCTAGCAAGCCATCGGGAGTACCCATGAAGGCTGCGGGGTCTTTCGGGCGACCCGTGTTGTAGTCGAGTGCGAGCCAGTCTGTCTTAGCACCACGGATGCGACGACCACCACCATTGGATATGGAAGCGTAGATGGAGGTGTAGATGCTGCTCTCCTTATTGATATCCCAGTAGTGGTTGAGGGAGATCTGGGGCTTGTGGTAATAGTTGCGACCATAAGCGCCACCCTCAATTTGTCCGTTCATATATCCGTAGCTACGGTTGAGGCGACGACCCTCAGCTGCGTTGTGATAGTCCTCGATGAGGTACATCTGTCCACGCTGGTTGTGCCACTGGGGTGCTCCAAAGGCGGTGAAGGATAGACGGTGGTGGTCGTTGATACGCTTGGAAACGTTGACGAAGTAGCTCCAGCCGACGAAGTTCGTACCACGGACGTAGCCGTCGCCTTGGCTACGAGAGCCTGCGAGAGAGATAGCCCAGCCGTTGTCCATGAGCCCCGTAGAGACATTGAACGAGGTCTTGAGGAAGCCATCGTTACCTACGCCAGTGTAGATGCTACCGCCCTTCTTGGCATCGGTGCTCTTGGTCACCATGTTGATGGTACCACCGACGGAGGAGAGCCCTAGCTTAGAGGCGCCTAGACCACGCTGTACCTGGATGAAGCTACTGACATCGTTGAGCCCAGCCCAGTTGGACCAGTAGACCTTGCCTGACTCCATATCATTGATAGGTACACCGTTGATCAGGACACCTATATTATTAGAGTCAAAGCCACGCAGGTTGATGCGGGAGTCACCAAAGCCACCGCCACCCTTGGTCACATAGACTGAAGGAGTCGCTTTGAGTAGCTCGGGGAACTCAATGTTTGGTGCTTGCGTCTGGATAGCTTTCATCGTAACGTTGGATACGGGCACTGGTGTCAGTCGATCCTTTGGCACGACTGAAGCGATGACACGTACCTCGTCTAGTCCGATGGCATTGGTCTCCATATAGACCTTTCCAAAGTCGTAGTGTCCCTGAGCAGAGGCTGGCACACGCAGTTGCGTCGTCTCATAGCCGACGAAGCTCAGCGTGAGCTGACTGCCAGCCGAGACACTGAGCTTGAAGGAGCCATCGAGCTCGGAGTAAGTACCAGAGGTCCCGCCATCGGTGTAGACGGTCACGCTAGGCATAGGCTCGTCCGAACCCTTCTCAAGGATTTTGCCCGTCACCTGCACCTGCGCAAGCGACGAGAAGCTACTCGCTAGTAAGAGTGCGAGCGCTGTAGTGATAAGCAATAAACGGTTCACGATAAATTAACTGTTAGTGATTAGTATCTTCTAGTGTAGCAACGGCTTAGAGCTGGTTAGCAGTATCGACATGAGCTCTAGCTACTGGCAAAAGTAACTAAAAGTCTTAACAAAACTCGCTCTTGGCTGTTTCATATCTGTTAAACTCAGACGTGATGACACAATAAAGCCCAGCACCTCTCAATATATACGAATGAGTAGTACTGGGTACAGAAGACGTAGGAAGCACCCCCATCTGGGGACTTCCTACGTAAATATTCTATATCATCATCGTAGAGGCACTACCTATCTAGTGAGCCTGTATAGAGAACACGAAGGCTCTCATAGGAGCAGGCTCGTAGTAGGGTAGTCCTCGATGGGTCTTAAGCGTCTAGCTCTTCCTGGCGGAGTGACTGCACGTAGCAAGCCTTCTCCATCATACGGCGCTTGACGTCTGAGGGCTTCTGAAATGCCTGAAGCTTGCGTAGTCTGCGGACGATACCAGTGTCGTTGTACTTACGCTTATAACGCTTGAGCGCACGCTCGATGTTCTCGCCCTCTTTGATTGGTACAATTATCATACTTGTCTAACTGTTCTTTGTGTGTTATATTTGTTTGATGAGAATATTTTCTGGACAATCTGCTTGTCCTTTACTTCGGTGGGCAAAGGTACGAACTTTATTTGAACTAGTCAACACTTCCGTTGGCTAGAGCAGGGCTGACGCATTATAATTGCTCCGTTAGGAGCTACACATTAGCGACAAGCGAGACTTGGATGAATTCATTATATAGTATTGCTGTCCGACTACTCGACTTCGACCAATCTACAGTTTTCTTCGTAGGAAACTCTAGTTTCATACCTAGGAAACTCTAGTTTCATACCTAGGAAACTTTAGTTTCATGCCTAGGAAACTCTAGTTTCACCCCGTATGGATGTCCTCTTCCTGAAAAAAGTACACAGTTGGGGAGGTGTTACTGAGATGGTACTCGGGTTATTTTTGTTATTCCTGTGAGTGTACTCATCTGTTAGTTTTGCTCCTGCTGGGGTACACGACTTGTGGTCGTCTTTACTGCGGAGGTACACAAAGATAGCTCTTTGTTGGGAGTTGGGCGGCATGGGCTCGGAGTTTTGAGGCTCGGAGCTGTTGGTGAATCGTTTTTAGATATCTGGTTCTTAGGCGGTTGTGTGGTTAGAGGGTTGGGGTAATCTGGTATGAGCATCTGCATCGGAGTCTTCTTGTTGAGGGCTCGATGAGGACGCGCTGTGTTATAGAGAGCAATCGTTTGCGAGAGGATCTCCCGAACTTGATCTATGGGCTTATCCTCGAAGTTGTAGAGCCAGTCGTTCTTGATGATTCCGTTAAGTCGCTCAGCCATAGCGTTGTGGAGAGGGTTGCCGGTCTGGGTAACGCTGGTTACGATGCCTAGGCTGGCCTCGTAGTCGGTCA
>NZ_ACLR01000117.1 GCF_000174775.1 Porphyromonas uenonis 60-3
CCGTTGGGATTGAAGATTTCCTCGACTTCGACCAATCTACAGTTTTGTCCTCTCCTGAAATAGTACACAGTCGGGAAGCCAACCCCAACAACAATGAAACAAGAAAAAAGTAACCGAGGACGAAAGGGATATCCCCTAGATTTCAAGTGGAGAGTCATCGATGACCTCCTAGCCACAGGCGAGAGCATCGCCACCACCAGCCAGCGCTACGGCATCACCACACGCACCATTCGAAATTGGTTGCGTACCTTTGGTGTAGAGTTACCCAACCAAAGCACTATGAGCAAGACAAACAAGAACAAAGACGTAGATCCAGAGTACGCAGAACTCAAGCGTGAAAACGCTCGCCTCAAAGCAGCCCTCTTCCAGGCTGAGAGCAAGGCCTTGGTCAACAAAACACTACTCGAAGTGGTCTTGAATCGCTACCACATTGATCTAAAAAAAAAGACCGATTTGTAGCCGTGAGACAGCTTGAACAGGCCAAAGTGAGAGATCAAAAGCTCTCCATAACCTACCTTTGTCAGCAGCTAGAAGTCAGC
>NZ_ACLR01000116.1 GCF_000174775.1 Porphyromonas uenonis 60-3
CTGGTCGGCTCTATTCCGATTATCAAGGGGGAGAGACTATGCGCAAAGGAGAGCTTTGGGGTAGGTCTTGCGTTCGCACACTACTTCAAGCGGGCGAACTACGCTTTTCTCTTGGCGGAATATGAGCAGCAAGGGTTGACTTATCGCTCTTACAATGTTCCACTGCGTGATGCGCTCCTGCATTTCGGCTATATGCACCCGATACTCTCAGATAGGGGGAAGAATCTCTTTGGCTACTTGGGACTATCCGCTCTCTGCGGTTATGAAGAGCTGAACGAGGATAAACGGTTACTACCCGATGGGGCTACACTCCTGGACCGATCTCGCTTTACTTATGGTGGGGCGATACATAGCTCGGTAGAGCTGTTTCTTACAGACAATCTGCTCTTCGTCCTCAAAGCTCAAGGGCGACTGCTCTTCGGCTCTGACCTGCATCGTTTTCGTCCTGCTATCTCAGCAGGACTCAAGTTCAATATCTAACCACCAACAACAATGAAAAAGTTCCTAGTGAATACGATATGGGCTGTGGGAGGGATTGCCCTCGCCCTCTTTTGTCTATCTGCTTGTACTCGTGAGCTGGATGTACAGCAGGCTTACGACTTCTCACTCGAAGTGATGCCTGTGCAGAACTCCATAGCTAAGGGGGAAACGGCTGAAATACGCTGTAGTCTCAAAAGAGCTGGTCGCTTTGCCGATACCCGCTACACCATCCGCTACTTTCAGCCCGACGGCAAAGGGCGGTTAAGGATGGACGACGGCACGCTCTTTCTGCCCAACGATCGCTATCCGCTAACCAAGCAGGAATTCAGATTGTATTACACCTCACGCTCTACTGACCGCCAAACGATTGACATCTACGTGGAGGATAACTTCGGACAAGTCCAGCAACGAACTTTCAACTTCAACAATGAAAGAGAGGATAAACCAAAATCATCAATAGAAATACAGCCAACTTAGGAAGAAGTGTAATCTTCTTTGATTGCGACTTTCTTTTGCTTCTTTGCTTTGGTCGCCCGCTCGTACTCAAAGACAAAGAAAAGAAGCCCCCGAAAGTGTTGCCGTCTGTCGGCACCCTTTTGGGGGCTTTTGTTATTGAATCTACGAACAAGGTTCCGAATCTTTATCCTTTTACTTACCTTTGAGACAAACAAAGAATAAAGAGATATGGCAAGAGCTACAACAAAGGCGGATTTGATGACATCTGCGAATCAACAATTTGTGAAGATGTGGGAGCTCATAGACAGTATGAGTGAGGAGCAACAAGCGACACCTTTTGCAGTTGAAATGACTACAAGCGGTAAGGAAACGCATTGGAGAAGAGACAAGAACCTAAGGGATGTACTTGTGCATCTGTACGAGTGGCATAATCTGCTATTGAATTGGGTCCAAGCCAATAGCAATGGGGTGCCTAAGCCTTTTCTTCCCGAACCTTACAATTGGAGAACCTACCCAGCACTGAATGTTGAGTTTTGGAAGAAGCACCAAAACACATCGTTGGAGGAAGCAAAGGAAAACTTGAAAGCGTCTCATAATGCTGTAATGGCTTTGATAGAAAATTATTCTAATGATGAACTTTTTGCCAAAGGCTCATTGCCTTGGACTGGGACATCTACACTCGGAGCATATTGTGTCTCGGTAACGGCAAGTCACTACGATTGGGCGATGAAGAAGATAAAGAAGCATATCAAATACTTGAAATAAACTTAGGGGAAAAGAGCCGACAGCTCCTTTACCGACCTTCATCGTACAACTTCCCGTATCAGTTGGCTATGGGCATTGACAAGGCTCACAATTTGCTCGTGGTATGGGCTGTTTTGGTTGCATACGCCACGGCTCTGTATTACTTGTAGTGTGTCAAGAGAGACCTCTATAGTCTCTATCCGTTTGCCCTCAATGGTAGCAGACAAAATGAGCGAGTTCTCTTTGAGGTGGTACTCATTTGAAAATAGGCAGTGGTGCAATTCAGCTCCTTCGTCTATATATTCCTGCACACTCTCCAGGACGTGTACTTGGATTGTGCCGTCCGTGAAACGGATGCCGAAGAACTTTGACTTGAGTTCACGAAAACGCTCTTCGTCCGCCATTGCCCTTTCCCGCTTTCGCTCCATCGCCTCCCGCTCACGCTGTCTGCGAAGCTCCACTTCTCGTTTATCATGCTCTCCTCTGAGGTCGGAGGGGCAGATGTATTTCGGATTGTGGATGTCCTTACCCAATCGCTTGAGCATATCTACATAGTCACACCATAAGGCAATGTCGCTTATTATGTAGTGGTGACGAAGTGTCAACTTGTATGAGTTCCAATAGTTGTCAAGCCCTTTGCTCTTTGATAGGAGATGTCTTAAATCTTTATGTCGTCCTGCTTTCATCATTGTTTCTGCACGACTATCAGTAAGCAGAGCTGGGATGAGTTGAGTAGGTGCTATGCCGTGAAACTCTCCGTTGAAGCCATTTCTATAAAGCGTATTCGTGACCTTTAGCTTCGGATATATCTGCGAATAGGCTACATATCGGTAAGCTTCACTATCGTTACGGATAGCCATCGGAGAGTAAAAAGAGAAGCTATCAATGTAATGTCCAAAAGTCCGCTGTATGGCTACTAGTGCTTGTCTCCCTGCATCGCTCCACCAATAATGCCCAATCTCAATGACAGAACTCTGAGCTCTGCAACCTTTCTCCATACCTACAACAAGGAGAAACATTCGCAACACTTGATACTCACCACAAGTGGTTAGGAGCGTGAAGTACTGCTTCTGTTGTAACTTCCGCGCTCTTGTTGTCTTGACTTGTAGACTTGCCCTACATTGAGGGCAAGTGCAAGTATCTATAGGCTGCTCCAAAGTCCAACTATGACCACAATCCATACAAGTCGTACGACCTTTAGGTAAGCGGTAGGCAAAGTGGTCTATGCACTCACGGAAAGCCCACTGACGCTGCGCTTTTGTTATCGGGCATAGTCTCGTACTCAGTGCCAAGACGGCTTTCTCAAACTTGTTCCTAGGTTTCATAAGGCAAGGGTGTCAAATAGTGTGGGTTGCGGTTGTGTAGCAGATGTTGTCTCGGTTCTTTCAGTCCTCTTAGGTCGCTCATTTCGCTTCTGCAATTTGACAAGTTTCTCTTGTTGGTATTGCTTTTTCTCTTCTTCGGAGAGCTCTACAACGTGATTGACCACAACATTGCAACCAGCTACTTTGTCCACCGCTATATCATCTTCATCATAGTAGTGAACTGCCATTGAGTATATCTCCTCATCGGCAAAGCCATTACAACCACTTCTTTGCACCTCACTCAAGATATAGAGAATGCACTCCTCTATGTTCTTATGGGGCTTCTGTAGATTGGGCGCAAACAAAGGATCTGTCATCGCACGTCCATTAGGGTATTCAGCTATCGTTCGGATAAATTGTTCTGTTCCTTTCATTTTCCTTATCGGACTCCTCAAAAGTCCCGTCTAAAAAAGTCTCAGAAAACTGTAGTCTCATGCAGCGGAGACTCGATTAGGACGCACTAAAAAGGCAGGCAACGCCACGCACCCCGAGAGATTTACCTAGATCATGCCAACAGAGCCCACCAAAAACGGGGGAAAACAACAACTGTTAGGTATTTTCCACCCAACGGGATTGTTTTACCTTTGTGCATTGATCGGAAACACGAGAGATACAACACATGAAAGCTTACCACTTTGCTCTTATTCTTCTCATTCTTGCTCCCCTAAGAGGATTTGGGCAAGACAGCTTGATGATGTATCACGAGCTAGACGAAGTGGTTGTCACAGCCACCCGGACCCCAAAGAAAATATCGGACTCTCCAGTACTCACGCAAGTCATCTCACGCAAACAGATCGAGAGACAAGGCTGGATGGACATCAAGTCCCTCCTACAAGACGAGATACCAGGTCTCTCATTTAGCGAAGTGGGATTTGGCACAAGCATCAACCTACAAGGGCTTGGAGCCAAGCACATATTATTCTTGATCGATGGGGAACGGATCGCCGGCGAGTCGGGCAACAACATCGACTACACCCGATTGAACCTCAACAATATTGAACGCATCGAGATCGTACAAGGTGCTGGATCGGCACTCTACGGCTCACAAGCGATGGGCGGTGTGATCAACATCATCACACGCAAGCCAACCGACCGACTAAGTCTGGGTGTGGATCTGAGATGGGGGACGAGGTTTCAAAAAAACTACTCCCACATAGAGCCTGATGACAAATACCGGTACTACAAGACAAGGACCGACATGCCAAATGCCGACGGCGCACTGACCATCGGGTACAAAAAGAAAAGCTGGAGCACCCAGACCGTACTCTCGATACAAACCAAAGATGCCTACAACATCTACGACAAAGCCGGTAGCACCATATACTACCCCGAGCTCAACAAAACGGTCACCAAGGAGAAAAGCTCCACACCTACCAACATTTCTGGGTTCACCACAATGACTGCCAAGCAGACCTTGTCGTGGACCCCCATCAAGGCACTGTCCCTGACTGCACAAGGCAACTACTACTCCAAGCGCGTACATGACCTCTACCTGGACAACAAGCACGAGTACAACCGAGACCTCTCCGGACTCTTTTCTGCAAAATACACCCTACCCAACGGTGGTACTTGGGAAGCAAATATCCACGGAGACAGATATCGCAGATACACCGTATTCGAGCAAAAAAAGATGCAAAAACAACTCGTCTACACGCACACAGTCCTCCAGCCCAATATTTCGTACAGATGGACCATAGACAATGACCATGAACTGATCACCGGAGCTGAATACCTACGGGAAGTACTCTATGCGGATAAGTTTAGCAAAGATGGACTGACAGCCCGAGCACAGGGGGCCTACGCTCTATTTGTCCAAGATGACTGGAAAATACCGGGGACCTCACTGAGCATGATCAGCGGGCTAAGGGTAGACTATAACAAGGGGTACGGCATCAACTTCTCCCCAAAATTGGCTCTACTTTACAAGGTGTCACCCTTTACCATCCGGCTAAACTACGGTCGCGGCTACCGATCCCCAAGTATCAAAGAACTCTACATGGACTGGGACCACCTCGGTATGTTTTGGATCTACGGCAACAAACAGCTCAAGCCGGAGTCCAACCACTACCTCTCTCTGACAACAGAGTACACACATCCCCAACTGTATGTGATGCTCTCGGGATACTACAACTTCTTCACCAACAAGATCGAGGGTATCTGGTCCGAAGACCAAAAAGAGCTCCACTACCGCAACATCTCCAAGTCCACACTCGCAGGTGTTCAAATCCAGATGCGCATCAGGCCATTCATCAGCCTGCCCCTACAGATCCACCTGGCATCGCACTACCTGCACCCTTTCTTTCACGACGGAGTGAGACTCACTTCCCAGGCACCGATCTCTGGGACTGGGCGAATCGAGTACCTACAGTACTGGGGTAACCACCGGCTGGCATTCAATATCAGTGCATCAGTAATGGGAAAGAAAAGCCTATCTGGACTGACAACCATCGAGGACGAAGGCATCCCAAAAGAGACTCCATACCGAATAACCATACCGGGCTACACCTTGGTGCGGTCGACCATCGCCTACACCCACCCAAAGTGGGGCACACTCACCATAGGGGTAGATAACATTCTCAACTACCAAGCAGATGTTGTCTCCTTCAACTCCTATGCCGGCCCCGGCCGAAGCTTATTCATGTCCTACCACTTCAACCTGTAAAAACAACTGTCACTATTACCTATTAAAGAGATGAACAAAACAAAATGCATTCTCGCACTGATCAGTGCTCTGGTGCTGTCATTGGGCATCGTCTCCTGCGGAGACAACAAGCCAAATGCACCATCCTCAAAAAACAAAAAGACCTACACGCAGAGCCGACGTTGCAAAGGAGAGCTCGGGAAAGACTGGATCTACTTCAGCTTCGCCACTGGCAAAGAGGTGCCCGGGATTGACGAAACCAACTTCAAGGAACGTACCGACTGGGACATTGCGATCCACTCATTTTACTTCCGAGCCAACTGTGGCACATCCGGCAAAGGCAAAGGAGGGGCCCTCATGACCAACCAGACAAAACTATCCGCAGTGAAAGAAGCCCCCACCGAAGGCTACATCGTGGACGAAGCAATCTCCATATGGGGCTGGAAAGGCGAACTGATCAAAGCCGAAGTATCCGGCAACCCCGAGCTCAACAAAATGATCGGATTCAGTGGCCCACCCCCAAAATACACTCCCTCGGACAATATATTCATCATCCGAACAGCCGACGGGAAATACGCCAAAGTCAAGATGATTAGCTACATAGACGACAGTGGCAAGAGCGGTATCGTCTCCTTTGACTACGTCTACCAACCCGACGGCTCCACCAAGCTAGACTAGGAGATTCGGACGAAATAGGACAGACAGCATCTCAGGTGCGACATCGCACCTGAGATACTCTTTGTATGACGGGCATATTTTGAAAACAAATTAAACCGCCATATGCCGAACAGCACGTACAGATGGTGTGGGAGGGAAGAAAACGAAAGTAGGACAGAAAATTTTCGTTTCCCGACCTACTTGATTGTAAGACAAGAACCAAAATGAAACGCTCTCGATACACCCTCCTAAAAGGATGGCACAAGTGGATCTGCCTAGTCATCACCATACTCGTACTAGGCTTTGCCGGATCTGGCATTATTCTAAACCACAGAGACCTGGTGTCGGGTATTGACCTACCCCGCTCCTGGCTACCCAAGGCCTACCACTATAAATCCTGGAGCGGTGGCAGCCTCATCGGGAAGATTCGAGCGACCCCTGATGAGGAGTGGATCTATGGAGCCGCCGGAGTATGGGCTTACGACCCACAGCTAAAAAGCTACGACAGCCGGAGCGATGGCCTAGACCCTCGTGCCGACAGGAGATCGGTCCAAAGAGTAGTCCGGACAAACCGTGGCGACCTCTACGCCCTCACCGCATACAGCCTATACAAGTGGCAAGCCGACAAAAAGGAGTGGGCGAAACAACCGAAGCTTACACCCAAAAACGAACGCTTGACAGATCTGGAAACGCAAGGCGACACCCTTGTTTTACTGAGCCGAAGCCACCTATACCTTATCTTTTCCTCTCAAGAATCCCCCACACGCGCAGACCTTCCCGCACCAGACGACTATGAGCCACGGGTATCGCTATTCAGCACTATTTGGCAGATACATAGTGGAGCATTTTTTGGAACAATAGGACGACTAGTTGTTGACCTGATGGGAGTGGCACTCATCCTCCTCTCCATCACCGGCATTTTGATCACCTTTGTCCCCAAAAAAGCAAAGGTGTGGAAGCAATTTCTCAAGGAACACAATAGGTGGGGCAAATGGTGCTTTTGGGGTTTGCTTTTTGTGACGATCACAGGGGCATTCCTACGTCCTCCGTTGATGATTACAGTCATCAAGGCACAGGTTCCGACCATTCCGGGAACAAACCTTTACAGCACCAACCCGTGGAATGACAAATTGAGAAAGATCCGTCGCGATCCCATCACAAAAGAGTGGTTGCTATCGACCTCTCGGGGCTTTTATGCACTGAAGCAGTTTGGAAAAGCCCCCAAGCGACTGACCGGCACTCCACCTGTCAGTGTCATGGGACTCAATGTCTGGGAGTGGAGTGACCGAGACTCGCTGTGGGTGGTGGGATCGTTCAGTGGAGCATTCAGGTGGAATCGACAAAAAGGGCAAGTCTACGATGCCCTAACAGGCAAGGCCTACACCGAATCTGGACAAAAAGGCATGCCCATCTTTGGGACCCCAATCAGTGGGTACACTATTGACTCTGACGGGAGAGAGCGATTCTATAGCTACTCCACTGGTGAACTCCAAGCGGAGGATGCGACCGACACTATGCCACCAATGCCAACAGAGATAAGTCCCGGTAGGATTTCACTCTGGCATGCCGCACTTGAGCTGCATGTCGGCCGACTGTATGAGAAAATACTCGGTCCGCTCCAGCCTCTATACATATTCCTTTCGGCCCTACTCCTCATCTTGGCTTTGACCACTGGATGGATGCTCTACAGACGGTATTACCGGCGGAGAGGAGGGAAAAAGCCAAAGAAGTAATCCGCCGAGAAACTTTTGTCACAAGCGGCTAGAGAAAAGCCAATAACCATCAACAATCGAGTAGGTAGGGAAACGAAGTAATAGCACATTGTTTAGTTTTGATCAGCCATAACAGCCTGTAATACATCGACATAAAAAACACAACTTCAAAATGAAGGTCATTCAACTGTTTTGCCTATCTTTGTAGATGACAAATATTAATCATAACCAAATAAAGAAGAATCATGAAACAGATAATCAATCCCATTGGGAAGAAAATCAATACTCTAGGTAAGGTGATTGACAACAAGGAACTCATGCTTGTACACCTGCAACTGAAAAGCGGAGAACAAGTTCCCTCCCACGACCATAAAGGACAGGAAGTATACTTCACTATAGTGAAAGGAACTGTGGAGGTTACTCTTGACGATACCGAGGTACATCGTATCAGCACAGGTACCGTTCTACATTTCCCCGGTGAAGCCCACGTAGGCGTAAATGCCATAGAAGATAGTGATTTTTTCGTTTACCTCATCAACAGACAATAACGTTATGGATATGAAAAACATCTGCCGCATGTAGACCTTGAAAAACTCGGCAAAATACTCGAGATTAAAGAGGCATAGCAACGAGGAGATATTTCATTGGAAGAGGGTAGAACCCAAATAAGAGAGCAAGTTGGGAAAATCTACCCTTATGAAATTGCATTGGCAGAACAGGAACTCAAAACCATAGAAGAGAATGAGTGTAAGAAGGAGGATATTCAAAAGATGATTGAGCTGTTTGATGAAGTGATGGACACCAGTCGCCCAAATCTTCCTCTCAACCACCCTATCATGTGCTACTACAGAGAGAACGATGAAATGCGTTGCCTTATGCTCTCTATAGAAGATCTTGTACAATATCCGATTATCAAGAACCAGTGGCTAGAATTGTACGACCAAATAGCGGCTTTTCGCACTCACCTTTTGACTGTATTCCTCCTCTTGCTCCGGAGACTCTCTGAGCTAGAGTGCCTCTGAGAGAAAGGGCTTAGCACCAAAAGAAAAGTGCCTTAACTCACTGAGAATTAAGACACTTACTGTTTTGTTGTACCGATTGGCTTGTCTCTGCCAGAGTACGCTTAGCGGAAGCGGGGGGATTCGAACCCCCGGTACGGTTACCCGTACGACAGTTTAGCAAACTGTTGGTTTCAGCCACTCACCCACACTTCCTTTTGGGCTTTGCTGGCACAAAGGTACTACTTTTATTTGACTTGGCAAACTCTAGACGAAAAACAAAATTCTGCAAGTCTTATGCGTGGGGTTTGTGGCATATAGGAGTCTCTCAGAAGCGGTAGACGAGGTAGCTGTCGGCGCGCCAGCGGGGAACGCCTTCGTCTAGGTTGCGATCGTAGCGCATGGAGGCTGAGAGTGTCCAGTGCGGCGCTAGCTGCCACTGCAGGAGTAGTGCGGTGGCAATGCCTTGACCCGTAGCGCTGTACAGTCCGAAGGCATAGCGAGAGGTGGGCAGGTAAGCGTAGCTCGCGACCCGCATGTGGTCGGCATGGTAGTAATGTCCCGAGAGCGCAATGCTGAGCGGACGGCGTACGCCCGTACGATAGCGAGCAACGGCAGTGAGCGACCGTCCCCACTGCGCCTCATCTTGTTCCTCTAATCGACGCTGCTGGATGGTGCCTACAAGCTGTAGGGAGATAGCGTCCAGGCTATAGCGTAGCGTACTACTGAGTCGCCAGCGCAGCGCCTCTTCATTGGAGCGTCCCAGCTGCCCGTACCAGAGTTGCTCAATCTGATTGTTGTAGCGGGTGGTAAGGTAGAGACGTGTCAAGAGACCACGACTGCGCTCTAGCTTATGATAGCGAGGCTCGATGCTTTCGTATAGCTCTAGCATAGCACGCAGGGTGGAGCGCTTCATCAGGCGCATGGTGCCGTAGAGGCGAAGCCCCATATCGTTGCCCAGACGGGCGTAGTGGCTCTCGCTCCGACCATAATAGGAGGCGAAGCGTGGAGACATATAATATAGTGTCACGCCGAAGTCTCGCTGCCGAGGGGTGTGGTAGCGCAGGTGCTGTATGAAGCCCAGATGCTCTAACTGCTCAGTGGCTAGTTCGCCCTGCAACTCCAAGCGTCGCGACTGGCTCTGCCACTGATAGGCAAGCGAGGTGAGCCAATGCGACTGGAGCGGGGTGTCGCTCGCTATGGCTTTGTAACCAGGCATAAAGGCTAAGTCATACCCCATCCAGTCGGCATAGAGCGTCTGTAGCGAAAGAGAGGCTCGTGGCATAGTGTAAGCGAGCTGCGCCGCCATCGTCTGCATCGGTATGAGCGCTCGCTGGGCTCGTCGCTCCGGAGTGTCGTAGCGCATGTTAGGTCTGATAGACAGGATCAAGCCTTGTCGCTCATCAATCGTGCCGTCGAGCCGACTGTAAGAGTAAAAAGCGGAGTAGCGCCACGCTCCCCAATGCCCCTCACTCGCAATGCCTCTCAAAGTACGCTCACGCATCGCACTGAGCGAAGGGGAGATCATCGACTTATGACGCGTGAACTGTGGTAGCGCACTCGCACTTGCCCAGACGGAGCGAGCAGCGAGGAGACCAGCGCCCCACCCCACCTTAAAGTGACCAAGCACCACCTTATCGAGGTAGGGCAAGCGAGGTTCATACATAGCGAAGTAGCGCCAGGTGCCATCTTTCGCTAGTTCTTGCGGGTATCTCTGATACTGAGCCGCAACCTGCCAAAGCCCCTTCTGCCTTAGCGATATAGCCGAGCGAAGCTTGAGCGGGTCGTACCACGCTTCAGGGTCGGTTTCGGAAGCTTTATGGTAGCTCATCGCAAGGTAAGCTTCGCCAGTGAGTGGCGCCTTGGGCTTTTCGTAAGGCTCCCCAGCGAAAGGTCGCACCGTCACATAGGGCGCTACACGAGCTATCGTCTCACGATCCCAGCCCGTGATCCACTTGAGATCATAGACCGACTGGAGCTCGCCACCGCGCTCATCACGATAAAGCCTAAGCTGATGAAGCTGCTGGCGGGTGAGAAAGGGAAAGCGAACCTGTAGCTCCTGCTGAGTGGCACGGTTCAGGTCAAGCAACTCCTTTGCCTTCGCCTTTTGCGGAGATAGCTCTAGCAAGTCATCCTCCCCTAGCTCGGAGAGTTCGTCACTCGGCAAGCTCTCGACGAGCCACTCGAGGGGAAGTTCGCTCATCGTGAGCGAATCGTTCTGCGCCCACCCCGTCAGCGGGAGGAGGAGCAAGAGAACTAAATAGAGCTGTCCCCTACTCCTGCAGATGAACGATCGTAATGCCTGCACCGCCAAACCGCACATCTTCATCATGATAGTGGCTCACCCCTGGATAGTGGTCGAGTAGCTCACGGATAGAGATCCGTAGCGCTCCCGTCCCCGTGCCGTGCAGTATCTGCACACGGTTGAAGCCTAGACTGATCGCATCATCGAGGAAGTATTGAACCGCTTGGATTGCCTCAGCAGCACGCATACCCCGCACGTCTAGTCGGTCGGAGAAGTCCAGCCGACGCTCATGCAGATGCTCCACCACATTGGTCGTACGGGCTGGTTGCGGAGCTGCCTGCGCCTGCTCCTCCTTGCGCTCACTGCCAAGTCGTACGATCTCATTGGGCTTGCAGGTGATACGTATGCGACCATTGACCACCACCGTGGCACTACTGGCCGAAAGCTCAGAGAGGACACCCACCACATTCATCGTGGTGACCCGCACCTCGTCCCCCTCCTTGGGAGGCTTTGGCACAGAAAGCTTGACTGGCGACTGGCTTTGCGCACCACGCTCTGGAGCGCCGCCCTGCTTGCGCTTACGCTCCTTACGCTCCTTGCGACGCTTGAGCCGCTCCAGCTCGCGCTCCACACTACCCGACTGCTCCAACGTATCAACCTGTGCTAGTTGCTCGCTGTAGGCGCTGAGAGCTTGGCGAGCCTCCTTGGTCTGCTGTCGCTCCGCTTGGCTCTCCTTGATCTCTCGGATCGTGCGCTCGATCTGAGCACGACTCTGATCCAGTAGTTGAGTCGCCTCCTGCTGTGCTTGCGTCAGGAGGTCCTGCCGCTGCTCCTTGAGCTTCGACAGACGCGCCTCGTAGTCTGCCAGGAGGCGCTCGAGCTTCTGCTCCCGATGCTCAATCTCGGTACGCTTGCGCTGCCAGTACTGCTTGTCGCGTACGATGTCCTGCACGTAGCGCTCGCTCTGGATCACCTCCTCGCCGACCAGCTCGGTGGCGTACTCCAGCACCTTGCGAGGCAACCCTTGCTGACGTGCTATCTCTAGGGCAAAGGAGCTTCCCGGCTGACCAATGGATAGTTCGTAAAGCGGCTTCATCTCCTTCTGGTCATAGAGCATAGCCCCGTTGACGATGCCCTTGTGCGTGGTTGCATACTCCTTGAGATTGCGGTAGTGCGTCGTGATGACGCCCCACGCCCGCTGCTCATTAAAGAGTGCCAAAAGCCCCTCCGCTATGGCTCCACCCAGCTCAGGCTCCGTGCCAGCTCCAAACTCATCAATCAGGAGCAAACTATTCGCTCCACAAGCGGCCGACATAGCTCGCATGTGCTTCAAGTGCGAAGAGTAAGTACTCAGATCGTCCTCCATAGACTGATTGTCGCCTATCTCTATCGCTAGGTGGTTGAAGACGCCCGCCACCGAGTCAGGGTGCACGGGAATCGGTATACCACTCTGCAGCATGTATTGAAGTAGTCCGACCGTCTTGAGACAAACCGACTTACCGCCGGCATTAGGACCAGAAATGACAAGGATACGTTCGTTGGGATAGCGTAGCAAGATATCCTGCGCCACGACACTCTTGCCCTCTTGACTGAGCGTGTGCTGCAGTATCGGGTTGATCGCCTGATACCACTGAATGGTTGGCTTGTTGCGCACCTCAGGTATGGAGCAGTGCATCTCATCGGCAAAGCGAGCTATCGCACAGACCGCATCAATGCGTCCCATGGAGAGGTAAAGCTGGGACAACGTCTCACGACGCTCCCGAATAGGAGCCGTAAGCTGGCGCAAGATCTCGATCACCTCACGATGCTCCTCGCTCTCCAGTTCACGGATACGGTTGTTTGCCTCGACCACCTCGAGAGGCTCTATATATAGTGTCTTGCCCGTGGCACTCTCGTCGTGGACTATTCCTGGTATCTGACGCTTGTGCATAGCGGTCACTGGTAGGACGGGGCGTCCCGAGCGCATCGTTGCCTGCGCATCCTCTTCGACATAGCCAGCTGCCTGTGCTGCCGTAAGCAGGCCTCGCATCAGCTTCGCAATGGCACGCTCCTCATGCTGTAGGGCGAGGCGTAGCTCAGCAAGCCGTGGCGAAGCGTTGTCCACCAGTCGTCCATGTGGATCAAGCTTGCGCAAGATCGTTTGCGCTATCTCCTGCAAGCCTTCACTACCCACCACAAGCCGTGACAGGCTGGGATAGAGCGGTGTGACCTCGCCCGCCCCATTGTCCTGCACTTTCGTCAAGAGCCTCGACCACGCCTCATAGCTCACGATCGCCTGAGCCACCTGCGCCAACTCCTCCTCCGTCAGGTAACTGCCCTCAGCACGTAGCGTGCCGAGCGTAGCCCGCAGGTCAGCGACACGTCGTGTGGGTAGCTCCATCGTGACGTTCAGCAGATGTCTCATCTCCCGCACACGCTCCAAGCGATGGCGGATAGCGTCTGGACGAGTAGAGGCGGTCAGCGCACCGACCATCTCCCGCCCCATAGAGCTGTGACACTCCGAGGCGATCAGATCTAGCAGGTCGTAGTAGCCTACTTTGTCTAGATAGTCCGAGGGATAGGTTATGTCGCTAGGCATCTTGTCAGAAGAGCTTAAAGAGGTCATTGGCATTGGCATAGATCACCAGAGCTATCAGGAGCAGCATCCCCACCATCTGCGCTCGTATCAGCACTTCGTCCTTGACCTTGCGCCCAGTGATCATCTCCCAGATGACGAAAAGCAGGTGCCCTCCGTCCAGTCCTGGTATGGGGATGATATTCATAAAGGCAAAGATGATCGACAGCAGAGCGCATATCTGCCAAAAGGTAAACCAGTCCCACTGCGCAGGGAAAAGCTTACCCATCGAGACCAAGCCCCCTAATGAAGAGGCTCCTTCAGGTGTGAAGACATACTTCATATCCTGCGCATAGCCCGAGAGCGTGCCTATACCCTTGTGCCACCCTGCCACAAAGCTCTCTGGCAGTGAGTAGCGCACCTGCTGCACCTCGTAAATGTCTTGCAGCGGACGGAGCATTACCCCGATCACGCCCGTCGTGTCGGGACGTATCGCCAGCTGCACCGTATCACTGCCACGGAGCCACTCAGAGCTAATCCACTCGCCTGCATGGGTGTAGAAGTAGCGACGACCACTCGGCAGATGAGGCATCGGGATACTGTCCAGCGCAAGCAGTTTGTCGCCACGCTGCACCCCCGCCTCGGCAGCCGCACTACCCGCCAGGACGCTGTCGGCAATAAAGGGTAGCTGCATCGTCATCAATCCCTCGTTGCCTCGCAAGATACGCTGCATCATATCGTCAGGGATCGCTATATTGACCAGCTGACCATCGCGCTGCACGGTCACCTCCTTTGCCTCGATTACCGCACGCATGAAGTCGGCACGTAGCACGTCCCGCTCCTTGCCGTCGATAGACCATATGATGTCTCCATCGTGGAAGCCCACCTCCTGAGCCGCAGGACTAAAGATCATCCCCGCCGTGACGGACCGTGAGGACATCTCCACATCGCCCCAGTGGTACGATATGCCCGCATAGATCAGGAGCGCCAAGATGAAGTTAAAGAGCACCCCACCGATCAGAATGAAAAAGCGTTGCCATGCCGGCTTACTGCGAAATTCGTTGCCTCGTATCGGCTCCTTGATCTGATCCGTGTCAAGGCTTTCGTCGATCATGCCGTGGATCTTGCAGTAGCCCCCGAGCGGAAGCCAGCCGATACCGTACTCCGTCTCACTACCCTTGGGGCGATAGCGCCAGAGCGCCTTACCCTTGAGGTCAAAGAAGAGGTAAAACTTGTCCACCCGCACGCCAAAGAGCCGCGCGAAGAGGAAGTGCCCCAGCTCGTGTATAAAGACCAAGAGACTCAGCGCCAAGAGCAACTGCCCGATACGCATCAGAGTACTCATGAGTGCTATCGTATCTATACCCATCTAGTTTGTCGTAATTATAGCTAGCCACAAAGGTACAATAATATTGGGGGCTAGCCTGTAGATCTATGGCTAACACTGTGCAAATAGACTGTACATGTGGCGATTAGCTCTCGATTTCTTGTACAATCTATCGAGGAGGTCAATCACTCTCCGTGGAAAATATCAAATCGCTCCGTGGAGATTCGACATTCTCCAGGGAGGAATGAAAAAATTCATCGGAACTTCGAAATCTTTCTTCCGAAGTTTCATTTCATTCTTCCGAACTTTTATTTCCCGGTTCCGTGGGGAATTTTCGTTTGCTCCCTGGAGATTTCCGATTTCCTCGGGAGGAATTTATTTCTTCTCATAAGATATCCGCAAAATAAGTCTATAAAGTACTCAGCATCAGCAACCTGACACTACACACCTCTACCACCTCATCAAAAACGCCCAAGAAAACTACACGAATTACACTTTTGTATTGGAAAAAGTGTACCTTTGTACCAAATATAAGACAGAACAGTTTTAATCATAGACGCTATCGTTTTAAATATAGACCGTATGAATACAAATAGTCGCAAGGATAAGTATGTAGCCAAGGCGATCAGCATACTCAAGCAAGAGGGTTTCAGACTGTCGCTCGATGAGATGGCTAACAAGATGGGGATCACCAAGAAAACCCTCTACAACAACTTTAGCTCCAAGGATGAACTCCTCAAGGAGTGCGTGCACGCTATCTCGGGAGACTTCCAGAGTGTACTGTCGATGCTCGAGGAGGATGCGAGTAACCCCATAGAGAGCCTGACAAAGTGCTTCGCACAGCTGGATGAGCTCTTTGTCACGCTCAATCCGGTCTTCTTCTCCGACCTGATGCGGAGCAACCCAGACCAGGCGACGCTTGAGCACCTCATGGGGTCTAGATACTTCGAAAAGACGATGACGACCAATCTACAGCGTGGCGTGCAGCGGGGCCTTTACAGATCAGACCTGGATATTCCTTTCGTCTGCGAGTATATCTCTTATTCGATATTTGGCTTTTACATTCAGGCCGTGATTCGCAATCAGCCACTACCCACGGGTAGCTACTTTGCCTCCATACTACAGTACCATCTACGAGCTATCGTATCAGCAGAAGGAAATCACTTTATACAATACAACCATGATAAAATCTAATCGTCGCACCTGGCTACTCCTCCTCAGCCTGCTCCTGCTCGCAACTCCAGGCTATGCTCAGGAGAGCTACTCGCTACAGCAGTGCCTCAACTATGCGGTGCAGCACAACGGCAATGTCAAGAAGTCTACCTACGATCAGGAAAAAGCGAAGCAAGCTCGCAAAGAGGTCATCGGCGCTTTGATGCCTCAGATCAGCGGGTCGGCAGCGCTAAATGACAACCTGAAGAAGGCTAAATTCATCATGCCAAACTTCATGAACAACATGCTCCCCGACAAGATGCGAGACCCTAACGCTTCGCAATACATGACCATCGAGATGGGGACGCAGTACAGCGCCAATGCTGGCGTTGCCGTCAATCAGCAGATCCTCAACATGTCGCTCTTCAACACGCTCGACATTGCCAAGGTATCCGAGCGTATGGCGACACTAGCAGCCACCTCCACCGAAGAGGATGTGATCGCCCAGACGGCTACACTATATTATGGAGCTCAGGTCACGCAGTATGCAGCCGAGCAGATGGGACATAGTGTAGAGCTGGTGGAGAAGATGCTCCGCACGATGGAGGCTAGCTACTCCAGTGGCTTGATCAAGAAGGTGGACGTGGATCGTCTCAAGGTCAACCTGACCAATCTCAAGACACAGCATGCAGCCATCGAGAGTGGACTGGAGGTACAGAAGAACCTCCTCAAGCTACAGATGGGACTAGAGGTTACAGAGCCGATTGTGATAGCTCCGCTAGACCTAGACCTGCTAGCTCAGCAGGAGATCGCCGAGAGTGGCGCAGCGACCTTTGACCCGATACAGCACGTCGCCTACCAGCAGCTTCAGGAGCGGGAGAAGATGGCCCGCCTACAGGAGCGCGCTAAGAAGTATGACTACATACCGACCCTCTCTATCGCTCTCAATGCGCAGTACAACTATATGAGCGACAAGCTCTTTGGCGGTGGCAACACGCACTACGGTTACCCGACAGCGATGCTGGGGCTAAGCCTGCGGGTGCCCATCTTTAGCGGTCTATCTCGCCTCTCCAAGGTGCGCGAGAGTCATATGGATCTGCTCAAGACGCAGGAAGATCTGCGCTCCCTCGACCAGTCGCTACGCATGGCTCATCTCAACGCTTCGCTCAAGCTACAAGACACTCAGCGGACGATTGCTTTGCAAAAGGAAAACCAAGCTCTCGCAACGCAGGTCTTTGACCTAGCACAGCAAAACTTCACCCTCGGTGTGGCTTCGCTATCTGATGTGCTCAACGCGAGCCAGTCGCTCGTGCAGGCGCAGATGACCTATGCCAACGCCCTCGGCGACTACATCAAGGCATACATCGATCTCAAGAAGAGCAAAGGCGAGATCAGAGACTTAATGAATTAAAGAACAACTCAATAGCATCACACTTATCTAGTTATGAAACGAAAAGTCTATCTACCGATAACCATCGTACTAGCTATCGGACTCATCGTACTAGTCCTAGTACTGAACAAGAAATCCACCACCGCCAAGACGCAAGACCTACTCGCTGAGGAGGCTACCGTGGCTGTACGCACAGAGGTAGTCAGCGAGAGCAACTATACCGCAGACTTCACCGCCAATGGACTCGTGGAGGGTGTCAAAGATCTATCCTTCGTCTCCAGTCTCGGCGGACGCGTCGTCTCGCTCTATGCCGACGAGGGTGACCATGTCTCCAAGGGCAAGCTACTCATACAGCTCGATGCCGAGACGCTCCGAGCCGATGCCGAGGCGAGTCGTGTAGCTTACGAAGCAGCCAAGAAGGACTACGAGCGCTTTCAGCAGGCGCACAGTCAGGGCGGTGTCACCGACCAACAGCTCTCGACGATGCACACGCAGATGGTCGCTGCTCAGGGACGGTACATATCTAGTCGCAGTCGCCTTACCGATGCCTCTATCAAGGCGCCTATCTCGGGAGAGATCTACAAGCGCTACGTAGAGGTCGGGAGCTATGTCAACCCAGGCACGAAGCTCTTTGACATCGTCGACGACTCACAGCTCAAGGCTAGTTGCTTCGTGACCGAGCGCCAGCGTCTGCAGCTCACCAAGGGACAGGCAGTCTCCGTGGAGAGCGAGCTTTATCCTGGTCAGACGATCACAGGCAAGATATCTATGGTCGGTGACAAGGCTAACCATGCACTCGCCTTCCCCGTCGATGTGACGCTAGACAAGCAGGGAGCCGAGGGTCTGCGCCCTGGGATGTATGTCTCCGTATCCTTTGGCAATCAGCAGGAGACGCACGGTATCTTGATTCCCCGCCGCGCTATCGTCGGGAGTGTCAAGGACGCTCACGTCTATGTCGTAGAGCAGGGCGTAGCTAAGCAGAAGGCGATCACCACTGGCTATCTCATCGGTGACCGCATCGAGGTGCTGAGCGGACTACAAGCTGGCGAAAGCGTCATCGTAGCCGGACTCATCAACGTATCGGACGGACTACCCGTCAAGACCATCAACGAGTGACTTAGCGGACCACAGCATGAAAATCGTAAAGTTATCTATCCAACGCCCCATCTACGTCACAGTACTCTTCATACTGCTGACTGTGCTGGGCTACTTAAGCTTCAAGAGCTTGAGTGCAGAGCTGATGCCGAAGTTTACACCGCCTCTGCTCAACGTACAGATCATCTACCCTGGCGCATCGCCTAGCGAAGTGGAGAACTCGCTAACGCAAAAGGCCGAGGAGGTACTCTCCAGCATGGAGGGTATTGACCAGATGCAGTCTTACTCTTTCGAGGGTATGTCTATGATCATGGTCTCCTTTGACTTTGGTACCGACATTGACAAAGCTATGACCGAGGCGCAAAACCGTCTTGCCGCCAAGCGTGCCGAGCTTCCTCGCGAAGTCTTTGCACCTCGTATATCTAAGGTGTCGGTAGACGAGAAGCCGATCCTGATCCTCTCCGCCAGAGCCGACATCGGCTCCACAGAGCTCTACGACCTTGTGGACAAGCGCATCGTCCCCGAGCTATCGCACATCAAGGGCGTCGCTAATGTAGACCTCGTCGGCGGTGTAGAGCGTGAGATACAGATCAACCTTGACAAGGGGCGCATGCAGGAGTTTGGCATCACACCGATGATGGTGCAGGGTGCCATCAGAGCTTCCAACCTAGACTTCCCGACCGGTTACCTGCAGAGCGACGAAACGCAGATGGCCGTACGTCTTTCTGGCAAAATAACCTCCATCGAGGAGCTGCGCCAGATCATCCTGCGCAATGTCTCTGGCGCACCCATACGTCTAGAGGATGTCGCTGAGGTGGTAGACGGGGTCAAAGACCCTGTCAAGATGGGACGCGTCAATGGTCAGGAGGCGATCCTGCTCAACATACTCAAGCAGTCCGATGCTAATGCACTCCAGGTGAGCGAAGCTGTCGGCAAGCAGATCAAGAAACTCGAAGAGCAGTACGCCCCCGAGGGACTCAAAGTGGAGGTAGCGCAAGACACAACCACCTTCACACGCAATGCTATCAGCTCCGTGCTGACCGACCTCTTCCTAGCTATCCTACTCGTATCGCTCGTGATACTGCTCTTCCTGCACAACGTGCGCAATGCGCTTATCGTGATGGTCGTGGTGCCCGTATCGCTCATCTCCTCCTTCATCGGTATGCGCATCTTCGGCTTCACGCTCAATATGATGTCGCTCCTAGCCCTCTCGCTCGTCATCGGTGTCCTCGTCGATGATGCCATCGTGGTCATTGAGAATGTTTACCGACACATGGAGATGGGCAAGAACCGTGTCCGAGCCACTTGGGATGCGCTCAGCGAAATCGGTCTCACGGTCATCTCAGTGACGCTCGTCCTCGTGGTGGTCTTCCTGCCGATCATCTTTACCAATTCGCTGGTGTCGGACATCTTGCGTCAGTTCTGCGCTGTGATCGTCATCGCCATCCTCTTTAGCCTACTCGCTGCCCTCACCTTGGTTCCTCTGCTCACCTCTAGGCTGGGCAACATACAGCCACTACGTAGCGACCGTCCGCTGGGTCGTATGCTCACGAGCTTCGAGCGTGGCATCAGTCGCTTTGCCGAGGGCATTTCGTCGCTCACACGCTGGGGTCTAAGCCATCGCTGGGCTTTGGCAGGCATCGTCGTCGCGCTGATGGCTGCGGTGCTGGTTCTCTTCCCCTTGGGCTTTATCAATTTTGAGTTCCAGCCCTACATGGACCGCCAAGAGTGTATCATACAGCTCGAGATGCCCAAGGACATCTCTATGGCTGAGTCCAACCAGCTCGTGCGCAAGGCTGAGACGTGGCTCATGCAGCGCCCCGAGGTGGAGAAAGTGGTGACTATGGTCGGACTAACGAGTGACAACAGTCAGAGTAGCAAAGGTACCCCCTACCTCGCCGAGCTAGATGTCAAGCTGCGGAAGACGCCCGAAGGTACCGAAGCCTACGTGGCTCGTATCCGCAAGCCTCTGACCGACTACCTCGTCGATGCGCGTGTCAACGTCTATAGCGTGAGCATGACTGGTACCGTCTCCAAGGCAGCTGTCGAATACATCGTTTCAGGTGCGGACAAGGATTCGGTGGCGCTCTTTGCGGACAAGGCTTTGGCACTCCTTAGCACCATCCCGGGAGTCATACAGCCTACCCTTTCGGTCGAAAACGCTACCCCCGAAATCATCGTTCAGGTGGATCGTGATAAGATGTCCAATCTGGGGCTAACGCTAGACAACGTGGGGGGTATGATGCAGACCAACTTCCAGGGCAATGACCAGCTCCGCTACACGCAAGGGGACTACGAGTATGCGATAAATATACGTGCCGACAAGCTCTCTCGTCGCTCCATTGAAGATGTCGCAGGGCTGACCGTTGCTAATCCTCAGGGCGACCTGATACAGTTGTCGCAGTTTGCCGATGTATCGCTCGGTATAGGTCCTAGTCGCTTAGAGCGCTTCAACCGCAACAGCTCCGTGACCCTGCGTGCACAAGCCTACGGCGTACCTGCAGGAGCCATCGCCAAGCAGTTTATGGGCCAGCTCAGCAAGACTCAGATGCCCCAAGGCGTACAGATACAGACCGCAGGAGATATGAAGAAAATGGCCGACTCGATGAGCGTCCTCACCACCGCTATCCTGCTCTCCCTACTCTTCATCTACCTAGCCCTTGTCCTGCTGTACAACAACTGGACGGACCCGCTCGTCGTCATGGTCGCCATCCCGCTATCTATCGTAGGGGCACTCCTAGCCTTGGCTATGAGCAATACAGCCATGAGCATCTACGCCATGCTCGGCATGGTGATGCTGGTGGGACTGGTCGCCAAGAATGCGATCCTACTGGTGGACTTTGCCAACGAAGCTCGTGGCGAAGGCTTGTCCGTGGACGAAGCGCTCATCCAGGCGGTCAAGCTCCGTACTCGCCCGATCCTTATGACGGCTCTGTCAACCATCATCGGTATGCTCCCTGTAGCGCTCTCACGCGGCTCGGGTGCCGAGCTACGTACTGGTATGGCGTGGGTCATCATAGGCGGTATGGCACTCTCTACGTTGCTGACACTGATTGTCGTTCCAGCCCTCTACAAAGCTTTCCACGCTAGGCAGCGCACCAGTGTCAAGCCAAAGGTAGATATAAAGGCTCTGATGCAGGATTAGCCCGCACGGATTGCTACGCTAGTACAGCCACAAGCGAGCATTACGGCTAATCTATGTAGTAACGCCTATCACGGGCGATCTACTCGCACCGACCAACGTTGTCTTTTGTTACGCCTAGGAGCGACCGCACTCCTGGGCGTGACTTTTTCTGCTCTCCCTGCCAAATCATGCCAAAACCTCAGAAGACCCGTTTTCGAACAGGATGAAAATCCATTTTCATGTGGGAGAAAATCCATTTTCATACGAGAGAAAATCCATTTTCTTGCGGGAGAAAATCTATACCCATCCCTTGGAGCCGTTGATTCATACGGCAGCGCTCGGATTGACATAAGAGGAACTGCACGATTCGTCCCCCAAGGGATTAAAAAGGTCTAAGGTCCTGTAATAGAATTGTTAGAGATTTGTCATCACTTCGGCCCCTAAGTTTGGAGCTGATATAACTTTGCAGTCACATGATGAGACTACCAGACGGCTCCTCTCGTAACTCGTTCGTAACGTCCTAGATAGCTCTTGATCTTGACTGTCCATTACTCTATACCCCCCACGCGATACAATGCGAAACGAACTAATCAACAGCGAATTACGCAAAAGCACTTAACTGTCAATAACTCTATATCCTAACTCTTTGACAACAATACAGATAGGCGGGAGGAGAGGTGCTTTTGTCGTTTTGTCCTGTTGCACGGCATCGCCAAAGTTAGGATCTTTGCAAATGAAAAGTAACTCCTCACAGAGGTACTTCCTCTTGGGTGGTTTACGCTTATCCTGTTGCAAAGGTAACAGTCTCATTTTACATCGACTACTATCATATATCTGACTACTTAATATGACTGACAGAGAAGCTGCCCTGCGGGCGTGGTCTGAGTGTACAGTCCTCCTCCAGGCGATGATCCAGCCGGAAGTCTACAACGCTTGGTTTCCACACATCAAGCCAGTCTCACTCATCGGAGTGGAGATGACGCTTGGTGTGCCTAGTCAGTTCTTTTGCGAGTACATCGAGACACACTTCATCAATGAACTCAAGCAAGTGCTCCAGCGTATCATCGGTCCTAACGTAGTCCTCAAGTACAAAGCGCTTGTAGACAGCGCAGCCTCTCACCGCAAGAACTCGTCCGTGACGCTCCCCACGCAGAGCTACGCCAGCAATGCTTACGGAGCTGCTAGCGCCTATGCGATCAGTGCAAGTGGTGCGGCGCCGGCGCTAAAGAGTGAACCACGTCAGCTACCAGACTTTGACTCGCAGCTCAAGCCTCAGCTCAGCTTTGCCTCTTACTATCAGGGAGAGTCCAATCGCACCGCTAGTTCCATTGCTCGTTCTATTGCCGAGAAGCCTGGACAAGGAGCCCTAAATCCCTGCTTTATCTATGGACCTTCGGGGGTTGGCAAGACGCACCTTTGCCATGCCATCGGACTGCGGATCAGAGAGCTTTACCCTGAGCTAAAGGTACTATACGTCTCCTCTCATATGTTTGAGATGCAGTACGTTGCCGCCACTAGAGCCAATACGACCAACGACTTTATCAACTTCTACCAGCAGGTAGACGTCCTCCTCATTGATGATATACAGGGACTGATCGCCAAGAAGAAGACGCAGCTTACCTTCTTCCAGGTCTTCAACCACCTCTACATGCTGGGCAAGCAGATCGTCCTGACGAGCGATACGGCGCCCGTCAACCTCGCTGGGCTTGAGGAGCGTCTTATCTCACGCATAGCGGGTAGCCTGACGATAGAGGTCGAGCGCCCTGACTACGATCTCCGCAAGGAGTACCTCCGCCACAAGAGCGAGGAGAGCGGGAGCATACTGCCCCGAGAGATGATCGACTACATAGCTCGCACAGTGACGAGTAGCATACGTGGCCTGCAGGGAGTCTTCTTTTCGCTTATCACCCGCGCAGCCGTCGAGGGGTGCGACATCACCTCCTCTTTTGTCAAGAAGATCGTCAGCCAGACGGTCAAGCAGGAGAAAAAAGAGATCACCGTCTCCATGATTGAGAAGACGGTGTGCGAATACTTTCACGTGCCGACAGAGCTGGTGCGCAGTCGCTCGAGAAAGGCTGACGTGGCTCAGGCGAGACAGCTAATTATGTACTTTGCGAAGCGCTACACGGATCAGTCGCTTAGCGCTATCGGCGAACTACTCGGTGGCCGCTCACACGCTACCGTACTACACAGTTGCAAGGTGGTGGAGGATCAAGCGGAGGTCTCCACAGCTTTTCGTTCAGACCTCAACGCTATCGAGTCACTGATCAAGTAATCGTCCTAAGCTCCACCGCTATGCCCCACCCCTCCCATACTACCGAGACTGGCTACGTAGACCCTACAACGATCATCGATGAGGGGGCTCACATTGGCACTGGCACGACCATCTGGCACTTCTGCCACATCATGCACGATGCCTTCATCGGGAAGCAGTGCCATCTAGGACAAAACGTAGTCGTCCAGCCACGTGTTCATCTAGGCGACCGATGCCGCATCCTGAATAATGTCACGCTCTTCACAGGAGTTCATTGCGAAGAGGAAGTTTTCCTAGGACCTTCGTGTGTCTTCACCAACGTGATCAACCCACGTGCGGCAGTCTCACGGAAGCATGAGTTTCGCCCTACATATATAGGTAGAGGCGCCTCTATCGGAGCCAATGCGACCATCCTCTGTGGCGTCAAGATTGGCGCTTACGCTATGATTGGCGCAGGCACGGTCGTGATACGTGACGTGGCTCCCTACGCTCTTGTCGTGGGCAATCCCGCTCGCCAGATTGGCTGGGTGAGCCAGGAGGGGCACAAGCTAGACTTTTCTGAAGGTTCTTCCTGCTACGTAGCAGAAGAGCAGCGCACTTACCATCTAAGCCACGACGGCAACACGATAACTTATGACAACCAATAATCGATATATGAATATGGAAAGCAAACCAACCACTCTAACCAAGCAATACATCATCGAGCCTAAGCACAGTGCCGCAGATATGGGATCGGGCGATATGCCTGTCCTCGCCACACCTGCACTGATCGCTTTTATGGAGAATGCAGCTATGCTCCTCGCTCGCAACTATACCGAGGAGGGCTCGACGACTGTCGGCACGATGATTACGACGGATCACCAGCACGCGACACCCATCGGAGAGACGATCACGGTCACAGCTCAGCTCTCCTCAATAGAGGGGCGCAAACTCACCTTTGCCATTGAGGCAACCGACCAAACTGGCGTCGTGGCTCAGGCTACACATGAGCGTTTTATCGTATCTCGTCAACGATTCCTCGAGCGTTTGGGTATCAAGGAGTGATATTTCAGTACCTTTGTACGCAATATCACGACAAACTATAAGCAATGCAAGACGATTCTATCACTTCTCAGATAACTAGTGTCTACGATCCCGCAGGTGTCGAGACTAAGTGGTACCAGTATTGGCTAGACCACAAGCTCTTTGAGGCACATGTGGATCACAGCAAGAAGCCCTACACGATCATCATGCCTCCGCCCAATGTGACGGGCGTGCTACACATGGGGCACATGCTCAATAATACGATCCAGGATATCCTCATTCGTCGTGCTCGCATAGCGGGTTACAACGCTTGCTGGGTGCCAGGCACCGACCACGCCTCGATTGCTACGGAGGCTAAGGTGGTAGATCAGCTTGCTAAGCAAGGTATTCAGAAGAATCAGCTCACACGAGAGGACTTCCTCAAGCATGCCTGGGAGTGGACCGACAAGTATGGCGGCATCATCCTCAGCCAGTTGCGCAGACTAGGCGTATCGTGCGATTGGAGTCGCACAGCCTTCACACTAGATGAGGAGCGCTCGGAGTCGGTCATCAATGTCTTCTGCAAGCTCTACGAGGAGGGACTCATCTACCGTGGCGTACGCGTGGTCAACTGGGACCCCAAGGCACAGACGGCACTCTCGGACGAGGAGGTTATCTTCAAGGAGCATCAGGGCAAACTCTACTACCTTCGCTACTTTATCGAGGGCACAGAGGATTACATCGTCGTAGCTACGACGCGCCCCGAGACGATCATGGGCGACACGGCCGTCTGTATCAACCCGACAGATCCTCGCTACCATCATCTGCGTGGTAAGCGAGTCATCGTCCCGCTCGTAGGGCGCTCCGTCCCGATCATCGAGGATGAATACGTAGACCTAGAGTTCGGTACGGGCTGTCTGAAGGTCACTCCCGCCCACGATATCAACGACTACCAGCTCGGCATCACGCACCAGCTGGAGACGATCGACATCTTCAACAACGACGGCACGCTCAATGAGCACGGTGGCAAGTACGCTGGCAAAGACCGCTTCGTCGTCCGCAAGGAGATCGTCGCAGACCTCAAAGAGGCTGGCTTGCTTGACCACGAGGAGGACTACAACAACCGCGTCGGCTACAGTGAGCGCACCGATGTAGCTATCGAGCCAAAGCTGTCAATGCAGTGGTTCCTCAAGATGTCCGAGCTAGCCAAGCCCGCTCTACAGGCAGTCCTCGAAGACACCGTGCAGCTCGTGCCCAAGAAGTTTGTCAACACCTATCGCTATTGGCTGGAGAACATCAAGGACTGGTGCATCAGCCGTCAGCTTTGGTGGGGACATCGCATACCAGCCTACTACCTGCCCAACGGTCAGTTCGTCGTAGCCGCTACCGCCGAGGAGGCTTTGGCAAAAGCTAAGCAAGAGACCGGCGACAACAGTCTAACCCTCGAACAGCTCAACCAAGAGTCAGACTGTCTCGACACATGGTTCTCCTCCTGGCTATGGCCTATCAGCCTCTTTGGCAAGATCGATGGCTCCGAGCCTACGGAAGACCTCAAGTACTTCTACCCTACCTCCGTCCTAGTCACAGGGCCAGACATTCTCTTCTTCTGGGTAGCCCGTATGATCATGGCGGGGTACCACTTTATGGGTGATCGCCCCTTTGACAAGGTCTACCTAACTGGTATCGTTCGTGATGACAAAGGACGCAAGATGTCTAAGTCGCTCGGCAACTCGCCCGACCCCATTGACCTCATGGACAAGTACGGTGCCGATGGCGTGCGCCTAGGACTTATGATGGCCACTTCTGCCGGCAATGACCTCCTCTACGACGAGAGCCTTGTGGAGCAGGGACGCAACTTCTGCAATAAGATCTGGAATAGCTACCGCTTCCTCAAGACGCAAAGTGTCTCTGACGAAGTCAAGCCAGACGCAGCTAGCCTGATAGCTATGGAGTGGTTCGAGTCACTACTCGCCTCGACGATGAGCGAGCTAGACGACCTCTTCGACAAGTACCGCATCAGCGATGCCGTCACGCTCCTCTACAAGCTTGTCCGAGACGACTTCTCTGGCCTTTATCTAGAGGCTATCAAGCCCGCCTACGGCACCAGTATGAGCCGTGACGTCTACGAGCGAACGATCCACTACTTCGAGCAAATCTTCATCCTGCTACACCCCTTCATGCCGTTCATCACGGAGGAGCTTTGGCAAGATGTAGCACCTCGCCAGGAAGGCGACTCCATCATGTACGCTCATCTAGACGACACGCTGCAGGCGGACAAGCAGCTACTCGCCGATATGGAGCATGCCGTCGAGCTGATCACCAAAATACGTAGCATACGCAGTGCGCATCAGATAGCGACCAAGCAGTCGCTCGCACTCACCACCAGTGGCGAGCACCCCGAGCGTATGAGCGAGCTAGTCATCAAGCTGGCCAACCTCTCTGCCTTCACCAAGGCGGATGCGCATCAGTCGGAAGAGCATACGGCCGAGCACTTCATCATCGGCACAGTCCCCTACTCTGTCGAGCTAGCTGGCGCCATCGATGTGGAGAAAACCGTGGAGCGTCTGCGTGGCGAGCTAGCGCATCAGGAGAAGTTCCTCGCAGGAGTTCGCAAGAAGCTCTCCAATGAGAAATTTGTCACCAATGCCAAGCCCGAAGTTGTCGCCCTTGAGCGCAAGAAAGAGAGCGACGCCCTGCTACGCATTGACGAAGTACAGCAGCAGCTCAAGCAGCTTGGCGCTACGCTCTAAGCGCCACGCTTGCTAGCCACTCCACTCCGATGGAACTCCCTCTCAGTCACTTCGAAGAGTATATCGACGAATCCAATCAGCTGAGACACTCCTACGGTCGGAGGAAAGCGCTGATGGAAGAGCTGGACAAGATTTAGAATAGAGCGCACAGCACATCGAGAGGGCTCAATCGCAAAAGACGAAGCGATTGAGTCCTCTCGCGTTTTCCTCACGAGGAAATCGGGTATCTCCACGGAGAAGCGAACAAATTCTTCCGAACTTTGATTTCGTTCTTCCGAACTTTCATTTCATTCTTCCGAACTTTCATTTCTCGGCTCCGTGGGAAACGTTCGTTTTCTCGCTAGCTATGTGGCAATTTCTCCGTGAAGATCGGTAACTATAGGCTCCGTGACTTGGTTTCATCGGGAGAAACTGGAGTTTCTTACCGAAGAAACTAGTGTTTCATGCCGAAGAAACTAGTGTTTCATGCCGAAGAAACTAGAGTTTCATGCCTAGG
>NZ_ACLR01000115.1 GCF_000174775.1 Porphyromonas uenonis 60-3
GACTACGAGGCCAGCCTAGGCATCGTAACCAGCGTCACCCAGACAGGCAACCCTCTCCACAACGCTATGGCAGAGCGACTTAACGGGATCATCAAGAACGACTGGCTCTACAACTTTGAGGACAAACCCATAGAAGAAGTTCGAGAGATCCTCTCGCAAACGATTGCTCTCTATAACACAGCGCGTCCTCATCGAGCCCTCAACAAGAAGACTCCGATGCAGATGCTCATACCAGATTACCCCAACCCTCTAACCACACAACCATCTAAGAAACAGATTTCTAAGAACAATTCACCAAAAGCTCCGAGCCTCAAAGCTCCGAGCCCATGCCGCTTAACTCCCAACAAAGAGCTATCTTTGTGTACCTCCGCAGTAAAAACGACCACAAGTCGTGTACCCCAGCAGGAGCAAAACTAACAGATGAGTACACTCACAGGACTAACAAAAATAACCCGTGTACCATCTCAGTAACACCTTCCCAACTGTGTACTTTTTTCAGGAAGAGGACAGTTCCTCTCGTAGGAACTGAAAAGTT
>NZ_ACLR01000114.1 GCF_000174775.1 Porphyromonas uenonis 60-3
GCGGCTTACCGAGCCAATAGTGCGGTGGCGCAGAGTGAGATCTACACAGCGCGGGCGGTGATCGACGTGGAGCTGGCAGGGCATCGGATCTTCTCAGAGTTGATCGACAAAGTGATGCACTCGCTCCTACACCCGGACGATGCGTATAGTCGTACGCTCCTCTCGCTGGTGAGCAGTCAGTACAACCTGCACGAAGCGTCAATCTACGGCAAGCTCCAGTGTACGCTCGACTACATCTCTGGCATGACCGACCCCTATGCGCTAGACCTCTACCGACGCATCACCGGCATGAGCCTGCCAGCAATCTAGAGGAGTAGCCCGTTGCTTTCTAAGTTCAAATGCAAGTAAAAAGCGAAGTTTTTTTTCTCGTTTCGCAAGCTCGGTCGACTTCTCTTCGGGAACCCGCTCGTCGGGGTGGGGGCTCCCACCCCTTGCCGCGGGGGCGCTCCCGGAGCGGAGATTTTCCTTTCTGAACTTGCCTCGGAGGACTCTCTTCTCTTCGTAACCGCTCGTCGGGGTGGGGGCTCCCAC
>NZ_ACLR01000113.1 GCF_000174775.1 Porphyromonas uenonis 60-3
CATGTAGTTGCCCCCTGCACGTATGAGTCCGTTGGAGACATTGGCGAGGATTTGATCCTTGCCACTCTGCTGTATAGAGATACCACCTGTGGCTGTCTCTGCCAAGCCCTCTCCAAGGGCTTTGAGTCCCACAGCTTCCGCTGTTACAGGTACGTACAACCCCTCTTGACCATTAAGGTCAAAGGCGGACAAGTCTACTCCTATGATTCTTTCCCGATACTCAATAGAGGTAACTTTCAGCTGTAGACGATTGTTTGTCAGGTTTGACTTAGCCACAATAGTCGTACCTTTAGGTACCACTACAGTGCCTATCTGTATATCCTCCATAAGACGCATTTTGATCTCATCGCCTAGCTTGATGGTCTTGGTCTCATCGATGATAGCTCGTATCGTGTTCTTGGCAACAGCCTCACTACGAAACGAGCCCACAGATGTGGTAAAGCGGTTCTGTAGCAAAGCCTCGTGCGCCTGCTGACTAGAGGCATCCCTACCTGATTGAGATAGAGTAGAGACAATAGAAGGGTCTACAGTCTTAGCACCAACCGCTTCAAAGCTCACGGGAGCATTGGGGTCTTTGGGAGGTTCAGGAGCAGGAGCTGGGTCAGCGCTAGCTCGTCTATAGGCATTGCTGTATATATCATTTGCAGCAATCTGTCTATCTTTGATTTCTCCTAGCTGGGTAAGATACTCTCGCTCATCGGCTAAGTTCCTCTTCTCTCGTTGTAAACCATCTATCTGCTCCTGCAAGCGAGCAACTTGATCTTGCTCCTCCTGCTCACGGGCAAACTGAGCATACATATCTTCAGAGGATTGATAACCATCACTCTCTTCGTAAGGGTAGTCGTCATCTTGATAGCGGGAAGTCCTATGATCATCAGAGCTGTCCATTTCATCGTAGAGACGTTGCAATTGAGGATCAACTTTCTCCTCTCCGAGTTCCACAAGGTCAGAACCCTTGTATGCGGATAACTTGTCCTCAGGGAGCTTCGCCACATCGGCATCAGGGACATCGGTGAGGAGCTGACCATTGCCGACCTTATCCTCTTTGATAAGGTAAGGTCGTAAGATCATATACAATGCGCCGACGAAGACAATGATAATGAGTCCCATTACAAGCCACTGCTTGAGCTTGGCTTTGTCGGGAGCAGTCTTGTTAGTATCCATATTATTTGAAGATGCTAATTGTAATTACTAGAAGAAAAACGGCTAGGTAGACACCCATAGAGATAAAAGTTAGTCTCTTACGCTCTTCGGGTGTGAGCTTATCACACCACGCTTTGAGTCGGTCAGTCTGTTTTTTTACCCAGCCGACCTTGTTCTGTGTAGATGAAGTGCCTACACTATCGAGGGGTGGTACGTCTTGTTTCATTATTGATTACTCTAAATTTAGTGATTAGGAAGCCCTGCGGATTGCGATCACTGCGTACCGTGTTGAGTAATGAGCAGGCGGTTACAAGAGACCGCTCTGTGACATTACTCTTGCGGTAGATGGTCTGTGTGCCATAGACCACAGCCTCATAGGGGTAAGTATTAAAGTCACAAGAGATAGAATCAACCGTCAGCACCTGAGAGGTGTTTGTTGAGATGA
>NZ_ACLR01000112.1 GCF_000174775.1 Porphyromonas uenonis 60-3
TGACGATGCGGAGAATGTGCTGCGTGTAAAGGCTGCCGTCCGTGAGTTTGAGACGGAGACCAATATGAGCGTCATCTGTGAGGATGGCTCATTCTACGCATTCAATGTGAAGTATGCGGATGAACCAGAGAAGCTCAGCATGGAGATGAAAGACTTTCTAGCTCCTACGGAGGGAAGACTGCCGAGCAATCGTGCGGACATCTACTTCAAAGAGCTGGGAAGTGAGTCGCCCATATTGGTTAAGCTGATTATGAAGAGCATCTACCAAAATGATAAGCGAAATCAAGCATGTTGGGCAAAGCAATTCGGGATGCGCTTCTACTCGTGGTTATATGCCCACAATGGGTTGCTTTACTTCCACGTCCGTATGGATAATGAGTCTAATATGCCGTATGCGGTGGACTTTATCACGTTCAAGGTGGTGGACAAGAAGGTGGCGAAGCATACAGCTATACAAGAGCGAATGCTACAGCCACTACGTGCCTTTCATCAGGTGATGTGGATTGGGGCGGGACGCTCTGAGAGAATAGTCTTTGCCTTGGAGCAGTTCACACTATCGGAGGATAAGCAACTTGAAGTGACGCTTTACGAGCGAAACGGGAGTCGCACGCTCACTTTCTATGTGGAGCCTGAAGACCTTTTGCTCACTAAGAAGATTGACAACCTTAAACTGAAGTGGTGATGAAGAGATGGTTATCCATGATGGTCTGCGTGATGGTGGCTATGGTTGCTGCTATGCCATCGTACGCACAGAGACTAATCCCTAGGCAAAATAGCGTTGAGCTGGTCGGCTCTATTCCGATTATCAAGGGGGAGAGACTATGCGCAAAGGAGAGCTTTGGGGTAGGTCTTGCGTTCGCACACTACTTCAAGCGGGCGAACTACGCTTTTCTCTTGGCGGAATATGAGCAGCAAGGGTTGACTTATCGCTCTTACAATGTTCCACTGCGTGATGCGCTCCTGCATTTCGGCTATATGCACCCGATACTCTCAGATAGGGGGAAGAATCTCTTTGGCTACTTGGGACTATCCGCTCTCTGCGGTTATGAAGAGCTGAACGAGGATAAACGGTTACTACCCGATGGGGCTACACTCCTGGACCGATCTCGCTTTACTTATGGTGGAGCGATACATAGCTCGGTAGAACTGTTCCTAACAGACAATCTGCTCTTCGTCCTCAAAGCTCAAGGGCGACTGCTCTTCGGCTCTGACCTGCATCGTTTTCGTCCTGCTATCTCAGCAGGACTCA
>NZ_ACLR01000111.1 GCF_000174775.1 Porphyromonas uenonis 60-3
AGCGTGCGTCCCTACAAAGGGTTACTCGTATTGTTTTGCCGCTATCACCGCTTGCGCTGGTAGACTTGCGCTGAGCGGGAGGGCAGATAGAGTCGTAGCTCGGTGCCTCCCTCAGCGGTGGCGCGGGTGTGGTGCAGGACGCTGGCATCGATACGTCCGAAGCCTCCGCAGGCCACCGCATCGCTGTCGAGGAGTAGTTCGTATTGTCCCGCTGGCACGCCCTCGATGAGGTAGTCGGTGTAGCTCTCGGTGGGGCTAAAGTTGAAGGCAAAGAGGTAGCCGTCACCTCGCATGAAAGCGATAACCTGTCGCTCCGTATGGCTATGGTAGCAGTAGTCAGAGAGCTCTGCAAAGCGGGGCGTCAAGCGGCAGAGCGAAAGCATCCCTTTGTCAAAGTGTGCGAGCTGCTTGTAGCGCAGTAAGCCATTAGCCTGTAGCGACCACTGACGACGAGCGTACTGGTAGGAGTAACCATTGCCCTCACGTGGGAAGTCGATCCACTCGGGATGACCAAACTCATTGCCCATGAAGGTGAGATAACCGCCGCACATCGTGGCGAAGGTCATCAGACGGATCATATTGCAGAGCGCTATGCCACGCATCACCCGATCGTTGTAGTCGCTCTGCTGCATATGCCAATACATATCGCTGTCAATGAGTCGGAAGATGATGGTCTTGTCTCCGACGAGTGCTTGGTCGTGGCTCTCAGCGTAGGAGATAGTTCGCTCCGAGGGACGATGATTGCGCAGCTCGTACCACATATTCTCGGGATTCCACGCTTCGTCAGGCTGCTCTTTGATCAGTTTGATCCAGTAGTCCGGCACATTCATCGCCAGGCGGTAGTCAAATCCGTAGCCTTCGGTGGCTTGGCTTTCGCACAGTCCTGGCAGTCCGCTCACTTCCTCGGCAATAGTCGTCGCCGAGGGCTTGACAGCGTGGATTAGTTCGTTGGCAAGCGTCAGATAGGTCAGCGCATCTCGGTCTACATTGCCATTGTAGTAGTCCGCATAAGTGAGGAAAGGTCGCCCCAAGCCGTGGTCTTCGTAAAGCATCGAGGTGACCCCGTCGAAGCGGAAGCCGTCGAAGCCGTACTCCGTGAGCCAGTAGTGGCAATTGGAGAGGAGGAAGTGGACCACCTCGCCACGGCCGTAGTCAAAGCAGAGCGAGTCCCACTGCGGGTGCTCGCCACGGCTCCCCTCGTGGAAGAAGAGCGTCCGTGTGCCATCGTAGCGGGCCAAGCCCTCGGCTTCGTTGCGCACGGCGTGCGAGTGGACCAAGTCCATGATGACGTACAGACCTAAGGCGTGCGCCTCATCGACTAAACGCTTGAGATCGTCGGGCGTGCCGAAGCGACTGGACGGAGCGAAGAAGTTGGAGACGTGATAGCCGTACGAACCGTAGTACGGGTGCTCCTGGACCGCCATGATCTGGAGCGTATTGTACCCTGCCGAGACGATGTAGGGCAGTCGCTCCGTGCGAAACTGCTCGTAGCTCGCCACGCCCATCTCCTCGCCACTCATCCCTATGTGGCACTCATAGATAAGCAAGGTATCGGGACGTTGAGGTGCTGGCGCCTGGACAAGGTACGGTTCTTCGGGAGCCCAGACACGAGCGCAGAAGGTGTAGTCTTGCGGGTCCTGCACGACATAATGAGCGTAGGCGGGGATGCGCTCTAGCTCCTCGTGGTCCGTACAGATAAGTAGCTTGTAGTAGTCCAGATGGTGTAGCGCTGTGGCGGGAAGCTCAAGGAGCCATTCGCCTGGTCGCTCCTCATTGACAACAAATCGATAGTTCGGATCTTTGCGCCACTGGTTAGCGTCGCAAAGCAGGTATACCGCCTGAGCCGCTGGCGCATATTCGCGCGCTGTCCAGCCATCGTCGGTGCGATGCAGCCCAAAGTAAAGGTGTCCGCACGCCCAGCTCGAGAGGCTTTGCGAGCCAACGAAGAGCTGCCGACGCGCTGCGACGTAGCTTTGCCACGCCTCTATCGTCTCGTAGTAGGGAGCAAGCCACGGATCTTGCCGAGCCCAGAGCGGGGTGCTCGGCTTCGGCTTAGCTTGGCGAGGAGAGTCTTTCTCACGTTTCATAGTTAAGACGCTTTACCAAGGTAAGAGACGGCCTCTGTAGTCGGACGATGTATCGTCGGCAACTCAATGGTCGCCTCGTCAATGTCTAGAATAAGGTAAGAGGGCAGTTGCTCTAGCAGCTCTTGCTGTGCTGGCGTGAGGGCAGCCCACGCATCGTAAGCGATGAAGGCGAAGTCGTAAGCGCTCAGGTCGACCTGCTCAGCAAAAGTCTCTCCGCTCCACGACACACGAGCCGAGAGCTCTGCCGTAGGCTTGGCGAGATGCAACGAGAGCGGCATCAGCGTGATCGGACTATCCGCACTTTGCGTCACCTGCTCGGCAACGAGTAGTAGCTTTTGGTCCTCAGGTCGCTGCATCAGCACGAGCGGATGCGCTATCGGCGTCTGACCATTGTCCACATAGATGCCGACAGAGCAAGGCGCCTCCTGAGCAAAGGTAGCGATCAGCTCCTCAAAGGAGTGCGAGCTCTGCTCTTTCTTAGCTTTGCGACGGCGACCAGTCAGCAGACCCCACCTGCGGGTCAACTTATTGCTATAGGCGACTAGGTCGCGGTCTTTCTTGTCTTGCGAAAGGTTGACACTAGCTCCGAGGAGGAGCAGGTTGCTCTGGATATGATTGGCGTGCGAAAGGACCGCCTCGGGGACCGATTCGGCAATCTCATACTTACGCTGCACAGAAAGGTCTAGCTGCTTAGCCATCTCCATCGGAGCTGCGAAGCTACTGGCGTAGTAGTGCTCCGCATCAATGGTACTAATGTCCGTATCAGTGGTTACGTGCATCAGCGTACAAGCCACCTGTGGAGCGGTACCTCCGCACAACCTATGGAAGAACTCGAGGAGCGTGACGCCCGTCTCGGCACGACCAAAGGAGATGAGCACTTGTCCCGTTGCGTGCTCCAGACTCTGTGGCGTTTTCTTCTTCTTGAGGAGCCAGTCGATCAGTTGTAGCGTCGGAGCCGTCATGATCGTCGTCACGAGCGTCATCATCACGAGGATGGTAAAGAGGACCGTCGAGAGGACTCCCAGGTCTAGTCCGATGCGTAGCACGACCAGCTCCATCAGCCCTCGGGTGTTCATATAAGCGCCTAGGTAAAGGCTTTCGCGGCGCTGTATGCCACAGCTTCGCGCAGCTAGGTAAGTACCGCCCATTTTGCCCACAACTGCCACAAGGGTAAAGATGCCGAAGAGCGCCCACAGCTCAGGTGTATTGACCAATCCCAGCTCCGTGCGCAAGCCTGAGCTCACGAAGAAGAGCGGCAGGAGGAGCAGGAGCGCCAAGTCCTCGACCTTCTCCTTGACAATCACTCGGAAGTCTAGGTTCTCCGGCATAACCAGTCCCAGCATGAAGGCACCAAAGAGCGCATGCATACTCATGATCTCGGTGAAGTAAGCACTCGCCATGAGGAGGATGAAGATGAGTCCCATGAGCGACTTGGAGAGTACCTCACGATGTCTCACACGTCGACCGAGGAGTCCGAAGAGTGGTCGCAAGATGCCAAAGATAACCGCCAAGTAAAGCGCGAGGAAGAGCATATTGTAGAGAGCGCTCGTGAAGCTCCCCCCCTGACTGACCGCCATGATGGCAGCCAGCATGAGCCATGCCACGATGTCTCCCATAGCTGCGGTCGAGAGCGCCAAGCGCCCCAGGTGACTATGCGAGAGCGAGCGCTCCTGGATGATACGAGCCAAGACGGGGAAGGCGGTGATGCTGAGCGAGATGCCCACAAAGAGGGCGAGCGACAAGAAGCTACTCCCCTCGCTCAGTAGCTCAGGGCGACTGTACAGCCCATAGGTGAGAAGGATGCCTAGGATAAATGGAAAGATAATCCCCGACTGGCTGATGACGAACGCTTGCTGCGCCTGACCCTTGAGGTCTTTCATCCGCAGCTCCATACCGATGGTAAACATAAAGAGGATCAGTCCGAACTGGCTGAGCAACTCTAGATTGCCCAAGCTGTGCACCGGAAAGAGCGTCTCCATCGCTTCTGGCCAAACGGCTCCCAGCAAGCTCGGTCCGAGCAATATACCAGCAAGGATCTCCCCAATGACCGTCGGCTGATGCAATCGTGCGAAGAGCCACCCCACGACACGTACCACGAGCAGGATGACCACCAGCTGGATCAGTAGCATCCCTATGTCTGAAGCAGCATGAGCACGGACCGAACCAACAAACGATTGCCACGGCGTGGCCTCCATCGCAGACGAGGGTGTGGTCAAGTCAAGTGCTACCACAGCCCCTTCGGACGCTTCGCCCCAGGACTCTGTCGCAGTAGCTACGGGAGCCGTGACGAGAGACTCCGAGGAGCCACTCATCGCCCCGTCAGTCGCAGCAACCCACCACAAGAGCGCCACGAAGATGAGCATTAGCCCACCGTAGAGCCACCACGCTTGCTGTCGTTGTTGTGTATTCATCGAGGATACGTCTATTTCGTTATGCAGTAAATGTAGCAATAAGACTACGCCCGCAGTCTCTTCCTACGGAACAAAGATACGAAATCACAGCAGTCCGCTGGGCGATTCCTCCGTTGAAACCGATATGATCTAGGAGAAGCCGTTTGGGGTGCCTTTGTTATTTCTTAGCGGAGAGATGTAGTTTCTTCTCCTTGGCACTGTAGTTTCATTCGGGAGAAACTCTAGTTTCCTACGGAGGAAACTACAGTTTCATGGAGAGGAAACTACAGTGCCACACGGCAGGCACTACCGAGCGCCCCTCGGGAGCGAAAGGATTTAGACCTTTACGTCTCCTTTTTCAGGGTAAGACATGGCGTTTCTTCCGTATGAAACTGTTGGCGGTTGCACTACGTCTGAGTTAATCCCTCAGATTTCGGTATCTTTGTACGACCTCTCGGCAGAGGTGGAGGTCACGACGAGGGCTTTGCCACCTTGCTAGCACGAGCAGCACAATGCAATTCATCTATACAGATACAACTCTATGACACAAGAATCATTCATTCGCCTAGATGGCAAGACCACTGCGACCGAGATCAAGAAGGAGATCGCACAGGAGGTACAGCAGATGGTCGCTGCTGGGCAGCGCCCGCCTTGTCTGGGCGCTATTATCGTGGGGCATGACGGTGCCAGTGAGACCTACATAGCGAGCAAGATCAAGGCTTGCGAGGAGGTCGGCTTCATCTCTCTGACGAAGCGCTTTGATGAGTCCATCACGCAGGAAGAGCTCATCGCTGAGATCGAGCAGCTCAATAAAGATCCCGAGGTCGATGGCTTCATCGTCCAGCTACCGCTACCGAAGCATATTGACGAGCAGGCGGTCATTCACGCTGTAGACTACCGCAAGGATGTGGATGGATTCCACCCGATCAACGTGGGACTCCTAAGTCTTGGCGAGCCTTGCCTCGTACCTGCCACGCCGAAGGGGGTTATCGAGCTCCTCAAGCACTACAACCTCAGCACGGAGGGCAAGCATGTGGTGGTCCTCGGACGTAGCAACATCGTCGGCAAGCCGATCGCTCAGCTTTTCCTCCAGAAGGGTGCGCAGGGCAATGCGACCGTAACGATCTGCCACAGCCGTACGAAAGACATTGCCTCCATTTGCCGTCAGGCTGATATCGTCGTCGCTGCGATCGGTATCCCCCTCTTTGTCAAGAAGGAGATGGTCAAGGAGGGCGCCATCGTCATCGATGTGGGCATCACACGTGTCCCCGACGCAACGAAGAAGAGTGGCTCGCGCATCGTGGGCGACGTCGACTTTGACGAGGTGGCTCCGCACTGCTCTTACATCACGCCTGTGCCTGGCGGTGTAGGTCCTATGACCATCATCACGCTGATGCGCAATACGATCCTGGCTCGCCAACTGCGCCAGAAGTAATCTCTCCCCTATGTCCCTCCTCGATCTCTGGCACGATCATCCGCGCATTGTAGAGCTTCGCCAAGCCCTACAGCAGGATCAGTGTGTAGAGCTCGAGGGGGTGACCGCTTCGGCGCCCGCCTTTATCCTCGCCACCTTGGCGCGTGAACACCCTTATCTGGTGATTGCCGAGGATGCCGACAGTGCGGGCTATATGCTGGGCGACCTAGAGGCTCTGGGGGTCAAAGCTTACTACTACCCCTCAGCCTTCAATAGACATATTAAGTATGGTCAGCGAGAGCCAGCGCAGGAGGTCTTGCGTGCCGAATTGCTCGCCTGCCTTGCTGTGGGCGATACACCGCTGATCGTCTCTTACCCCGAAGCTCTTGCCGAGGCGATACCCTCCCAGCAGGAGGTGGCGCAGAGTTGCTTCACGCTCAGCGTGGGCGATGTGATCTCTCGAGATAAGCTACGAGAGCGACTACTTGAGGAGGGCTTCGAAGAGGTGGACTACGTCTACAGTCCTGGTCAAGTGGTCTACCGAGGTAGTCTTGTGGACATCTTCTCTTACGGGAGCACCTACCCGTACCGCATTGACTTCTTTGACGATGAGATCGATAGCATACGGCGCTTTGACATCGAGAGCCAGCTCTCTGTGGATCAGTGCGAGCGGGCCGAGATAGCCCCTGCACTACAGGTCAAAGGCGATGCCTCTGGCGGAGAGACTTCGCTCCTGACGCTCCTATCCTCTGACTACCAACTCTGGATCAGTCGCTACGAGTCGCTCGCTGAGCAGTGGAAAGGGCTTTACGATGCGGAGCTAGCGGTAGAGTACGAAGGTGCTTTTGCCACACAAGAGGAGATGCGCGAGCTGTTACTCCCCCCAGACAAACTCTCGGCTGAGGTGGCGCAGCGCACGAAGATCCTAGGCACTCCGACGAAAGGGCTGTCGATCGTTGACCAGCGGATCACCTTTGCGACGAAGCCTCAGATCTTGATCCATCGCCACTTTGACCTATTGGTCGAGGAGCTGCAGGTGCGCAAGCGGGGCTTCTTCAAGAGCTTCTTCCTCTCCGAGTCGTCCGCACAGGCGCAGCGCCTCAAGGAGATACTCATCGAGCGCGAAGCCGAGGAGCTCCTCCCCGAGTGGGTGCCGCTGGTCGTTCACGAGGGCTTTGAGGACAAGGACTTGGATGTCTTACTCCTGACCGACCACCAGATCTTCGACCGCTACCACCACTACCAGCTCAAGAGCGACCGCATACGCAATGCCGATGCGGCCATCTCGCTCAAGGAGCTACACGCCATCTCGCCAGGCGACTACATCGTCCACAGCGACCACGGCGTGGGGCAGTTTGACGGGCTTCTCACCACGGAGGTAGACGGCAAGCCACGTGAGGTGGTTAAGCTGGTTTACCAAAACAAAGATGTGCTCCTCGTCAGCATCCATAGCCTGCACAAGCTCTCGAAGTATCAGGCACAAGAGGAGGGTTCGCCACAACTCAGCAAACTAGGCACGGGTGCCTGGACAAAGCTCAAGGAGCGTGCGAAGACCAAGATCAAGTCGATCGCTCGTGACCTCATTGCACTCTATGCAGCGCGCAAAGAGCAACCAGGCTTTGCCTTTTCGCCCGATAGTTACCTGCAGCACGAGATGGAGGCTTCCTTTGCTTATGAGGAGACGCCCGACCAACTGAAAGCGATCGAGCAGATCAAGGCGGACATGGAGAGTAACCGTCCGATGGATCGATTGGTCTGCGGGGACGTGGGCTTTGGCAAGACGGAGGTAGCGATACGAGCTGCCTTCAAGGCGGTGGCCGACAGCAAGCAGGTGGCGGTCTTGGTGCCGACGACGATCCTCGCTTACCAGCATTACCAGACCTTTAGCCAGAGGCTAGAGGGTTTGCCCTGCCGCATCGAATACCTCTCGAGAGCTAAGAGCGACAAGCAGACGAAAGCCATCCTAGCGGACCTAGCCGAGGGACAGGTCGACATATTGATCGGCACGCACCGACTGCTAAGCAAAGGGGTCGCCTTCAAGTCGCTCGGGTTGCTCATCATAGACGAGGAGCAGAAGTTTGGCGTCAAGGCTAAGGAGCAGCTCCGCAAGCTACAGGTCAACGTGGATACGCTCACGCTCTCGGCGACACCGATACCCCGCACCCTGCAGTTCTCCCTGATGGGTGCTCGTGACCTCTCCAATATCAATACGCCTCCGCGGAATCGTCAGCCCGTCACGACACGCCTCATTCGCTGGTCGCAAGAGACCATCGCCGACGCTATCGGTTACGAGTTGGCAAGGCACGGGCAAGTCTTCTTTGTCCACAACCGCATCGAGTCGATCCACGGCGTGGCGGGACAGATCCAGGAGTGCGTCCCAGGCATTCGCATAGCGATCGCTCACGGGCGCTTGACCCCGAGCGAGACGGAGCGGATACTCCTAGACTTTGCCGAGCGCAAGTACGATCTGCTCCTAGCTACGACGATCATCGAGAACGGCATCGACATGCCTAGTGTCAATACGATCATCATCAACTCCGCCCATCGCTATGGACTGAGCGACCTGCACCAGCTTCGTGGCCGTGTGGGGCGTGGTAGCCAGCGTGCCTACTGCTACCTGATCACCCCGCCCCTGGGCACCCTCACGGAGGCTGCTGCACGGCGTGTCAAGGCGATCGAGAGTCTCTCCGACCTAGGTAGTGGTATGCGTATCGCCTTGCAGGATCTAGACATACGAGGTGCTGGCAATATATTAGGTACCGAGCAAAGTGGCTTCATCGCTGATCTAGGCTTCGAGACTTACCGCAAAGTCTTTGAGGAAGCGGTGCGCGAGGTCAAGCAAGAGGACTTTGCAGCGCTCTTTGCCGCTCAGACGGAGCAGCAGGCGGAGCTGGGCAATGCCCTCACCGACACCACGATCGATACCGACCTCGACCTCTCCCTGCCCCACGAATACATACCGCAAGACAGCGAGCGCATCTTGCTCTACCGTGAGCTAGACGAGCTGGCGAGTGACCGCGAACTAAAAGATTTTGCCGATCGCTTGCGCGACCGCTTTGGCGCCCTGCCACCGCAGACACAGGGGCTTCTCATGGTGCCACGTCTGCGACGGTTGGCCAGCCACCTAGGCATCGTCAAGGTCTCGCTACGTCGTGAGCAGATGATCCTCTTCCTCCCGCCCAGTGGCTCGGCGTACTATCAGAGCAAAGCCTTCGACATACTACTCAAGAGCGTGGCTAGCTACGGCAAAGCGTGCGAAGTGCGCGAGACCCGTGAGGGACACCGTAGCGTCAAGTGGCATCACGTTGCCACCGTCTACCAAGCCGACAAAATCCTCTCCACACTCTACAAAGCGCTCTTCGCCCATCCCGCTTGACAGAGCCTCGCTGTCGTGACGCAATGGACGCACCCAGCGTACTACTTGTTTAGGTCGAGGGAGATACCGAGACGGAGGACGGGCGGATTGATCGGGTAGTGCGCTGCGGAGAAGCGCTCCGAGGGTGAGATAAAGAGATCGCCGAGGTTGTAGTACTCGACAAAGAAGCGAGCCCGCTTGAGCTGGAAGCTGACGAAAGCGTTCAGATGGGGGAAGTTGCCATACTTCGTCTTCGTCTGATTGACAAACTGCATGACCGCTGGCTCGTAGTAAGGGGCGTAGTATCGTGTATGCCAGCGACAGTCCACGCCGAGCATGATGCGCAGGACGCGAGCGTAGAAGAAGTCTGTGTAGAGCGATCCGTATAGGCTCAGCGTCGGCAGGGGCATCACCTCCTGACGTGTGGAGAGCTGGTAGAGAGCTTGCAGTCTCCAGGCGAGCCAGCCCCACTTGTAGTCATGTAGGAGCCGTGCCGAGAGGATCTGTATCGGGTCGGCGCATTGCTGGACGATCCCTTGCGAAGTCCAGTAGAGCTGGTTTTGCAGGGTAGCTGTCTCGACGCTCAGCGAGGTGCCTAGCTTGTCGAGCGTGAGTCGCCCTCCGAAGGCTAGTCGGCGCTCATAGCCGAAGTCCACGTCCCAGCGGTGGAAGGTGCCGTGGAAGTGCCGGATGAAGTAGTCCGGACGGCGGTTCTCAAAGTTGCCCCAGGCGCGCAACCCCACGGGGAAGCTCCAGAGACGAAACGAAGTGGCGATACCGCCCTGCGCCAGTATGGAGCCAATGTTTTCGCCTATGAGGGTGCTCTCGAGCTGCGCATCGAAGTTGAGCAAGTGCCCTGAGGTACGCGCTATACGTCCGCCTACGACTACATCCATGGTGCTGTGCCCCGGTCGCTCCCGATAGATCGAATCGGGGGTGTAGTAGTATTTGTTTTCCAGCCGCACATACGCCTCTAGACCAAACTTAACCCACGGTCTGAAGCCCTCACGAAGCGAGACAATGAAGCTATTGTCCAGCTGCCACCTGCGTGTGCTATCTTCGGGCAAGACGTAGAGCGAGTCGAGCGCACCCGAGGGACCTTTGTGCATGTAGGCGTAGTGGTTGGGGTACTGCTCCCAGGTGGCTTGGTTGCGGTTCACATATTGATGCACGCCCTGCCTAAAGCTCAAGATATGCCCCACACTGGCTATCGGCACGAAGCGCGTGGTGTCGGCATCGGTGCGACGCTCGCCAAAGATCGTCAGCGTATCGCTAGCACTGCGCGGACGATAGGAGCCGAAGTTGTAGCGCTGCGAGAGGAAGACGTGGGCATCGTCGATACCGTTCCAGACACGCTCCGCCTGACGAACGGGTATCTCGTGGCTCTCCAGCGTACGCCTGCCAGAGTTGCCCCGTGTCGGGTCGTTGACATAACCGTCCTCCATGATACCGCCATTCTCAGTAATGCGTGCGAAGTTGCCTCCGCCCGAGAGATACGCCTCGTAGCGATCCAGAGTTAGTGCGGCAAAGAGACGGTAGTCGGAGCTCTTCGTACGATTGCCTATGTAGTAGCCAGGAGAGTAGGTGTAGTTGAAGTCGGCTCCCATCGCTAGGCGCTTGCCGAGGTTGAACGCTATCGTTCCGTCAAACTGCTCTTCCCTCCTTTGCGCATCACCATTGCGCTGATAGAAGAGCTTGGAGAAAGGAGTCTTCGTCCGATAAAAGAGCCGCCTAGACTCGTCCCATACGAAGCCCGAGAGCGTCTGATCGAAGAGGAAGCGATGCTGCGGGCGCAAGCGGTTGAAGTAGTCCATGTCAATCCACGGAGACCTCAAGTTGCCGAGGTAAGCCATCACGATGGAGCGACTCTCCGCTTTCACCTGATCGTGAAAGAGCGTGCTCAGCGTGTCGGGACGCGACTCATAGAGCGCACCCGTGTAGGGATTGATCAGAAAGCTGTGGAGCGTCTCGCCACGGTAGAGGAGCTCGTGGGGATCCTTGTCAAAGGCGGGTAGCGGTATGTCGTAATCGTAGCGTGACTGCGCCTGAAGGGCTGTCGCTAGGAGGCTCCATAGGCTGAGGAGGCAGAGGGCGTATCGGACTAGCTTATTCATAGCTCAGGCGTTGTAATCAATAGTCCCCCATCAATGGGTAATACACGGTAAGGCAAGAGGGGACTCTGCGCAGGTCCTTGGACTGGCGTGCCGCCACCATAGACGATGCTAAAGCGGCTGTGACACTTCGGACAGACCGCCTCGAGCTTGTCATTGACCAGCAAAGCGTTCGTCGGATCCAGCTCCTTAGGGCAGGCAAGGTCGTAAGCGTAGTAGTAATCGGCCGTGCCACTCCCAGCGAAGCCGTGAATGACGAGGATGCCTCCGAAGCCGATGGCGGAGATCGCCGTGGAGGGCTTGGTGATGCGTAGGTAACCCCCGACGAGTATGAGCGCACGACCCTCGGCACTGGCGAAGTAGATCGGATAGTGCACTGGACGCAGGGGCGTGGCGTACTGCACCTCGCCTTGACACCCCAGCAGTAGGAGCGTCATGAGCGATAAAAGCATTGTGCGAGCACCCTTCATCCTGGTCTTCGTTCTAGCTTTGGACTATGCGTCGTAGCGTATCTGCCCCAGCATATTGGCAATGTACTGGACCGCCTCCTCTAGGCGAGGCTGTACCATGCCAGCGATAAAGGGGTTGAGCTTTGCCTCCATGGAGACGACCAAGGTGCTACCTTCGCTCTCCTGAGGGGTGAGCCGTATGGAGACCTTAGCGGGGAGCATGTCGTGCTCGATCTGATAGCGCACCTCCTCGGTGGGGATACGCTCGGAGACAACGAGCGCAAGGTCTGCCGAGAACTTCATCACCTGCGCTTGTACTTCGCAGCGGTCGCTAGTGAGCGAGGAGACCTTGACCTGCTTTTCCTCTAGTAGCTGATGTAGCTCCTCTAGATTGGTCAGGTCACTGATCTTACGGTAGATCGCCTCACAACTATAAGTAGAGGCGACGGGTTGGCTTTGTATCGTCATAGGAGTGCTCGTATAAGCTAATGTGTGGTAATGCTAGCGTCCCCACTGGCTCGGGTTCTGTCGCCACTGAGCGAGCATCTCAAGGTCGCTCTCAGAGACATAACCAGCCGAGACAGCCTGGCGAATGACTTCATTGTAATCGGTCAGGGTACGCATCTCCACGCCTGCCTTGGCGAAGAGCTCCTCAGCCTCGGCGAAGCCGTGCGTATAGACCGCCATGAGTCCCTCGACCTGTGCACCTGCTGCTTGCAGCGCCTCGACAGCCTTCATACTACTGCCACCCGTAGAGATCAGATCCTCGATGACTACGACACGCGCTCCCTCGGGTAGGTACCCCTCGATGAGGTTTTGCTTGCCATGATCCTTAGCGGAGGAGCGTACATAGACGAAGGGCAGTCCCAGCTCGTCTGCGACTAAGGCTCCCCACGAGATAGCACCCGTGGCAACGCCAGCCACCACCTCAGCCTCGGGATAGAGGTCGCTCACCTGGAGGGCAAAGGCTTGCTTGATGTAGCTACGATGCTCGGGATAGGAGAGCGTCTTGCGGTTGTCGCAGTAGATGGGGCTAAGCCAACCAGAAGCCCAGGTAAAGGGGGCGTCTGGACGAAGCTCGACAGCCTGTATAGCGAGCAAACGATGAGCTACCGACTGGGCGATAGAGAGCTTCTGAACTGAATCTTTTGAGGTCATAAGAGGATAAGTATCTTAGATATACCGCAAAGGTACGAATTTAGAGGTTAGATGTTAGAGATTAGAGGTGAGAAGTTAGAGATTAGAGGGTAGAGAGGTTGGCATTTCTAGGCGGAGGAGCCTAGTTTATCGGCAACTGTAGTGCCCCCCTACCCTAGCACCTCAACAAACAGTCGGAGCCTATCCACGTAGTGTGGGTAGACTCCGACTTTTGTTTTACAGCTCTCTCTGAGAGGAGAGCGAGTAGATGTGCTTACTTCTTCGCTGCTGCGAGCTTCTTACGTTGCTGCTTACTGCGTACTAGGTAAGCGATAGGCGATGCGACGAAGAGCGTACAGAAGATACCATAGACGATACCTATGAGTAGCGCAAAGGTAAAGCTACGCATAGAGGCTCCACCGAGTAGGAAGATGATGAAGACCACTAGGAAGGTCGAGAAGGAGGTCTGCACCGTACGAGCTAGCGTACTGTTGAGAGCCTCATTCATCACAAGCTTCTCCTCACGGTTCGGATAGTTGTGTAGCGTCTCACGGACACGGTCGAAGACGACGACCACGTCGTTGATCGAGTATCCGATGATCGCTAGTAGCGCTGCGATGAAGTTTTGATCCAGCTCCATCGTAAAGGGCATGATCTGCCAGAGGAGTATGTAGCTCGCCACGATAAGTAGCGTGGTGGTAGCCACAGAGGCGAAGGCTCCTAGCGAGAAGGCCCAGTTGCGGAAGCGGAGCAAGATGTACAGTCCCATGAAGATCAGGGAGAGAATCACCGCTATGATAGCCTGACGAGAGATGTCCTTAGACATACTCGGGCTAACGCGCTGTGAGCTGACGACATAGTTGTCGACAAACTGCTGCTGGGTGGTACCCTGTGGGAGGAACTTCTGTACGCCCTCGAAGACCTTACCGATGACGAGTAGCTCCTCGTCTTCGCTCTCCTGAGCCATGCCGATACCATAGTTGGTTGAGATACGCACCTGGTTGCCCTCCGTACCGATTGAAGTGACGAGGACATGCTCCTCAAGAGGCTTCGTGAGAGCCTCACGCACCTCAGCCGAAGAGACGGGCTGCTCGAAGGCGACGATATAGTTGCGACCTCCGGAGAACTCGATACCTCTATTGAGACCCCATACGAATGAACCGATGAGACCGAGCACTAGGATAGAGCCAAAGATGATGAAGCCCTTGTTGCGGTTCTCGAGGATCTTGAAGCTTGGGTTATTTAGCAGGTTGCGTGTGAGGAAGGTCGTATAAGTAACCTTGTCCATGCGACCCTTCTTATCAAGCGCCTCAACGACGATACGCGTCAGGAAGACGGCTGTGATAAAGGAAGCGATGACACCGATGATGAGCGTCGTAGCAAAACCACGGATAGGTCCAGTACCAAAGGCATAGAGCACACCACCCGTGATGACGGTCGTGAGGTTGGAGTCAAAGATTGCTGAGAAAGCGTTGCCATAACCGTCCTGGATAGCACGAGTCATAGACTTGCCAGCACGTAGCTCCTCCTTGATACGCTCGAAGATCAGGATGTTTGCATCCACCGCCATACCGAGCGTTAGCACAAGTCCCGCAATACCGGACAGCGTCAAGACACTGTGGAAAGAGGCTAAGACACCGAGCGTGAAGAAGCTGTTGAGGATCAGAGCGCCATCGGCGATGAGACCTGGGATGAGGCCGTAAGCGAGGCACATGTAGATCATCAGTAGGATGATAGCTATCGCAAAGGAGATGATACCAGCCTGGATAGACTCGCTACCGAGGGTAGGACCGACGACACTCTCCTGCTCGATCTCGACAGAAGCCTCCATACGTCCAGAGTTGAGGACGTTGGCAAGGTCGGTTGTCTCGTCAACAGTAAAGTGACCTGAGATCTCAGAGCGTCCGCCTGTAATCTCCGAATTGACATTAGGAGCAGAGTAGACGACACCATCGAGGACGATAGCGATGCTTCGACCAATGTTGTCACCCGTCAGGCGTGCCCACTTGCGAGCGCCCTCATCGTTCATAGTCATGGTGACGACGGGACGGTTCTGACCTAGGTCATTACGCACCTCACTACGTGCCGAGGTGACCACCTCACCACCTAGATCGGGGAGCGCATTACGGTTACCACGGATAGCGTATAGCTCGTAGATGTCCGTCTCCTTGCCCGTCTGTGGATCCTTGATAGGCGAGTTACCCCAGAGGAGCATCAGATCCTCACGGATCATCTTTTGCTTCTGAGCCTGCTCGAGCATCTCATCGATCTTGTCTAGATCAGCACGACGAGCGTAGCCAACGATGGTACCGCGATTGGTAATGTTGAGCTTGCTAAAGAGGACATTCTCCACACCTCCTGTGGCTGGTTTCTGTACAGCTGTCGAGTCAGCCTCGGTAGCAGTCGTGTCAGCAGGCGTTAGGTCTTTGCCATTCGCCATAGCGGTGAGACGATCGTTAGCATCATTGAGATCACTAGCGATTTCGTCGTAAGTATAGGTGCGCCAGAACTGGAGGTTCGCACTGCGCTGCAGTAGCTCACGAACACGCTGTGGCTCGGTGACACCAGGTAGCTCGACTAGGATACGACCCTGCCCCTCGATGCGCTGTACGTTTGGAGCGACGACACCAAAGCGGTCGATACGAGTCTTGAGGACGTTGATAGCAGCGTCGATAGCACTGCTATACTTCTCCTGAAGCTCCTTGATGACCTCCTGATCGCTCGACTTAGGCGAGATGACATCACGGAGGGGACCATTGCTAAAGATGACAGCGAGCGACCCCGAGGGCTCAAGCTCCTTGTAAGCCTCGACGAAAGTCCCGACGAAGTCATTAGCGCCCTCCTTAGCAGCTCTATCGATAGCCTCGATGAAAGCTGGCGACTGGTTATGTCCCGAGAGGTTGCGCAAGAGGTCACGACCGTTGACCTTGAGGACGACGTTCATACCGCCCTTGAGGTCTAGTCCGAGGCCTATCTGCTGGTTGCGGGCTTTCTTGAGCGTGTAGCCAAACCACACCTTCTCGTTGGCCATTGAGTCGAGATACGCTTTGCCATCCTCGCCAGCTGCGGTCATCGCCAGCGCCTTCTGATCGTAGTGCCTTACCACGGGGGTAAAGGAGATATAGAAAGCGCAGATAATCGTCAGTAGAGCGGCGAAGAGGATCACAAATCCTTTGTTCTGCATGAGTATATTTGATATATCGTTATTATTTCACGTAGTCTAGATTGCCACAAAGTTACGCTAAAATATACTACTGACAAACAGATACCTCTCCGATTACCCGAAAAAGTCCTCCCATCCGCCCCTACAGAGCCCCCAAACGTAACTATAAATGGCTTCTCTCAGACCACTACACTCGTAGCAGTCTCAACTAGAGCTATAACCTCTGAGGCTAAAGGGTAGATAGACTTATCTTTTCCAATTGCAGGACAACCCGCTCACTCGCTCTCGCTTTATTCAGTCCATCCTGACTTTGGATGTTCATCAGCACATAGGCGGGTATATCTAGCGCAGCCTCTATCAGGACAGCCATCTCTGGCGTCAAGGCTCGCTTTCCTTTGATTACATTATTCAAGATAGAGCGCTGTATTCCCGTAATATCCGACAGCTCACTCTGCTTCATATCACGTGCCTCCAGCTCATCGCGGATTACCTCTCCCACTTGAGTAGACTCAAAGGGGACGGCTTGATTCAAACTAAACTTAGCCATAGTGATGTGATATTTCAATTAGACATATTTCTGTGATAACTACACTGCCCTCCTGAGGGTAGCTCTTAAAGATCAGACGCCAAGTGTCATTACACCGAACTGACTCTTGCCCCTTACGATCTCCTACCAACCGCTCGTAGCGCAAGCCATTGAACCGAAAGAGATCTTCGATCCGATTTACTGCTTTCATTATATCCACCGCCTTCTTGAACCCTTTGATCGCTTGTACTGGGACTTTCTTATACCGCTTGTCGGCGGTCTTACCTCTCAAATACAGCTCTATCAAAGCTTCATCATCAGTCGTTACATTCATAGATGTATGCCAGCTAGTGCACAGCAAAGATACAACAACTCTGGAAATTATCAATAACGATAATCACCTTCGTACCATTGTAGCTCACTGTGTCAGGAGACAAGACGGGATGTGGCAGGCCCCTAGTACTAAGTAGATAGACTTATCTTTTCCAATTGCAGGACAACACGCTCGCTTCCTCTCGATAGTTGCTCCTCAGATAGGCAGAGTGCAGGGCTAATCGTTTATACCCATTTGCTTCCTATCTCGATCTAGTGCTTTGGGGCATATCCAGTAGTAGATAGTAAGGTATACCCACGATCTAGCAGCAATCGGGAAAAATATAATCCACAGATACCACGGTGGGGTGCTGTTGCTTAGCTCCTCGTAGTCTCCTTTCTTATCGATATGGCCGTGCCACTGCCCCTGCTTATCCCCTACTATTGTATAGTAAATGTCTTCTCCTGGGTGATGTAGCTCTTGCATCTTCTGAAGTAGTTGTGCCTTCAGCTCGTCGAAATCCTCACCCTTTACCTCTGTCGCACTGACGACAGTGGCGCCGCGCCGCACAAAGCCGGTATATATCGTATTCTCTTGCTCGGGAAGCTTCTGTTCTCTTTTCTTCCTACACATGTTTTTGGGGATTACTGCTCCGCTATGTTAGTGAAATGTTTCATGCAAGAGGCGGGGGATTCCCCGCCTACTCCTCGTGGCTCTTAAGCTGTCGGGGAGGTGGAGCCGTCGCCTCGCTTCTTCCAGTAAGCCTCTCGGTCTCGCTTGAGCTTGTTCGGGTTTATGAGATCATGGATAAACCAAAAGACGGGGGCAAGTATGAAGCCAGGTATCATAAGTATCCAAGCCCACCACGGTATGCGGTCGTTGTTGCTCTCGTAGTAACCACCCTTTTTAGTCATACAGCCATGCCAGATACCATCTTGGTCGCCTTGTATCGTATACCACAGCTCTTCACTCTTGCCCGCTTTCTTGTCTTCGCTTGTATAGCACGCATACGCGCTAGGAGCTCACGCTTGACCTCTTCTAAGTCGGGGCCCTCTTCAATAGTGTCGGGAATCACGACAGCGCCACGCCTTACGAACCCTTTATACATCGTATTTGCGAAGAGGTGCTTCTGTTGTCTTTTCCTTCTGCACATGTTGTTGGGGATTGTTGCTCCGCTAAATTAGTAAAATGTTTAATGCCGAGGGTAGCTCTCTAAACACAAAAACAGAGCGACACGTGCCGCTCTGTTAATCGTTTTATCTACTTAGAGCGGAAAACGAGGCTCGAACTCGCGACCCTCAGCTTGGGAAGCTGATGCTCTACCAACTGAGCTATTTCCGCATAGTGTCCCCTCGGGTGACTATCCAGCGACCACGATTACCTAGTCACCAGCCCCCTCAGATTGCAGGAGCAAAGGTACAATATTTTTTGAAACCAACGCACGCTCCTCCACTCACTAACAGGGCTGACGCATTATATCTAGTTATTGCTGTCCAGTGAAAGCTTTTTGAGGGGGCATCGGGTAGATCGTTCTGCAGAAATGAGCTAACTATCAGTACCACTTGGGTGAAACTAAAGTTCCATACGGGGTGAAACTAGAGTTTCCTACGAAGAAAACTGTAGATTGGTCGAAGTCGAGTAGTCGGACAGCAATACTATATAATGAATTCATCCAAGTCTCGCTTCGTACATTCCACCCGCTAATGCAATCTCTCACGAGGAAATCGGAGACAGCCAGTGAGAAAACGAAATTTCTCCACGGAACCAGGGAATAAAAGTTCGGAAGAATGAAATGAAACTTCGGAAGAAAGATTTCGAAGTTCCGATGATTTTTTTTATTCCTCACTGGATAATCGAAGATCTCCACTGAGAGATTTTGAAATTCCTCAAATGAGCACCGAATCATCGGAAATCTAGGCTCTGAAGGTCCTAGCGATGGTGTCAGAAAGCGTAGCCGATACTAAAGAAGAAGCGTGAGGCTCGTAGGACGTTGGAGCGACTGAACGAGAGCTTGATAGGTCCTATCAGGGAGTCGTAGTCTAGATCGATGCCAGCACCGTAGAGGAGGTCACTGTCCTGCAGGTTGGGCGCCTGGATGTCTGCACCGACGCTGATGTGCGGGGTGATGTAGAGATTCTTGATTGGGGTGTACTGTACACCGAGGTAGAGCGCTGCTAAGTTATTGACCGGATACTCTCGGTATCGTAGTCCAGAGAAGATGGGTTGATCGTCTAGGCCGACATTGGCAAAGCCCCCGAGGTGAAACTTCTGACTTAAGAAGAGGTAACTGTCGAAGTGAAAGCTCTCTCGCCAAGGCTTGCCGAGGTCTAGATTGACCCCGCCAAAGAGTCGTCCGTGTAGCGCTACCCTCCGACTCAGGGGGGTGACTAGATGCTCATAGACAGAGAGATGCAAGAGGGGTCCCCGCTGTGGGGATATGCTCTCCTCGGGATTGAGCAAGTTGTGGATCTGCTTCTGGCTCTCCGAGGCATCTGCGGGGAGTGGTGAGAGGGCGTAGGAGTTCTTTAGCGTAAGCTCTGCGGCTAGTGTGAAGTGGTTACCTCGTGTGGCAAAGGCCTTCCGATTCAAGCTATTTTGCAGGTAAACTAGACTCATCGTCCAGGTGCCGTGGCGGTAGCTTAGCTTAGGTGTGCGGTTGGTCTGCATCAACTGGTTGAACTGATTCATAGGCACCCAGTCAGAGGAGGGTGCCTGTGCAGAAGCCTTCATCTCTTGGTCAAAGGGTGGGCGTGGTTGCCACACATACATAGAGCCGTACTGGATGCCGAGCGTTACCTGAGACTGTGGCGACAGGGTGTAGCCCATCTTCAGACCACTGACTAGGGATGCCTGGTAGAAAGTGGCCTCCGTGTGGTCCTCTATCTGTGAGAGGTAACGCAGATGGATGTTGTCACAGCGGTCTAGGCGGAGGGCGATGTAAGGACTGAGCCAGTAGGAGTAACCGTTGTCGAGCCACTTGTAGTAGCTAGCGCGTAGCTTGGGAAGCTGAGATATAGCGAGCTTGGCGGAGAGTCGTGAGTTGGGGAGGAGTAGATCTCTGAGTGAAGTGTTGAGGATGATGTTTGCCGACTCGTAGGGGTCGTAGTAAGCTCCTAGTCGGAGGAGGGCTTGTGGCTTTTTCTTGATAAAGAAGTGTATCGTGTTGACCTCATGGCCTCCTCTAGTTGAGTCAGCCTCATAGGAGTAGTAGACCTGTGCATAGCGGTTGTAGCCCATCAGCATCTCAATGCGCTGCTGGAGAAGCTCCAAGGAGTCTAGGCTAGAGAGATCGTCGCCGATCACACTTTGTATGAACTTTGTCTCTGACTCCTCTAGGGGGCTTCCCCACTGATCTGATATTTTGACCTGCTGGATCGGTATAGAGACTGGGGCGATCTGTCGCCTCTGATAAGTGATGCCCTGAGCAACTTGCCGAGCCTTGAGGGCAATGAGCTGTGGCAAGAGCTTGTGCGCCTCAATCTCTGCGAGCGCTATGATCCGCTCACGTTGGCTAAAGTCTGCCGAGGTGTAGTCTCTCAGCGCTTGGGAGAAGTCTAGCATCACATCGACTTGACTGGCTTGACGCTCTACCTCCTTTTTGGTCAGGAGGGCATAGGACTGCAGGATGACATCAATCGGACTATGCTCGAGCTCCTCCACATTGCGCAGTCTAGCTCCAGTATAACTGCCGATGACGAAGTTGGCTCCCATGGAGCGAACCTCCTCGACTGGGAAGTTGCGATCCAAGCCTCCATCGACGAGTAGCTTACCATCGACCACTGCGGGTGCGAAAAAGGCTGGGATTGCTAGGCTGGCGCGTATGGAGAGTGGCATAGACCCCGAGGTCATCACGCAGGCGCCTCCCGCTCCGACGTCCGAGGCTACAAGCTGGAGCGGTATCGGCATCTGAGCGTAATCGGTGATATGTCGCACGGGGAAGGTGTAGCGCATCAGAACCTCCATCAGGTACTGCCCCTCGATGATTGAGGAGGGTGGCTTGGGGATTCCTCGGCGCATGGGAAACTCTAGCGCATAAGCCCCATAGTCCTCCTTCTCACACATATCTACCTTGTCGTAAGGCAACCGATTGCTCAGGATGCGTCCCCAGTCCTCCTGACGGGTTAGCTCCTTGATCTGCGAGGCGCTATGTCCAGCCGAGTAGAGTCCAGCGACCACAGCCCCCATGGAGGTGCCAGAGATATAGTCGACCTGTATCTGCAGAGAGTCGATCAGCTCGAGGAGCGCTATATGTGCTAACCCCTTAGCGCCTCCCCCGCTCAGCACGATACCACAGCGCATCTTGAGACTGTCGCTAGCATTGTCGCTTTGCCCCTGCATCATAATGGGCGTACAGAGAGCGACAAGAGATAGAAGCAAACTGGCGAGGAGGGCCGATGGTTGTTTCATATGATATGTGGGGTGGCTTTTCTAGATACAGGGAGGGGCGCTGTTACTCCTTAAACTGTATTTGGTAGAGGTGGGCGTAGATCCCGCCACGCCCAAGTAGCTCCTCGTGGGTGCCCTGCTCGACGATCTGCCCCTCCTGCATGACGCAGATGAGGTCGGCGTGCATGATCGTGGAGAGGCGGTGGGCGATGACGATGGTGGTGCGGTCGCTGACGAGGCGCTGGATGGCCTCCTGGACTAGCTGCTCGGAGACGTTGTCAAGTGCCGAGGTTGCCTCGTCGAGGATGAGGATGGGCGAGTCCTTGAGCAGGGCACGCGCTATGCTGAGTCGCTGGCGCTGCCCGCCACTGAGCTTGCTACCGCCGTCGCCGATGTTGTACTCCATCCCCTCGGGGAGCTGATCGATGAACTCAGTCGCATTGGCAGCCTCGGCAGCGGTGCGTACCTCCTCGTCGCTGACGGGGCGCTCCATGCCAAAGGTGATATTGTTGCGGATCGTGTCGTTGAAGAGGATCGGTGTCTGATTGACATATCCTATCAGGTCGCGCAGGTCGCTCGCCTTGACTTGTCGTATGTCTGTACCGTCAATGGTGATGCGCCCTGAGGTGACGTCGTAAAAGCGAGGCAGGAGATCCACAAGCGTACTCTTTCCTGCACCAGAGGCTCCCACGAGTGCGATCATTTGACCTTTAGGTATGGTGAGGTTGAGGTGGCGGATGATCCAGGGTTCTTGGTAGCGGAAGGAGACATCTTCGTAAGAGATGCCTTGGTCAAAGGTGACGGGCAGAGGCTCCGCAGGGTCTGTGACACGCTCGGGGTAGTCAAGGATAGTTTGTATACGCGTCATGGAGGCTAGCCCCTTTTGGATAGAGTAGGAGGCGCGGCTGAGCTCCTTGGCAGGATTGATGATGCTGTAGAAGATGACGAGGTAGTAGATAAAGGCGTCGGCCGTGATACTGCTACTACCAGCAAAGATCAGGTTACCGCCATACCAGAGGATGATGGCGATGGCGGTGGTGCCGAGGAACTCGCTCATGGGGTGCGCTAAGCCTTGCCGAGCGTAGACCTGTGCTATGGTACGACGATAGTGCTCGTTGGCGGAGGTAAAGCGATGAGAGATCTGTTGCTCCGCATTGAATGCCTTGATGATACGCAGACCCGAGAGGGTCTCCTCGACCATGCTCATGAGTCGTCCCCACTGTGTCTGCCCCTCAAGACTGTCTCGCTTGAGGCGCTTGCCCACGGCTCCCATGATGTAGCCCGCTATCGGTAGGACGAAGAGGACGAAGAGGGTGAGCTCCCAGCTGATCGCAAAGAGCGCTATGAGGTAGATGACGATGAGGATGGGGTTCTTGATGAGGCTCTCTAGGATGCTGATGATGGAGTACTCGATCTCGGCGACATCTCCTGAGAAGCGTGCGAGGAGGTCGCCTTTGCGCTCTTCGCTAATCAACGAAATAGGCAACCGAAGGAGCTTGGCATTGAACTCATTGCGCAGATCTCGGACCACGCCTGTACGGATCGGCACGAGCATATAGATACCACCGTAGGTGACGCCCACCTTGATGAGCGTCATGACGACGAGGTAGATGCAGAGGAGAAGGAGCGTGCGGGAGGGGCCGTACTGCTGGATAAGCTGGGAGACGTAGTAGTTGAAGTTGCCCACGATGTAGTCTACGGCTACGCTCCAGTCTGAAGGGCGTAACCAGTTGATGCTGTCGAGCGTATGGTAGACGGGTGTGGTCCGCTCCATGCCGAAGAGGATGCGCAGGATGGGCATGATGAGCGAGAAGGCGAGCAGGTTGAGCAGCGCCGAGAGGATATTGGCAATGATGCCACCTGTTATGTAATGACGGTAGGGGCGGATGTACTTGCCGAAGAGCTTGAGGAACTGTCTCACGGGTTGGTTGGCTGGCTAATTACTACTGTTGGATCTCCTCCTCGTACTCCATAAGGGCAAACTCGGCATCCTCCCACTGCTTGGTAACCTCTTGAAGTTGACCATTGACGAGGGTGTACTGCTCGATAAGCTGAGGGGACGGGGAGGTCTCGATCTTTTTCTCCAGTTCGGCCTGTTGCTCACGAAGCTTAGAGACCTGCTCGCCGAGGGTCTCGGAGGTACGACGGAGGGTGCGCAGTTTCTTTTGTTGCTCTTTCTGCTGCTGGTAGTCGAGGGGCTGGGCTTTGGGCTTTGGCTGTTGGGCGCTAGCTGTTGGCTGTTGGCTGTTAGCCGTTGGCGATTGGCTGAGCTCTTCGTGGAGGGTGGCGAGGTAGCCGTCAAGGCCGTTCATGCACTCCCGTACGGTGCCATGGCTAAAGGAGAAGATGCGGTCGACGAGCCCCGAGAGGAAGTAGCGGTCGTGCGAGACGACGATGACGGTCCCAGGGAAGGCTGCGATGGCTCGCTTGAGGATCTCTTTGGTTCGGATGTCCAGGTGGTTGGTCGGCTCATCGAGGATGAGCAGGTTGGCAGGCTCTAGGAGCATCTGCATGATAGCGACACGAGCGCGCTCGCCACCACTGAGCACGCTGATCGGCTTGTCGGCCACCTCCCCGCCAAAGAGGAAGGCCCCCAGCATATCATTGATATGTAGTCGCATGTCGCCACGCGCCAAGCTGTCGATGGCGTCACGGATAGTCTGATTAGCGGGTAGCTCCTGCGCCCTATTCTGAGAGAAGTATGCGATCTCTACACCGTGCCCTATCTGGAGCTTGCCAGTGTACTCCTCTTGTCCCATGATACAACGCATGAGGGTTGACTTACCGGAGCCGTTCTTCCCGACGAAGGCGACCTTTTCGCCACGCTTGATGGTCATTGATACGTTGCGCAGCACGGAGAGGGCACCGTAGCTCTTGTCTAGGTCCTCGATGATGACGGGATAGTCGCCACTGCGCCCTGCCATCGGAAAGGTAAAGTTGATGTGCCGTGTGTCTATCTCGTCGAGCTCAATCTCCTCGATCTTGTCTAGTTGCTTGAGACGGCTCTGGACCTGTGCGCTCTTCGTCGGCTTATAGCGGAAACGCTCGACGAAGGACTCGATGTCTTGGATCTTCTTCTGCTGATTCTCGTAAGCTCGCTTCTGCTGCTCCAGACGCTCCTCACGCAGGGTGACGTAGTGACTGTAGGAAGTCTTGTAGTCGTAGATGCGCCCCAGCTCAATCTCTATGGTGCGGTTGGTCACGTTGTCGAGGAAGGTACGGTCATGCGAGACGAGGAGGAGCGTGACTCCACGAGCGATGAGGAAGTGCTCGAGCCAGTCGATAGACTCGATGTCTAGGTGGTTCGTTGGCTCATCGAGAAGGAGCAGATCGGGATTGCTCAGCAGCACCTTCGCCAGCTCAATACGCATACGCCACCCACCGGAGAACTCACGGGTCGGCCGGTCGAAGTCGCTTCGCTCGAAGCCTAGTCCGAGGAGCGTCCGCTCCATCTCGGCAAGGTACTGCGACGGGTGGTGCATCTGTATCAGATCGGTGAGATGTCCGTGGCGTTCGATCAACTCTAAGTACTCAGGCGAGTCGTAGTCCGTGCGGGTCGCTAGCTCTTCGCTCAGGCGGTCGTACTGATCATTGAGCGACTGCATATCCTTAAAGACTTCCTCAACCTCCGCCCGCAGCGTGGTGTGATCGACCAACTCTTTGACCTGTGGCAGATAACCTATCGAAAGGTCGCGAGGACGGCTCACGGTACCACTCGTAGGTTGCTCGATGCCGACGAGGATCTTCATCAAGGTCGACTTCCCCGCCCCATTATGCCCGACAAGAGCGACCCGCTCGCCCTTGCTAATGACAAAGTTGATCGAGTCAAAGAGGAGTTGCTTACCAAAGTCTACCGTAAGGTCTTGAACGGATATCATCAGCGTGTCTGAATAGTATGGATAAGAGAATAAGCCTGATAGATGCCCAGCTCGCCAGCACGACTCAAGTCATCTATCGCCTGCTCATGCTGTCCCTGCTGCTCGAGGAGCAGGGCACGATTGTAGTAAGCTTCGCCAGCTTGGGGCAGGAGCTCGATCGCTTTGGTGTAGTCTGCGATCGCTTGATCCGTATGCCCCAGCGTCTGGTGCAGATGAGCACGGTTATAGTAGAGATAGCCTATCTGCGGGGCGTGACTGATGGCTGTGGTGAGCTCACGCATCGCTAAGTTGTACATAAGCTTCTGTTGCTTAGGCTCTGTGAGTGTCTCCGCCTGCATGAGGCGCGCCGTACTAAGCACCAAGAGAGCGAGCGGTTGCTGAGGAGCTAGATCAAGAGAAGCGTTGAACTGTGAGATCGCCTCGCCGATGTCTCGCAAGAGTAGCTTGTCGATACCCATACGCAGGTGCCAGTCAGCCGTCTGCTCTGTGTCACGAGCCTGCAGACGAGCTATATCCTCCAGCACGACATGGAGCTGCGTGCTATCTAGCGACTGCGCGCCGACGGCAAGCAGGAGACGAGGCTGGTAACCCGTCCGCTCGTTGTACGCCTCTAGCTCTGCGGAAAAGTTGGTGCGAGGCAAAAGCTTGTCGTGACTCTTCTGCACAAAGTAAGTGAGCTCGTAAGCAGGGCAAGCCTCCGACGAACTGGCTTGCTCTTGGATCGAACCGCGTAGCGAATTGCTCCCTGCACTAAGCGAAGCAGAAGTCGCATCGCTACTCGCAGACTGCAGCTCCGCATGATGGTCTAGCGCATACAGTTCGTCGCTCGCCACACTTGACCCAGTGCTGTCAGCGATGGTCGGCTTAGGAGCTTTGACCTGTCCACGCTCCAGTTTGTAGGCGAACCAGTAGTCTCTGTCGGCTCCAGCAGCGTCACCGAGCAGACGCTTCACCTCCGAGCGCTGATAGTAACCCGAGATGAACTCTGGTCGACGACCTAATATATAGTCTAGCGTCTCGATCGCATCACGGTACCGTCCCGTCTGCGTCTGGACCAAGGCTAAGTTAAAGTGTGCCGTCAGGTTGGTCGGTTGCAGACGCACCACCTCTAGCAGATCTTCGCGAGCACCCTGCAGGTCGCCCACCTCGATACGGAGCAAGGCGCGGTTGTGGCGAGCGACCGCATCGTGAGGCGTCAAGAGGAGCGCCTGATTGTAGTCCTCCATAGCGCCACGGTACTCCTTTAGCTTGTAGCGTGTCAGTCCACGGTTGATGTAGTCGCTAGCTTGGTTTGGATCCTGCTCTATGCTCTTGTCGTGGTAGCGTAGCGCTCCTTTGTTGTCACCCCGCAGGTAAGCAATCGCCGAGAGCATCCGATAAGGCGCAGCACTCAGCGAGTCTATCGCCAAGCCCTCGGCTATCCGCTCCTCCGCTGCGACCGTGTCTTGTCGTCGCAACGCTATCTCCGCTGCGAGGAAGTAACCCCGCGCCTCCTTCGGGTGACGCTGCGTCAGGGCGAGCGCTGCCGAGTCGGCCCGCTCATACTGCTCGGCTCCGTAGAGCGAGCCTGCGAGGTTGAACGAGAGGTAAAAGTCGTCTGGCGTAATCTTGAGCGCTTGCGCATAGTCTGTCGCCGCCTCCGCATAGTGCTGCTGATTGTGCCGTGCCGCCCCCCGTACCATGTAGGCTCTAGAGAGAAAAGGGTTGCGCTCCAGGCAGAGCGTCGCATCCCGCTCGGCACCCGCATAGTCACCCAGCATAAGCTTCGCAAAAGCTCTGTAGTAGTACGGCTCAGCCATTGTGGGAGACACCTCAATTACTTGGTTAAAGTGCTCGATGGCGACCACGAAATCCTTGAAGCCAATCGCATTGCGCCCGATCGTCATCACCCGCTCCGTATCTATCTGCGACCAAAGCGTAGCACTCCACACGCAGAGCATGCAGAGCAACAGAGAGAGTGATCGTAGGAGCGGACGCATACAGGCTAATGTATCGTATTACGCATCACGGGGTAGCCGACACGTATCCGACCGTCGACTATATGCTGGAGCTTCTTCTTGATCAGTCGCTTACGCATCGCCGATATGTGGTCCACAAAGAGCTTGCCGTCTAGATGGTCATACTCATGCTGCACCACACGAGCCGCATAACCCGAGAGCTCGAGACGCTGTGGCTCAAACTGCTCATTCATATAGTCCACCACGATCGACTTAGGTCGCACGACCCGCTCGTTAATGCCGGGCAAGCTCAGACAACCCTCAGCCTCCGAACATGTATCCTCGCTCAGGGACTGCATATGCGCATTGATCATGACCAGCTTGAGCGTCGCACACTCAGGATACTCATCCTCCAGAGGCGTCGCATCGATCACCTGCAGACGTATATTGCGCCCGATCTGTGGAGCCGCCAAGCCGATGCCGTCACTCTCGTACATCGTCTGCCACATGTCTGCGATCAGCTCCGAGAGGTTCGGATAGTCAGGCGTTATGTCCTCGCTCATGTTGCGAAGCACTGGTTGTCCGTAAAGGTATATAGGTAAGGTCTTAGCCATAAGAGTAAACAGTTAAATCTTTCTTTTAGTGAAGCATGCGCAAGCTCTCCAGATAGCTCTGCAAAATGATGGTCGCACTGACACGATCCACCAACCCTTTGTCCTGTCGGCGGCGCTGCTTGCCGATGCCCGCCTCACGGATCGTCTGCTGTGCCAAGACAGAGGTAAAGCGCTCGTCCACATACTCTAGACGTATCTGAGGATAGAGATGTTGCAGCTTCTTAGCCAAAGCTTGTATCGCCTGCCACGTCGCCGAGGGCGTCGCATCCATCTGTGTTGGCTTGCCGAGGACGATCGTCTCCACCTCCTCACGCCCTAGGTAGTCCGCTAGGTAGTTGAGGAGCTGATGCGTAGGCACCGTGTCGAGCGCCCCAGGCGTGATCTGTAGCGAGTCGGTCACCGCCAGCCCCGTGCGCTTGGTGCCGTAGTCAATAGCGAGGATACGAGCCATAGGCATGTGCTCTCTTTATGCGTTGTAGTACTTCTCGCGTAGCTCAGCCACCTTAGGGTCGGAGATGTAGTCGTCGTAGTTGATGATACGATCGATGATCCCGTTTGGTGTCAACTCGATGACACGATTCGCCACCGTGCGGATGAACTCGTGGTCGTGGCTTGAGAAGAGGACATTCCCCTTGAAGGAGATAAGCGTGTTGTTGAAAGCCTGAATCGACTCCAGATCCAGGTGGTTCGTCGGTGTGTCAAGGATCAGCACATTAGCCCCTGGGGGAAGCATCATACGGCTAATCATACAGCGCATCTTCTCACCTCCCGAAAGGACCGAGGCGCGCTTATTCACCTCCTCACCGCTAAAGAGCATACGACCTAGGAAGCCCTTGAGGTAGACATCATTCGTGTCCTTGGCAAACTGTCCGAGCCAGTCTAGGATCGTCATATCGGTGTCAAAGTAAGCGCTGTTGTCCAAAGGTAGATAAGCAGTCGTGATCGTCTGCCCCCACTCGTAGCTCCCCTGCTGCGCCTTACGGTTGCCATTGATGATCTCAAAGAGTGCCGTCATAGCACGTGGGTCGTGGCTGATGAAGACGATCTTGTCGTTTCGCTCCACATTGAAGGTCAGCCCCTTGAAGAGTACCTCTCCCTCGTCCGTCACGGCCGAGAGATCATTGACCTCTAGCACCTTGTTGCCCGGCTCACGATCTGGCTGGAAGAGGATCCCTGGGTAGCGACGCGACGACGGCTCGATCTCGTTGATATCGAGACGCTCCAGCATCTTCTTGCGGCTGGTCGTCTGCTTACTCTTTGCCACGTTGGCACTAAAGCGACGGATGAACTCCTCGAGCTCCTTCTTCTTCTCCTCAAGCTTCTTATTCTGTTGCTGTTGCTGGCGCAGTGCCAACTGGCTAGACTCGTACCAGTAGCTGTAGTTACCCGCAAAGAGTCTCACCTTGCCAAAGTCTATATCCACCGTATGGGTCGACACAGCATCGAGGAAGTGTCGGTCGTGGCTCACCACGAGGACCGTGCTCTCAGTCTCAGCGAGGTAGTCCTCAAGCCAAGAGACAGTCTCTAGGTCTAGGTCGTTCGTCGGCTCATCAAGGAGCAGGTTGTCTGGCTTGCCAAAGAGACAGCGCGCTAGTAGCACACGCACCTTTTGCTTACCGCTAATGTCACCCATCAGACGGTAGTGCAGATCCTCCTTGATGCCGAGACCGCTCAAGAGGGCTGCCGCCTCGCTCTCAGCGTTCCACCCGTCGAGGTTGGCAAACTGCTCCTCCAGCTCAGCCGCTTTGACACCATCCTCATCGGAAAAGTCTTCCTTAGCGTAGATAGCGTCCTTCTCCTTCATGATCTTCCAGAGCTTGTCATGCCCCATTAGGACGGTGTCGATGACCGTGTACTCATCAAAGGCGAAGTGATCCTGACTCAGCACCGAGAGGCGCTCGTCGGGTCCGAAAGTGACGGTGCCACGCGTCGGCTCTAGCTCACCGCTGATCATACGGAGCATCGTTGACTTACCCGCACCGTTGGCACCGATGATGCCGTAGCAGTTGCCCGGGGTAAACTTAAGATTGACATCGGCAAAAAGCACGCGCTTGCCAAACTGTATCGTGAGGTCGTTGACTATAATCATCTTGGTATACTGTCTTCTATCTTCTGTCTGTAATGTGTAATCGGGAGGCGAACCCTTCGCTCCCCCAAGACCAACCCTCCTCGCAGGCCTCAACCGTATAGAAGAGGGCTAATCTGCACAAAGGTACACAATTTTGACGCGCGCCACACTTTGGCTATTAGCAGTTGGCTATTGGCTGTTAGCTAGGGTCACTAATACTACTAGTGCCACTAGAGCTCCTAGTCACTAGGAGTCCTCTCTAACCTCTAACTTCTAATCTCTAACTTCTACCCTCTAATCTCTCTCCTCGGTAGGAAAACAGAAAACTCCAGGGAGCAAATGAAAATTCTTCACGGAACCGGGAAATAAAAGTTCGGAAGAATGAAATGAAACTTCGGAAGAAAGATTTCAAAGTTCCGAAGAATTTTTTTATTCCTCCGTGGAGGATTAGAAATTCTTAGCGAGGTAATGGCTGATTTCCTTGAGGGTCTAACCAAAGGGTCATCATGCAGTGGCGACAGTCGTGGGCGATGCGCAGACGGTCTCGCCCACGGACTAGGTAGAGTGGTAGTGCAAAGGGGGGCTTGCGACCCGTACGTGTGCAGTAGCCGAGCTGATGCAGCAGGCAGTGACGGGTAAACATCACTGGGATAGCCCCCTCGGGGCGCTCCACCTCTAGGGCGGGGGCGATGCTCCCAGAGACTCCTAGCTGACGGTACAGCTTACGTGCCGATTCATTTGCCACGTTGTAGGTAAAGTCCAGCGTGTCAGGCAGACCATACCGCTGACGCGCCGTAGGGTCTGACGTGTGAAGTCGGTCTATGCGCTTCTGCTGTAGGGGTTTGCCGATGGCATCTCTGCGCTGCAAAGCTTTCGCTAGGCATTGACGCTGTAGCTCCTCCGAGAGCTCTCGTCGCAGCTCTGCAACGAGCGAAGGCGGGACGAAAAGTCCGTCAAGACTCAAAATCACTCGTTTAGCTCGGTATGGCGTGTCGCCAAGCTTGCGGAGGGTGCGCTCTATATGCTCCGTATTATCTCGCTGTGCGGGCTCTAGCGTGACCGCACGGCTACGTGTGACCGACATCTCGGGTGCCTCGGAGAGTTGCATCTCTAGGGTGAGTTGATCGGGTGTCGCCTCTAGATGTAGCGTCACGGGCATGGTACGGGTAGAGGCGTCGGGGCGGAGGAGCTGAGCCTCTAGGAGGTGGTTGAGATTGCGCCAGAGCGTCGCCCCCTGCGGTAGTTCGAGCGCCTGAGATAGTCTCAGGCGATAGCTCCCAGCTCGCTTAGCGGGCATTACCTGATTGATCTGCGCTCCAACGAGCTTCTTATCAATTGTGTAGGCAACCACCCCATCGCCATTAGCTAGCTCGATATCGTCGCTCAGGAGCGCTATCTCAAGCTCCCGTCCTCGGCTCCGGGTCACTGTGCCGATCGGCTGGCCGAGGCTTTTGCTACTATACGGGGTGATGCTGTCGGTAGGGATTGGCGCCCAGAGGGGCGTATTGTAAGTGGTAAAGGGGCGGGCAAAGGTCGCCTCAGGCAACGGCGTAAAGGTATACTCCGTCGTGCCCCAGGAGGGACGACGCAACTGGTCACTACGTCGGGTCAAGATTTCGTCTAGTACCTTACGATAGTGGGCGATGACGTTGCGCACGTAAGGGAGTGCCTTGAGTCGTCCCTCCACCTTGAAGGAGCTGACACCCGCATCGATCATCTCCTCGATGATTTCGGTGCGGTTGAGGTCTCTCAGGGAGAGGAGATGCTCGCCCTGGCGAAGCTTTTGCCCCTGGGCATCAACGAGATCGTAAGTCATGCGGCAGTACTGAGCGCATTGCCCTCTATTGGCGCTGCGCTGTGAGAGCGCCTCGGAGATGAAGCAACGACCGCTATAGGAGACGCAGAGCGCCCCATGGACGAATGCCTCGAGTCGTAGCGGGGTCTTGTCCCGCACCGCTGCAATGTCCTGACAGCTCCACTCGCGTGGCAGGACAGCCTGCTCGAAGCCTAGATCCGAGAGCATCTGCAACTGCTCTAGCGAATGGTTGTGGCACTGCGTGCTCGCATGTAGTGGGATGGGCGGAAGGTCCTGCGTGAGTAGGCCGAGATCCTGTATGATGAGCGCATCGGCACCCGCCTCGTAGAGCTGATGCGCCAGCTCCACAGCGTGAGCTAACTGACTATCTGTGAGGATTGTATTGAGGGCAACATAGACCCGTGCGGCATAGGCGTGAGCCGCTGCGCAGAGTTGCCGTATATCCTCCAGCGAGACCCCGACAGCACTCCGAGCACCATACTGAGGAGCGCCTACATAGACCGCATCGGCACCCGCCGAGAGCGCCACCAGACCACCCTCTAGTGAGGAGGCGGGAGCCAATAGCTCTATGTCACGTAGTGTGGACAATGAAGCGATGCCTTAGAGCTTACCACCGAAGGCTAGATCGCCCGCATCGCCTAGACCGGGGACGATGTAGGCGTGCTCGTTGAGCGCTGGGTCGATGACACCGACCCATAGCGTGACGGGAGCCTTGTCGTCAAACTGAGACTGAAGGAAGTCAATAGCCTGCTGGCTAGCCACGATGGCGACCATATGGGTGTGTCGCGGTGTGCCACAGCTCTTGAGGAGCGCCTGCCAGGAGAGGTGCATAGAGCCTCCCGTGGCGAGCATGGGGTCGACGAGGAGTAGCTCTTTGTCGGTCAGGTCTGGTGCAGCGACATACTCGACATGTATGTCAAAGTCTTCGTCATCCTTGACTTTGCGATAGGCGGAGATGAAGGCGTTTTCGGCACGATCGAAGAAGTCTAGGAAGCCGTGATGGAGGGGCAGACCAGCGCGTAGGATCGTTGCCACGACCAACTGTTCGTCTAGAACCGCTGTGGGTGCCGTGCCGAGCGGGGTCTCTACGGGACGGGTCTGATAGTGGAGATGCTTGCTCAGTTCGTAAGCCATGATGTGGCCAATGCGCTCTATGTTTGCTCTAAAGCGTAGGGGATCTCTCTGGATCTCTCGGTCTCGTATCTCAGAGATGAAGTGGGTCAGGAGTGAAGGTCTCTCGGATAGATTGTATACCTGCATGAGCTTTACTATGGTTTGGGTGCTTAAATCAGGCAAATATACAATATCTTTGTCGGATAGACGTTTGAATCACGTAGCCAACTACTATTTTGTGAAGCAAGTCATAAGTACATATCACACCTATTCACTAGGTCGTCGCTACTGGCTGGTGGGGCTCCTGCTCCTGCTGCTGGGGGTGCCGATGGCTACCACACTCTCTGCGCAGACGGCCCGACCGATGACGCGTCCCTATGCGGATCACAGACGATTTAACTGGGGATTTCACGTGGGAGCGCATGTGGAGGACCTGATCATTGACAACCTTGGCCCGACGGAGGGAGAGGCGCAGACACTCTATGCGGCTGTGCCGAGCTACAGTCCAGGCTTTAGCGTAGGGGTTATTGCCAACTACAACCCACACATTGACTGGAGCATACGGGTCTTGCCGACACTACACTTTGGGGAGCAGCGACTGCTCTTTAAGAGCTGGGGCGAGACGAGCGAGGAGACCTTTGAGTTCATACCGATGCGCACCAGTCAGATCGAGCTACCACTGCTGGTCAAGTACAGCTCCGTACGCTTCAACGATACCCGCCCATACCTCGTGGGGGGCGTCTACGGCTTGCTAAATATGGGGCAGAAGAAGGGTGCCCCCCTGCAGTTTGCTCCGCTCTCGGCGGGGTGGACCTTTGGCGTAGGGTGCGACATTTACCTGCGCTACTTCAAGCTCTCGCCTGAGCTACGCTTTGACTTTGGCGTGACCGACCTGATCCGCCACCACCGTCCCGACCTTGACGATGGTGCTAGCCTGCGCTACACCAATGCGCTACGCCGTGGCACTGGGCGCATGATCATGCTCACCTTCTGCTTTGAGTAATCAAGGCTACACAGATGCTAGCGGCGGGCTTTCGCCACTTACATACCAAAAGAGGGCGTGTCGATTGTCGCAATCGGCACACCCTCTTTTGCTAAGTGATAGATCTACTGTCTTACTTCAAGACTGAAATGTCGGGGTTGCTTGGTATGTCAAGGATCTTGAGCACACCCTTGTCATCATAGCCCACTGTCAGCTGAATTGTCTCCTTGGATCCCTTTAGAGGCTCTACCTCCACTTGGTATAGGTCCTCTGACAGCTCCGTGATGGTTAGTGAAGACATGACTCTCTTGGTGTCCCAGTCCTGAGCATTGATAAACGGATCGTAGTCGATTACTGGCATCTCTCCATCCTTCTCATTTAGCTTTGCATTAAGCTTGTCACCAAGGAGCTCCGAGACGACATCGGAACCTATGTGGTTGTCATTGACGTAGAGCTCGGTGTAGAGCTTGTTGATAAGAGCTTTAGCCTCCTCGGGGTCAACCCTTGGAGTGGTCTCTTCTTGCGTGGTGACCTCTTGAGTGGAGTCTGCTGCTGCGGTGGTCTCATCGCTTTCTGCCTTCTTGCTGGTACATCCAGCCAAGACGAGAGCGACAACTGCCAATAGTGCAATAAGTCTTTTCATGTTGGTCATGTATAGTTTATTGTTGGTGTAAATGTATCTATACCAAACAAGATAAGCGTAGGAGCTAGGCTCACTACGCTTATCTGTTCTTACTCTAAACCAATATCTTTCGTATCGAAGAGCGGAAGACGGGACTCGAACCCGCGACCCCAACCTTGGCAAGGTTGTGCTCTACCAACTGAGCTACTTCCGCATATCGGACACCCCCTCTTGTATCAGTCTCCCTTGTGTCGTGAGTCTACCGACTCAAAACTAATTCAGAGCCGTCGCTCTTCCTAACCACCAAAGGGTGATAAAGGGTGCCCTTCCGATTTGTGAGTACAAAGGTACGAAAACTTTTTGAATCTGCAATAGCCTCGGAGGATTTATTTGTCGAATTGCCTCTTTTGGCTCTTGACAGGAAGCTCGCCTTAGAACTTCGTCGTGTGACGAATGCCTAGCTCGGCGATGAGCTTACGATAGCGCTCGATATCCTTCTTAGCGAGGTAGTCGAGTAGACGACGACGCTTACCAACGAGCATCTTCAAGCTACGTGAGGTAGAGAAGTCCTTCTTATTCTCCTTGAGGTGCTCCGTAAGGTGCTGGATACGATAGGTAAAGAGAGCTACCTGGCTCTCGACACTTCCGGTGTCTTTTGCAGAGGTTCCGTACTTTGCGAAGATCTCTTGCTTCTTGGTACTGTCTAGGTACATCTTGTTATGAGGTTATTTGTGAGACATTCATATCATCTTCGCCACCCAATGCCCCACCTCTATGGGGGCGACAATGAGTACGACGATGTATTTCGCCTGCAAAGGTACAAATAATCTTTTACCCCGCAAGCATCACGCCCGCCTCGGGTCACTCGATCACAACGATGAGCGTGGCGAGCGTGGGGCAGTTGTCGTAGACAAACTTAGCGTGTGAGCTGGCGTTGCGGACGCACATGTGGGAGCGGGGTGTCGTGCCGAGCGAATGGCTGTACTCGACGATCTTACCCTTGGGATTGTTTACGGGGACACCATGTATATAGGCTCCACAAGTGAAGCGACTAGCCCACGGGGCAAAGCCAGCGATACGACTTGAGCCGTCACTGGTGTAAAACATCTTAGGCTTCTTCTCCTGTAGGAGGAAGATGCCCAGAGGGGTCTCCTTAGCGTGAGGGGGCTTGTGGCGTCCCGTAGTGGCGGGGTTGATGCTCCGTACGAGGTAGTGCGCTGGTGCCTGACGCTCCAGCGTGATGATGTATTGGTTCTTGCGATCCACTACGACAACGTGAGAGAAGGTAACATCGGGCTTCAGGAGCTTGACGTAGCGCTTTGGCACATACCAGTCAGCTTCGGGGGACTCGGTTCGTCCTTGCCAAAAGTTGCTACCCTGCGTGTCGGTCATCGCTATAAGCGTTCCGTCTCGACCATAAAGCTCTGGCGTGAGAGTGTCTGTGGAAGCGTAGAGTGGCACCGCCTGATAGCGCTCCACGCCGAGCGAGTCGGAGACTAGCTTGTAGCTATCGCGAGACCACACTTTCGTGAGGGGAGCTTCGCCGTTTAGGTTCTTATAGTTTTGCAAGACGCCCCACCGATGAGGCGTAGCTTGTAGTTGCTCTATGCGGAGGAGCTGCTCTCGTATCTTATTCCACTGGATGGTACGGGTCTCCTTTTGGTACTGGTAAGAGTCCTCGAGCGTATACTTGTCAAAGGCGAGCTCTCGGTCTATGACAATCTGCTCTACCGTAAGCTCAGGCTGTGAATCAGCCACAACCGTATCTGTGGCTATGATTGAGTCCATATTCGTAACCTCGGCACTGCTATCCGTGGAGGGTTGACAAGCTAGTAAGAGCGTGAGAGCTAGCGGTAAGAAGGTCATAATGTTTTTCATAAGAGTGGTTAAGTTACTAGGAGGCGTCGACCCCTTTGAGCTGAGGTAGGTGCCAATGATAGTGCGCTGCTAGGATGCGTATCAGGATGACCATGCCAGCCGATATGAGCTGTGCGTAGACCGTATCTATAGGTACGAAGTGAAGCATCAGTGTGTAGATGACGCCTCCAGCGATGCAAGCTAAGGCGTAGATGTCTTGGCGGCAGATGAGTGGGGTCACGTTGAGGATAATGTCTCGCAGTAGTCCTCCGAAGGAGCCAGTTACCGTACCCATAATGACCGCCACCCAACTGGGAAAGCCCATGGCGAGCGTCTTGTCCACACCCACAACCATAAAGAGTCCTAGCCCGATAGCGTCAAAGACAAAGACTGTCGGTGCTGTGCGGATTAAGATCTTCCTAAAGATATATACATAGAGTAGCGCCACAAAGGTGATAATCAGATAGGAGGGCTGGAGCATCCAGAAGGGGGTCGCCCCGAGGAATAGGTCACGTAGCGTACCTCCGCCCACAGCGGTCGTAACACCCAGCACATAGGCGCCAAACCAGTCCATCTGCTTGGTCGATGCCAAGCGGATTCCAGAGATGGCGAAGGCGAAGGTCCCAACGAAGTCTAGAATACTCGTGACCGTCACCTCAGACCACGTGAGAGCTGAGTGGTCAAAGCCTAATATCTGATCCAACATCTAATCTCTAACCTCTAATGCTTAGCTCTTGAGGATAGGAGCGAGCGCACATTGTCTATGAGCAGACGTACGGCAACGGAGTTGAAGCCTCCCTCGGGAATGATCAAGTCGGCGTAGCGTCGTGAGGGCTCGACAAACTGCTGGTGCATCGGCTTGACCGTCGTGAGGTACTGCTCGATAACTGAGTCGACACTGCGGCCCCGCTCCTTGACGTCGCGCTGTATACGACGGGCCAGGCGCACATCGTCGTCCGTCTGCACGTAGATCTTGACATCCATCAGGTCGCGGAGCTCTTCATTCTCAAAGATCAAGATGCCGTCAATGATCAGCACGCAAGGCGGATCTATGGGGACCGTCTCGGGAATGCGGTTGTGATTGACAAAGGAGTAGACGGGACGCTCCACGCTGTGTCCATCGCAGAGCTGGCTAATCTGCTCGCACATTAGCTTCGTGTCGAAGGCGTCGGGGTGGTCGTAGTTGAGCTTAGCACGTTGCTCCAGAGGTAGCTCATCGTGCGCCTTATAATAGTAGTCGTGGCTGAGGACTACGACATCCTCATCAACAAAGGTCTCTTGCAGACGGCGCACCAAGGTACTCTTGCCAGAAGCGGTACCACCCGCTACGCCTATGATAATCGGTTTGTGCTTCATAGCTTCAGCGAAATAGTCTTATGCGTTTACTATAAATAGGTATCTCCGCGTAGCGCAGCGCTCCATAGTCTCTAGCAAAGAGTCGTACGAAGCCCCCGCTAGCGAGAGCTGTAGGTGAGTTTCCTCAGGGAAAGCGTCTACATCTGCGACCAGCTCGGCAAGCGTCAGCGACACCGTGTGCGATGGCGGTAGCGAAGCTTTCGCCTTGCGACGACAACGTGCCAGACGACGCTGCAGGTTGATGGCAGCCAGTACCAATGGCATGGTCACGCGTCGGCTCCACCAGCTACGTCCCTGATGCTTGAGGTAGAAGAGGCGCATCGCTCCGTAGAAGTTCTCCTCGTAGCGTACCCTATCGGCCGCCTGCTCCGACTCGCCCTTGTAGTGTAGTACTGGCGTGGGGAGGTAGTAGTTATGGTAGCCCGCTCGCTCTATCGTATAGCAGAGATCAATGTCCTCGCCATACATGAAGTAGCGCTCGTCCAGTCCGCCCACCGCTTGATATAGTACCCGTCTCATCATCAGGAAGGCGCCCGTCAACACTGGCACCTGCTGCACTTCGTCGGGCGAGAGATGACCCTGGTAGTAGCCATTGAGCCAAGCAGAGCGAGGTGCCAAGCGATAGAGACGTGTCAAGCGACAGAAGCTATGCCACAGCGTAGGCACGCCCCGCTTGCTCTCGGGGTGCATCACCCCAGACTGGTTAATGAGGCGAGGTCCTATAGCACCCGCCTCGGGATGGGTACGAAGAAAGGCCAAGCAGTACGACAGCGTCGACTCCCCCACTAACGTATCAGGATTGAGCAACAAGAGGTATTCGCCACTTGCCTCGGCAATGGCTTGGTTATTGCCACGAGCAAAGCCTCCATTCGTCGGGCTCTCCAATAGCTTAACCTTAGGCTCCCCGCCAAAAGCTGTGCGGAGACGATCCATCGAGTCATCGCCCGAAGCATTGTCCAGCACGATCACCTCAGTCTCGCCCTCGATCAGACGACAGCTAGCCAGCACCGAGCGAACCGCCTCGATGGTTAGCTGCGGTACCTTGTAGTTGACGAGGATGACCGAGAGGAGCATAGCACTACCCTGCTAGCGCTAGGCAGAGACCACGATGAGGTAGTAGTTCTTCTTGCCTCGCTGTACCAGTAGATAGCGACCAGCGATTAGATCGTCGGTGGTGACTACGCAGTCTTGGTCAGCCACCTTCTCCTTGTTAAGGCTTATGCCGTTCGAATCAATCAGCTTGCGTAGCTCGCCCTTGGACTTAAAGATCGGAGCATGCTCCACCAGTAAGTCTAGCAGCTTGACGCCACCCGCCTGCTCTAGGAGCGTCCGTCCGACGTTGTAGTGTGGCACGCCTGCCATCACCTCCTCGAGTAGCTCTTCGGGCATCTGGCGCAGCTGGTCGTGCGTGTTATTGCCAAAGAGTATCTGTCCAGCCGACATGCTCTGCTCATAATCCTCACGTCCATGAACCATGACCGTGAGCTCCTCTGCGAGCGTATGCTGGAGCAGGCGCTCATGTGGAGCCTGACGATGACGCTCTATGAGCGAATCAATCTCCTCTAGTGGTATGCTGGTAAAGATCTTGACAAAGCGCTCTGCGTCCTCGTCCGAGACGTTGAGCCAGAACTGGCAAAAGGTGTAAGGCGACGTGTAGCGACGATCTAGCCAGACATTGCCCTTCTCCGTCTTGCCAAACTTCGTGCCGTCCGCCTTCTTGATGAGCGGACAAGTCACGCCAAAGGCTTCGCCACCATCGATGCGACGAATCAGCTCCGTGCCAGTCGTAATGTTACCCCACTGATCGGAGCCACCCATCTGCACACGGCAGCCGTACTCACGGTAGAGGTGCAGGTAGTCGTAGCCCTGGAGGAGCTGGTAGGAGAACTCGGTGAAGGAGAGTCCCGCCTCGGCATTCGCCTCAAGACGACGCTTGACGCTATCCTTCGCCATCATATAGTTCACCGTAATATGCTTACCGATGTCTCGGATGAAGTTGAGGAAGCTGTAATCCTTCATCCAGTCGTAGTTGTTGAGCAGCAGCGCCTTATTGGGAGCGTCCGACTCAAAGTCTAGGAAGTGCCCCAGCTGCCGACCGATGCACTCCTGATTGTGTCGGAGCGTGTCCATGTCTAGGAGGTTACGCTCCTGGGACTTCATCGAGGGGTCGCCGATCATACCCGTAGCTCCACCCAGTAGAGCTATCGGCTTGTGCCCAGCACGCTGCAGGTGCCGTAGCATCATCACGCCGACAAGGTGACCGATGTGGAGCGAGTCAGCCGTCGGGTCAAAGCCCACGTAGGCAGTCGTCAGATGCTCTGTGAGTTGCTCTTCGGTGCCTGGCATGATGTTATGAATCATCCCACGCGCCTTCAGTTCGCTAATCAGTGAGGAGTGGCTCATAGTTATTCGTTATCTGTTTCTTAGGTCACAAAGATACGAATTTGCTAGTTAATAGACGTTTCCACCATTGGAACTGAAAGGTTCCTCCGTTGGAACTAAAAAGTTCCAAGAGGGGAACTCTTTTTGGAACTCGTATATACTAGAAAGAGAGTACGATACGATTTCTTCGGCAGACCTCTTCCACACGTCAGCTCCGCTAGGGTTACAGCACGAGCTGCCGAGACATCTTCCTCCCCCCCTCAAGAACGACAACGGGCGGACTCACTACATGGTGAGCCCGCCCGTACTATTATTGTCGATGTTATATCGCTCGGTCTAACGCTATCGCTTCAGGCGTCGTGCCAGTGAAGCAGATGAGCTACCGAAGTCCTCAATAGGACTGAAGCTGAGACCCGTGATAACGGTACCCTCGTCGATCTGAACCATGACGCCCTCCTGCTCGTTGATATAGGTGGGCAGTGAGATAGATCTCTTCTTGTCATAGACAAATCCACGACGCTCCAAGCGATCGATGAGCGATGGAGAGCGGAGTGCCTTGAGATCTGTACAGATGACCATCGCAGCTCCGTAGAGGTTCTCGTCCTTGTCGGCTGGAAGCAGGATAATGGTCGGGAAGTACTTGCTACGTGTCTGTACTCCTGGGAATGGCATATCGTTAGCAAGCATCGGGAGGACCGTAGCCGTGTAGTCTTCCTTGGCATACTTCTTCATGACATCCTCCAGCTTATCCTTTTCAAAGCCAAAGAGTGGCATCGGGAAGTCTACCTCCTCATAAGGTAGAAGTTGCTCTATTTGACTATTGGTGTAGTACTGGATACCTGGACGGAAAGTCTCTTTAGCCTTAGCGTCCTTAGGGATATTCATATCTACATTAGCAATGAGCTTGATGCTCTTGTCGTAGTAGATGGGGTTGCCCTCCTTATCCTTGAGACCTGTGGGCTTGAAGCCTTGAGACCTGAGGTAAGCATCAAGCTGCTCAGGCGTAGGACGGTGGAGCGTGTCGCAAGAGATCTTGCTCTCCTCGAGGAAGTGGTTGGTCTTAAGGTCTAGCCAATAAGTCACTTCCGTGTAAATCTCATGACCCGTCTTGAACTTGAAGACACCCTTGTCAGGCTTGCTCGCCTCAGCATCAAATGTATGTCCCATACGAGCCTCAAAGAGCTGAACCATCTCTAGTGTAGCTCCGTAAGGTAGGAGAGGAGTCCATATACCAGTAGCCTTGTCCTGAAGAGGATCGACGCGTAGCCAGTTGGTCTTCTTGTTGTCATTGTTAGCCCACCAGAAGATAGGCTCGGTCTGCTCGCCATCCACGAGGACGACAGAGGAGACACGGCTACCGCGTGGAGCGCTGACGTAGATCTCCTCCGAAGCCTTAGCCGTGCGGAGACCACTCTTGACGAAGCCGTTGTTGAGCAGATACTCGTCGATGAACTGCTTGGCACTCTCCTGCGAAGCAAACTGTACGCGAGCCACCTGATAGTGACTGCTCTTGTCAAAGTAGTAGACGATCTCTCGTACCGCCTTGGTGTCCTGAGGCGTAGCCGTCAGAGTCATCAGCTCGTTTGAGCGCTCGACCTTGTTGCCACGCTCTTTTTCGATCTGAGCCACCTCATTGAGCGTGATGCCGTAACGCTCGATGGGGAGCATCCACTGCGAGATCTTCTGAGGCTGTTGCGGTTGCTCTGGCGTGTCAGGCTCCGTGATCGAATTACACTCACTACAGCTCGTGAAGGTGCATAGCCCTGCTATCAGGAGCAGGAGGATTGATGTGATTCTTTTCATAGGGAAAACGTTTTATAGTTAAACTTGTTTAGTGTGCATGTCCGCTTACCACGCATCATCAACGCAATAGGGGATCCGCTACAATCTTCTTACGTGACTGTCGCTAGGCAAATATACTTATTATTTTCTTATGACAACTCAACAATCGTAAAACCTTACTCTCGACAGCTGAAGAGTCCGTTGAAACGAATCCCCTCTCTCCTCTAAATCCTAATCTCTAATTTCTCATTCCCGACTTCTTGGGAGGAATGTACGGCTCCATAGAAAGAGGTGGCTATAGAACTTCCTCTGAAGCTTTTTACCTACATTTGTAAGCGTGTTGCGCTTGACACCAAAATGTGCACTGCCCCGCACTTACTAGCATAAGAAGCGAGATACGATATGGACGAGCAACGGATTATCATATACAATAGCGACGACGGGCGTAGTAAGGTCACACTATACGCCCAAGATGGAAGCGTATGGCTGAACCAAAGTCAACTAGCGGAGCTTTTTGACACCTCCAAGCAATCAATCAGCTACCATATAACTAACATCCTGGCAGATAAGGAGCTGGACGCAAATTCAGTTGTCAAAGATTATTTGACAACTGCCTCAGATGGCAAGCAATACAATGTAGCCTTTTACTCCTTGGAAATGATCCTAGCGATAGGCTTTAGGGTCAGGAGTAGACGGGGTACACAGTTTAGACAGTGGGCGATGCGCAATCTGAGGGAGTATATGGTCAAAGGATTTGTCATCGATGATGAGCGACTGAAAAATCCCGATGGTAGACCTGACTACTTTGATGAACTCTTGGAGCGTATCCGAGAGATCCGTGCGAGCGAAAAACGCTTTTACCAAAAGGTGAGAGACCTGCTCGCTCTCAGTAGCGATTATGATGCTAGCGACAAGAAGACACAAATGTTCTTTGCCGAAATACAGAATAAGCTAATCTACGCTGTGACGCATCAGACGGCAGCCGAACTGATACTCTCACGAGCAGATGCTAGCAAGCCTAATATGGCATTGACATCTTGGCAGGGGAATGTAGTGCGGAAGCAAGACATCTTGATCGCAAAGAACTACTTACGCCAAGAGGAGATTGATCAACTCAATAGGCTGACGACACTCTTTCTCGACTCTGCAGAGCTACGGGTCAAGGAGCGGAGAGATCTCACGCTCAACTATTGGCGCAGTAATGTGGATGCATTGCTTCAATTCCAAGGTAAGGATTTGCTTCTCGGCAAGGGAGCTGTAACGCACAAGCAAATGGAGCTACAAGTGCGCAAGGTATATGCACAATTTGACCAGAGGCGTAAGTTAGAGAGTTTGCATGAAGAGGAGCTACGAGAGGCTCAAGAATTAAAGCAACTAGAGGAGAACGTTATAGCACGTACTAAAGAGGATGTGTCAAGTCCGCAACGTGACAACACTTTGAACTAGACTCCCCCCTCTCTCTCGTAAAGATAAAGAACAACTCTGGCTAAGAATAAATCTACGCTCAATCTCACAAGTCAAGGCGCTCACTGAAACGAGTCCCCTCTCACCTCTAATTCCTAATCTCTAATTTCTCATTTCCGACTTCTCGGGAGGAATTTCCAAATAGCTCACGAGGAAACGAAATTTCCCCACGGAACCGGGAAATAAAAGTTCGGAAGAATGAAATGAAACTTCGGAAGAAAGATTTCGAAGTTCCGAAGATTTTTTTTGTTCCTCCGTGGAGGATTCTCGTTTTCTACCGAGGCATTTGCGATTTCCTCGGAGGTGTGCTGTCGGGGGCTTTGAAAGGTATCGGAGTGCATCGAGGGAGTTAGAGATTAGAAATGAGAGATTAGAGGTTAGAGATCGGAGTGTTTCGGAACTATCGGAATGATCGGATTTCTAACCTCTAATATCTAACTTCTAATATCTAGCTTCTAACCTCTAATCTCTAACCTCTAAATTCGTACCTTTGCGGTAGCACCTGCGAGGTCTATCTTTGCGGTGGTGCTTAAACTGCATTTTATCACGAAACAATTATACCTAATATGAAGATTACAAAGGATAGCTACGTAACCTGCGAATACGAGCTCTACACGGGCTCTGGCAAGGAAGAGATCGTCGAGAAGGCAACGCCCGAGGCGCCCCTAGCGCTGATCGTCGGGGCGGGATTCCTACTGGAGGCTTTTGAGAAGCAACTGATGGGACTAGAGGCTGGCGACAAGTTTGACTTTACCCTCACGCCTGAGGAGGCGTATGGTGAGGTCTCTGACGCTTACGTCCTAGAGCTGGAGAAGGAGCTCTTCAAAAACGATAAGGGTGAGTTCCACTCGGACGTCGTCTACGAGGGCAATGCCGTCCCAATGCTGGACAACCAAGGCAATCAGCTGGTTGGTATCGTTGAGAAGGTCGGCGATGACACGGTGACGATGAACTTTAACCACCCCTTGGCTGGTCAGACACTGCACTTCGTTGGGTCTGTCCTAGAGGCGCGTCCGGCTACTGAGGAGGATCGTCAGAGACTGACGGCACAGTTCTCCGGACATGCGGGCGGTTGCTGTGGAGACGACCATGACCACGAGGGGGGCTGCTCTTGCTGCAGTGGCTGCCACTAAGCCATCACTATGAATAGCTTCGGACGCAAGCTGCGACTGACCACCTTTGGGGAGTCGCACGGAGTCGCATTGGGGGGTGTCCTCGATGGTATGCCTGCAGGCTTCCTGATAGATAGGGAGGCTGTGCAACGCTTTGTCGACTTGCGTCGTCCAGGCTATTCACGATCTACGACAAAACGCCGAGAGCCAGACGAAGTGGTCTGGCTCTCAGGCTTGACTGACGAGGGGCGGACGCTGGGTAGTCCGATAGCCTTCGTGATACAAAACAAAGATGCTCGCTCGCAGGACTACGCCACCGCTACGAGCTTGGGCGGAAAGCCCTTTAGAGCAAATCATGCCGACCTGACTTACTGGCTCAAGTATGGTCTAGAGCCTCAGCCTGGTGGCGGTCGGTCAAGTGGTCGCGAGACGGTCGCTCGTGTGGTGGCGGGAGCCGTTGCTCAGCAATGGTTAGAGCAGGTGTGGGGAGTCACGGTGCAAGCTTTCATACAACAAGTGGGCGCTCTGTCGCTAGCTGGCGACTACACGACTTATCCGCTAGAACATACTTATGACCGCCTCTGCTACTGCCCCGATGCGACACTAGATGAGGAGATAGCAGCCTACCTGACTAAGGTACGAACCGACCGAGATAGCGTGGGCGGTGTCGTGGGCTGCGTGGTACGTGGTATGCCGGCTGGCGTGGGCGAGCCGATCTTTGACCGCATACCAGCCCTGCTGAGTTATGCCGTGATGAGCATTCCGGGGAGTCGCGCCTTTGCCTTTGGGGATGGCTTTGACCTAGCGGGACTGCGGGGTAGCGCCGTGCTTGACGAATTGCTCGCGATGAGCGATGAGGGCACAGTAACCTTCGGAAGTAATCACAATGGCGGGGCACTCGGCGGGATTACGACGGGACAAGACTTGAACCTGAGCGTAGCGTTTAAGCCGACCCCAACGATAGCCCGTCCGCAACAGACGCTCACGACTGAGGGCGAGTGCGTGACACTCACCTTCACGGGGCGTCACGACCCGTGTATAGCACTGCGGGCGGTGCCTGTCGTGCAGTCAATGGTGGCGCTGACTCTGGCGGATCTATTGGTCGCTCTCGGCGATTAGCTGCTGGGCAACTTGCGTCGCCTGCGTGATGCGGTTCGCCATACCGATGCCGTCTCGACAATTGCCCGCAATGATGAGTCCAGGGTAACGACGCTCTATCTCAGCAATAGCAGCGCAGCGCTTCTCACTATCGGCACCGTACTGCGGGATCGCATGGCGGTGGCGCGAGATATGCACCATGTCGGGGGCGATGCGTGGATCGATGCGGAGCACTTTGTAAAGGTCTCGGAGCGCGAGCGCACGTACCGTTTCATCGTCCTGATCGATCAAGTCGGGGTAGCGCGTCCCGCCCATGAAGATGCTGTAGAGAACTCCTTCGGCAGTCGGGGTGCGGTCAGCAAAGCAGTCCGACGGGAAGAGAACACCGAGGATATCCACTGGCTCTGACGAAGGCATGAGCGCACCGAAGCCACGATAGTTGCTGACCTTACGGTCAAAGCCGACAGCTACCTCCACGATCGGCGCATAGTAGAGACTGGTAATGGGAGATAAGAGTTCGTCGGGGAGCGTCTCTCCGAGGAAGCTCGCCAAGGTGTGTGCGCCTACGGTAGAGACCACACGCTCGGCTGGAACTTCGTGGAGCTCTCCACCTTGCTGGTAAGTAACGAGCCAGTCGCCCGCTGCCCCCTGTCGGACCGATGTGACGGAGGCGCCAGTGCGGATATTGTCTGGGCCGATCTGCTCGACCATTTCGTGGATCATCGTCTCCAGTCCGTGCTGGGCTGAGTAGACCTCTTTGGTAGCTAGGCGATCACGGTCGCTCTTGGGCTCTTTGGCTTTTGCCATAGCTCCACGAATGAAGCTCCCGTACTCCTGCTCTAGGTTGTAAAGCTTGGGGAGTGCGTGGCGGGTCTCCAGCTTCATCGGATCACCAGCGTAGATGCCCCCTATGAAGGGGTCGACGGCATACTGCAGGAAGCTCTTGCCGAGGCGACGACGAGCCAGGGAGCCGACAGATTCGTAGGGATCGTTGCCTTTCTTGCGCCACGGCTCGCCTAGCAAACGGAACTTATCGCCCAGCGTGAAGAGCGGTGTCGTGAGCCCGCTCCAAGGTCCCGAGGGGAGGCGGTGAAGCTTTCCTTTCTTATAAATGTATCGGCAGTTGCCCTCTGGCGTGGCGGCTTCGTAGCCTGAGGGGAGAAGGGCAAAGAGCTCGGCAACTTCGGGGAAAGAGATCGCCCCTGTGTTAGGTCCCGTCTCAAAGGTGTAGCCTCCTTCCCGCAAAGTGCGGATTTGTCCACCAGCCCGCTCCGCCTCCTCGAGGACGAGGATGGGCAATCCTGCTTTCCGTAGGTAGAGTGCCGTGGTGAGACCTGTGATACCGGCACCGATGACTATCGTTTGTTTCATACTGAGTGACTGTTATCGTGATTGTCTAGCGACCATCTCCTGGACGACCGTGAGCAGGCCAGCGGTGAGGCGGGAGAGATCGTCGGGCTGGATGATGTATGGGGGCATGATGTAGCAGAGCCGGCCGAAGGGGCGTACCCATATGCCGAGCTCTACGAAGCGGCGCTGCATGAAGGCCATATCGACTGGCTCGTCTAGTTCGATCACGCCGATAGTGCCGAGGACGCGCACCTCGGTGACCCCAGCGAAAGCGCTGGCGGGTGCTAGCTCTTGCTTCAGTTGTGCCTCGATCCGGGCGACACGCTCTAGCGTTGGCTCCCTCTGCAGGAGCTGCAGGCTGGCGAGGGCGACGGAGCAGGCCAGGGGGTTGGCCATAAAGGTGGGACCGTGCATGAAGCAACCTGCCTCGCCACGGCAAACGGTCTCAGCGACACGCTGCGTCGTAACGATGGCGGAGAGGGTCATATAGCCTCCCGTGAGTGCCTTGCCGAGGGTGACGATGTCGGGCAGGACGCCCGCATGCTCCATCGCAAACATACGACCCGTACGTCCGAATCCTGTGGCTATCTCGTCAAAGATGAGCAACACGCCGTACTGATCGCACAGCTTGCGCGCCTCTACGAGGTAGTTAGGATGGTAAAAGTACATACCGCCAGCGCCCTGCACGATAGGCTCTAGGATGAGCGCTGCGATCTGCTCGCCGTGCTGAGCGAGCACTTGGCGGAGTGGCTCCATAGCATCGTCGCGCCACGGCTCGCCCCACTTGACGGAGGGCGGTGCGAGGAAGTGTTGCTGCGGCAGTGCCGTGCCGAAGATACTGTGCATCCCGGTGACGGGGTCGCAGACACTCATGGCGTGCCACGTGTCGCCGTGGTAGCCTCGACGAATGGTGACGAAGTGGTCACGCTGCGTCTCCCCGAGCGACTGCTGATACTGGATCGCCATCTTGAGCGCTACCTCGACAGCGACCGAACCACTGTCGGCGTAGAAGATCCAATCGAACCCTTCGGGGAGCATCTTCAGGAGCTCCTCTCCTAGAGCTATGGCAGGTTGATGCGTTAGCCCGCCAAACATGACGTGGCTCATCTTCCCGATCTGCGTCTCCACGGCAGCATTGAGCGCAGGGTGATTGTACCCATGCACAGCGCACCACCAGGAGCTCATGCCGTCAATCAGCTCTGTGCCGTCGGCTAGGTAGATGCGCACCCCCTCGGCGTGCGATACGGGGTAGACTGGTAGCGGATTTTCCGTAGAAGTGTAGGGATGCCACAGGTGCTTGCGGTCCCACGCTAAGGCTTGCTGGACTGTTGGATCGTATGGCTTCATAGGTTAAGCGGTTTCTTCGGTACGCCAGTCCTTTTCATTGGTATTGCGGTAGCCCATCTCGGCGATGAGCTGCATATCTTCGCGAGCTTGCATGCCACTGGTTGTCAGCATGTCGCCTGTGATGGCACTATTGATGCCGATGTACATAGCTTGTCGCATCACCTCTGGCGAAAGCCTCAGCCGTCCTCCACTAAAGCGCAGGAAAGCTGTCGGATTGATCAGGCGAAAGAGTGCTACCGTGCGCAGGTACTCCTCGTCTGTCAGGCGAGGCTCCTTGGCGAGTGGCGTGCCAGCGATCGGCTGGAGTATGTTGATTGGTATAGAGCGTATGGCGAGCGAACGTAGATAGCAGGCGAACTCGATGCGCTGTGCCATCGTCTCGCCCATGCCGATGATACCTCCCGAGCAAACCTGCAGTCCTACCTCCCGAGCCCAGCGAATGGTCTGCTCTTTCTCCACCTGCGTGTGAGTCGTGCAGAGCTTGGGGAAGTGTGACGGAGCGCTCTCCATATTACAGTGATAGGTGGTGACGCCCGCCTCGTGAAGGCGTCGGAGTTGCTCCTTCGTCAGTAGTCCCATAGAGGCGCAAAGCTTGATATCGCTCGCCTGACGCATCGCCTCGTAGTGCTGAGCGATACGCTCTATCTCCCGATCACTCTGCCCTCGTCCACTAGCCACGAGTGCTATGCGCCCGATGCCCGCCTGGCGATTGGCGCGTGACTCTGCCACGCACGGCTCGACATCCAGCAGCGGGTAGGCCTCCGCCTGCGTATGGTAGTGAGCACTCTGAGCGCACCAGTGACAGTCCTCCGAGCAATGCCCGCTCTTGACATTGATGATCGAGCAAGTGTCGAAGGCGTCTCCCATACAGTGGCGCGTCACACGGTGCGCCGCCTCATAGAGCGCCTCCGAGTCGGCCTGCTGCGCCAAGTCCAGCGCTTCTTCCTGGGTCACCTCCACAGGTTCTGAAGAGCAGAGAGAGGTAACGATGTCTGATAAAGGTCTCATGAGCATTCTATTAAAGGTCTATAATCGAATGGACGCATCGCCCACCCCTTGCTTAGCAAAGGAGTCTGCGATACGTCCATCGTTATTGGTGGAGAATTGATACAGTCTTTTGTTGGAGACTATTATCTCATAGTACAGTCTCCTTAGTCTGCAGTAGCGCGTTCGAGGCGCTTCATGACAGCAAATATAAAGGCAGCTGAGAGGAGACAGCAGATGATTAGCACGCCCCAGAACCAGCCCATAGGCATCTTGTCCCAGAGAGAGCCCATCACGCCGACAAGCAGGTTACCTATAGCGGTTGCTGCGAGCCATCCACCCTGCATAAGACCAGCGTACTGTGGAGGAGCTACCTTAGAGACGAAGGAGAGACCCATCGGGCTAAGGAAGAGCTCAGCAAGTGTCAGCACGAAGTAAGTACCGATCAGCCAATTAGGTGATACGAGCGTATCACTGGTACCATGGATATGAGCAGGAGCGGGTAGTGCGTACATGATCGTTGGGATCAGTAGCACGCAGAATCCGACAGCTGCTAGGAGCATACCGATACCGATCTTGCGAGGAGCTGAGGGCTCCTTACCACGATTGGCCAGGTAACCAAAGAGTCCTACCGTGACAGGAGTTAGCAGGATGATGAAGAATGGATTGAACTGCTGGAAGATCTGAGGTGTAATGTTTCTCAGAGCATCAGCGATAGGCTTGATGTCTATAAAGTATCCACCAGCGAGACCAGCGATACCTAACACGACGAGGATTAAGCCTGTCTTGACATTCTTCTTACCGCCCAGTAGCCCGAAGGTAGAGAGGTAGATACCATACATGAAGCAGATGAAAGGTATCAGCATCAGTAGACTAAACGGCATATAGCCCGCAGCGTCTACACGTGATACGGTATAGTCTCGTGCGAAGAAGGTCATCGTCAAACCGTTCTGATGGAAAGCCATCCAGAAGAAGATCACAACGAAGAAGACCAGTCCTAGTGCGATGAGACGCTCCTTAACCTCAGCCTTAGACATCTCGACGACATGCGCTGAGCTGTCGCCCTGTGCTGCCATAGCCTTAGCTTGCTTGACGGTTACGTCTGCTGCCTTCCAGGTCTTACGACAGAGTACGAAGATCAAGATAGATATGATCAAGCTGATACAAGCCACAAAGAACGAGAGACTATAAGACTGTGACAAGGTCGTCGACACATAGTGCTCACCGAAGGCACGCTCGAAGCTTAACTCTTGAGCTGCTTCACCTCTGTCTTTACGCTCCGCATTGAGTTTATTGTTTAGATCAGCCGTCCACTCAGCTGGGATCTGCAGCATAGCCACGCGCTCATTAATAGCAAATTTGGCCGGCTCGTCCTTTGCATTGCGACTGATGAGGATCTCATGGTCGGCATCCGTGATCTGAAGTTGAGGATCACTCACTAGCCCAGCTTTAGTATACTGGCGGAGAGCTGCTATACGTAGGTCGTGAAGAACTTGCGCCTCGTCTTCGGGGAACATGACGCCAGCCTTCTTCTTAGCAGCTGTAACCTTTTGACTCTGCTCTTCAGCCGTCAGCTGAGCATACTCAGGGTGCTTAGCTTGTAGCTCTGCGATAAAGGCATCGGCATCGACTGTCTCATCGTTGAGCTTATTGTAGTTTGCGGGAATGGTTGCATCGTAGAAGTAGTTCTCCTTAGCTAGTACATTGTTCGTAATCCAGTTACCCATGCTAGGAGCAAAGAAGGCACCAATATTGATGAACATGTAGAAGATGGAGAACGCCATATCACGTCCTTTAGAGAACCGAGGGTCATCATATATCTTACCCACGAGTGCCTGTAGGTTACCCTTAAAGAGTCCCGTACCAGCAGCAATCAGGAAGAGGGATAAGAGCATGATCGTGATACCCGCACTCCCAGAGCCAAAAGGTAGCCCCAGGAGTAGGTAACCAGCGAACATGATCGTGACACCAGCAAAGATGGTCTTACCATATCCGAGCCATTTATCAGCTATGATACCACCGAAGATTGGAAGGAAGTAGACAAGCGCTAGGAAGGTACCATATAGCATACTAGTCGTTGCCGAGGAGAAGCCGAACTTCGCCTGTAGGTAGAGCGTCAATATGGCTAGCATCGTATAGTAGCCGAAACGCTCTCCCATGTTCGTTAGGGCTAATACGATAAGCCCCTTGGGGTGTTTATTTTCCATATGAATGGTTCGTTTATAGATTAGTATTTTTCAAGTTATTCATTGCCGAGGTAGCTCGATCAGCTCGATAGAGCCACTCGTGAGGTCGAAGTAGATCGTGTAGGGGAGCTGTCCTAGCTTGTCTGCGCCTAGCTTGTGCTCTAGGAGTGCTGGGCGTCCCCACTGCGCTACCGAGAGCTCTAGCGTGATCGCCTGACTGCGCTCGGGGAGCTGTAGAGAGACACGTGCTCGCCCTGGCTCAATGTAGCGGAGAGCCTTACTCTTGATCAACTTGTGTAGCTCCGATTCGCTCAGTGGCGCAGGGCGCTTCAGCGCTTTAACATCTATATAGATAGGAGCTCCGGAGAGATCCTCCTTGTCGACCAAACCATACTGCGGAGCGAAGCGAGCCACCACCTGCTGCGTGGCTGGCTCCGTGATCGGCACATCTACCACCTCCTCATAGTATCGTCTCGTAGTACGACCTGCGAAGAGCGCTTGCAGTGCTGCCAACTCCTTGTCGAGCCCGTCTAGGACCATCTTGAGCGCTGGGCCATCGCATGGCATCGTCTCGACTTGACCCGATAGTAGCTCCACACGTCGCTCCCGTAGCTCGAAGAGCCTATTTGCCGCCACCTCCGCCTGCTTGGCACGTGAGGTCGCTAGGGCATACTCTTGAGGCAAAGCTTGGCTAGCCTCCTGACTGGCCACCGCCTTAGGGTAGTCAGCTAGGTAGTCGGTTGTAGCGGGCTGGTACGCCTTGCCGTGGAGAGAATAAAGCAATCCATCGGGTGTCAGAGAGGCCAACTGCTCGACGGAAGGCAGCGCTACCGACTCAATCAGGAAGCCCTGCGCCTTATCCGGGACACCGTGAGCGTGCATTGCGACACGCTCTATCTGGTAGCGCGTCGCAGGCTGCGTCGGATAGTTCTCCCCCAAGTAGCGAGAGGCGTAAGCGACTAGAGGACCTGGCTCAAACTGTTCCTCCGAGAGGACAAAGTGTATGCGTAGTTGTGTCTTCGGTAGATAGTAAACGACCCCGCTCGTAGGCTGATCGTCAGCCACGTACGGAGTCACAGTCGCCTGACGACTAGCGCAGCTCGTGAGCCACACCATCGTCATCGCAAGCGCCCATAAAGTTAGTCGGCTAGGGGTCTTATGTCTGTGCATGATCTACCAATGAAAAATAGACTTGCGACAAAGATACGAAAAAGAAGTTAGAGCTTAGAAATTAGGGGTTAGAGATTAGAAGCTAGAGGTTAGAGATTAGTAATTAGAGGTTAGAAATCCGATCCTCCCGACAGTTCCGAAACACTCCGATCTCTAACCTCTAATCTCTCATTTCTAATCTCTAACTCCCTCGAGGCACTCCGATACCCTTTGAAGCCCTTGACACCACACCTCCGAGGAAATCGAAAATCTCTCAGTGGGGATTTCGGAATATCCATGGAGGAACAAAAAAAATCTTCGGAACTTTGATTTGCTTCTTCCGAAGTTTCATTTCATTCTTCCGAACTTTTATTTCGGCCCTCCGTGGAGAATTTTCGTTTGCTCGCTGGAGATTTTCAATTTCCTCAGGAGGAAGCCTGAGCTCATCGGAGGATTCGGAGGGTGTCTGAGGAGGTGAGAGAGACCTATTGCCTGCGAGTCACTCGTTCTATCGTTTGGCTTTGTGAGGAGGTAGGATGGAGGATTGATTTATACCAATGTTTTTTATACTTTTGTGTGAATAAATCATCTAAAGATACAAGCCCTATGACACAACGACTACACTATCTACTACTCGTGCTGACCGCCCTCCTACTCGGTCAGGCTGTCTGCGCCGCTCAGGCTCCAGCTGAGGGCGCTCAGATCGAGCTAATCGTACCTAAGGGTACGCAGTATGTCAACTTTGAGGTGAGCTACCTCGATGGTGCCAAGGCGAGCGACATCGACTTCGGCGATGGCATCGTAAAGCAGTACGAGGGACAAACGCAGCTTATCAATCACAAGTATGCCACTAAGATAACGGAGGAGACGGTTATCAAGATTGATGCCACCAAGCTCACTCAATTATGTAACGCCGAACAAAACTATCGCGATCTAGCTCCAGGTTTCTCAGGCTTTGGCAAGATAGTGGCTCCAGAGCTACAGGTGCTTCGCCTAGCTCGCAATAACTACACGCTCCGAGACAGTCGCGAGAAGATGATAGATCTCTCTGGCTGTCCTAAGCTCGAAGAGGTCGTCCTCCACAATGTCCCTGGTATCAAGCTACCTACAGAGCATGCAGCGCTTAAGAAGGTGTCCATCATCAGCCCTGCGAATACCTTGGATCGAAACTATGCGATACTCTCTAATAAGCACTTAGACCTATCTGGCTATACCGTACTGAGTGAGGTGAACTTACCGTTTCAACCGAATCTGGAGACGGTCAATCTGACAGGAGCGATCGCCCTGACCAAGCTCATCCTCAATCAGGGTAGCCTATATAAGATCGATGGTATCAAGGAGCTAGCTGCGCTTACTGAGGTCAACCTCTCGGGCAACTACCTCCCCTACTCTTCGCTACCACTCAAGCGTCCTGCGCTAGCCAAATTTGACTACCGGCAAGAGGGTGTACGCCTAGCTCCCGAGTGTGTGGACAAAAACACCATCCATCTAGCCGACATGCTGAATGTAAAAGATGCCGACGGCGTAGCTCAGCCTACTACGATCAAGCAGGTCAAGCAGCTCAACAAGAACGGTCGCACGCTCACGGAGGGACAGGACTACATCCGCAAGGGTAGCGATCTTATCATCCTAAAGAGTGGCTATCTCCTGGGTAAGGACACCTTAGACGCTATCCAACTAAGCATCAAAGCCACCAATGCTTACTACCCCGACTACTATAAGAGCTCAAATGGAGACCCCGAGCTCATACTAGACATAACTCGCGAGGGTGCTGTCTATCCTCAGGAGAAGCAAAAACTTACTTTTACCGCTGGTGAGGGAGGCTTGATCGAGGCTATGGCGGGTGACGCTAAGCTTACCTCAGGTGCCGAGGTAGAGCCTGGCACTCCGCTCACCTTCACCGCTACACCCCATGAGGGATACATCATCACCGAGTGGCGCGTCAACGACAAGGTTCGGATGACTCTAGGGCTTAACAAGAAGCCTGTCACGGATGCTACCATTGAGGTCAATATGTACAGCGAGCCGATGACGGTGACCGTCACCTTTGCCAATGCTGCAGACAACTACCCCGTCACCTTCTCCAAGGAGGGCGAGGGCAATCTGATCGCTACGGTCGAGGGCAAGCAGTTTACGACAGGCACTTTTTTCGCCAAGGGTACGAAGGTGCTCTTTGAGGCGAAAGCTTTCACCAACCACATCGTCAAGGAGTGGCAAGTCAATGGCAAAACCATCCCCGCAGGCGAGGAGCAAGCAAGCTACACGCTGACTGTCGGCAAGAAGAGCGATGTCAAGGTAGTCTTTGCGGTCCACAACGCTATCGATGCGCTTCAAGGCACACGCTATCAGATCGCACAGACGGCTCAGACACTCACCGTGCTGGGTGCCACAGCAGGCGAGACAATCCGTCTCTACACGCTCACAGGTACACCCATAGCTACGGCAACGGGAGATGCAACGCTCACCATCTCACAGCTCCCCGCTGGCATCTACCTCCTACAGATCGGCAACGACTGGGTTAAGGTGACGCTCTAGCCCAACACTTAAAAAGTCTCAGGGGGCGAGGATTCAGATATTTATTGTACCTTTGCCCCCCGAAGCTTGTCTCCTCGAGTGTGAGCAGCTCACCGATTGCTACTTGATCGGGACAAGCCCTTGCGGTATCCACGTGGTGCTAGACGATAGCCTAGATCTTCGCTAGCCCTCTGTCCACTAGGTGGAAGGAGAGCCACGCTCCTGCAAGATTATTAACTACTTAAACGCATCAAAGCAATGAAAAAGGATCTACATCCTGAGAATTACCGTCCAGTGGCATTCAAAGATATGTCCAACGACGAAGTCTTCATCACGAAGAGCACAGCCAACGCAAAGGAGACTATCGAGATCGATGGCGAGACCTACCCACTCATCAAGATAGAGATCTCCAACACGTCTCACCCCTTCTACACGGGCAAGGCTAAGCTCGTCGATACAGCAGGACGTGTTGATAAGTTCATGAGCCGCTACGGCAATCGTGGTAAGAAGGCTGACAAGTAAGCCACACATCTAGGTCTGAGTGCGCCGTCTGCGCCTCTTGACCAGTCCCAAATTACAAAGCACGCTACACACCCTCATCGGTGCGTAGCGTGCTTTCTACATATAATAATAGTGTCGCTAGAACATGTCATCTGTCCCGCTTTACCTAGTCTACCTACGTCTCAGACAAAGAAAAAAGATGTCTCACTCCAAGTAGGAAGAGACATCTCACTAATCATTAGTTGCGGAGACAGGACTCGAACCTGTGACCTTTGGGTTATGAGCCCAACGAGCTACCACTGCTCCACTCCGCGATCGTTTGTATCCGCAAAGGTACGAAGAATATCTGAGATGACCAAACCTCCGTGCTTTGCAAATGGTGCGCACCAATCATCCGATGAGTCAAGCCATACGCCGTAAGAGCGCATGAATAGTATCAAGTCGGAGAGCGTCCGTCACATCGGAATAAGATCCTTCCCCACTAGCGACACAAGGGGGGGGGGCAAGGCGTAAGTCATATATTTCCTGCTTATTGTCAGGCGGAGCCACTGCGATATAGAGTTGCGAGGGGTGAGTCCCTAGAGGTTTCTACCGAAAATGCGGTAGTCCCAAATAAAATGAGTACTTTTGCACCGATTGTTAGATACTAAAGAGAGATCGTCATGTCAAGAACGATAACTATCAAGCGAGGCTTGGATCTCAAGCTCCAAGGGACTGCGCCTCGCACCCTCCTGTCTACTCCTTCTTCTGGCGAGACATCGACCTATGCGTGGGTCCCTGATGATCTGCCAGGACTAACCCCTAAGATGAAGGTGCATGTGGGAGATCACGTAGAGGCGGGGGATCCGATCCTCTACGACAAGCAGTATCCAGATATATGGGTCACAGCACCAGTCAGTGGCGAGTTGGTCGCCATCAATAGAGGTGCCAAGCGCAAGATCATGAGCGTAGAGATACGCCCCGATGAGACGCAGACGCAGCACACCTTCTCTGTAGATGGACTACTCGAGGGTGATGCCAGCCAACTCAAGACGCTACTCCTACAGTCGGGTCTATGGACGCTCATTCGTCAAAGGCCTTATGACCGTCTCGCAGATCCTGCGATAGCTCCACGAGATATATTTGTCACAGCACATCTGACAGCTCCGCTAGCGCCTGAGATAGACTATCTACTAGAGGGTCGTGAGGAGGAGCTACGTATAGGACTCCGTGCCCTAGCACGACTCACTGAGGGCAAGGTCTATGTGGGTGTAGCTCACGACTGCCCTCTGACACTCCCCGCTGAGGTGGAGGCTGTAGAGGTACGAGGTCCACACCCCGCTGGTAATGTGGGCGTGCTAATAGACCATCTAGCTCCGATCAATAAGGGCGAGACGGTCTGGACGCTCCGTGCTACAGATGTGGTACTCATAGGTCGTCTCTTGATGACGGGGCATGTGGACTACACACGTCGCATTGCCATCACGGGTAGTCACGCCGCTGAGCATGGCTACATGGACCTACTCCCTGGCTGTCGTATAGAGAGCCTCGGCAAGTTGGCTCAGGAGAGCTGCAAGACTCGTGTTATAGCTGGCGATGTGCTGACTGGTACTCAGCTAACGGAGGAGCGACCTTTCCTCCCGATGAGTTGCGACCAGATCACGGTCATCCCTGACGGCTCTGATCGTGACGAGCTACTTGGGTGGGCTATGCCTCGTCTAGGGGACTTTAGCCAGAGCCGTACCTATCTGAGCTGGCTGATGCCTCGCAAGCGCTATACGCTAGACGCTCGTCTCAAGGGTGGCAAGCGTGCGATGATCATGAGTCACGAGCTGCAGAGTGTCTTCCCGCTAGACATTTATGCGGAGTATCTGCTCAAGGCGATTATAGCTTTTGACATTGACAAGATGGAGGAGCTCGGTATCTACGAGGTGGCACCCGAGGACTTCGCCCTGTGCGAGTTCGTCGACACCTCCAAGATGGAGCTACAGCGCATCGTGCGTCAAGGTCTAGACCAACTATATAAGGAGATGAACTAAAAGAGTAGCCTCACGGGGATGGGCGAAAGGTACCGTCGCCGTCGGGCTAAGGACTATGACTACTATATTATATGTCACTAAAAGATAGATTCAATAAGCGACGCTCCCTATTTGAGCCAGGGGGTAAGCTGCATGCGTTTCACTCGCTCTTTGATGGGTTTGAGACCTTCCTCTATGTGCCGCATACGACAGCGGCTCCACGAGGGGGCGTGCATGTACACGATGCGATAGATAGTAAGCGCGTCATGAGTACCGTGGTACTGGCTCTAGTACCTGCGCTACTCTTCGGTATGTACAATGTGGGGCTACAGCACTTCATCGCTATCGGTCAGACGGCTGGCTTCTGGTCGATGTTTTGGTTTGGCTTCCTAGCGGTACTGCCTAAGATCGTGGTCTCCTACGTAGTGGGACTGGGTATCGAGTTTGCCGTGGCTCAGTGGAAGCATGAGGAGATCCAAGAGGGTTACCTCGTGACTGGTATGCTCGTGCCGATGATTGTCCCAGTCGACACGCCACTATGGATGATTGCCGTCGCGGTCGCTATGTCGGTCGTCTTCGCCAAGGAGGTCTTCGGCGGGACGGGCTACAACATCTTCAACGTGGCGCTCGTGACTCGTGCTATCCTCTTCTTCGCTTATCCAGCAGCGATGACTGGTGACAAGGTCTTCGTCCGTACGGAGCCTATCTTTGGTTTCGGCGGTGGTGGCGACATGGCTACAGCTGCTGTCGATGGTTTCTCAGGGGCTACCCCTCTGGGTCAGGTGGCTACGGCTGGCGATACGCTCCCGACGATCGTTAACACGATGGGCGAGCCCTCTACTCTATGGGACGCCTTCTGGGGCTTTATCCCTGGTAGTATCGGAGAGGTCTCGACCTTTGCAATCCTGCTCGGTGCTATCCTCCTCATTTGGACAGGCGTAGCAAGCTACAAGGTGATCGTGAGTGGCGTCGTAGGCGCAGCGCTGATGACGCTCCTCTTTAACGCTATCGGCACGACCGCTGCGATGCAGCTAGACGTTGCGCATCACCTACTCTACGGTGGCTTTGCCTTTGGTCTTGTCTTCATGGCGACCGACCCGGTAACCTCGGCTCGCACCGAGACGGGCAAGTGGATCTACGGTCTCCTCGTGGGTGTCATGTGTGTCTTCATACGCGTCCTCAACCCAGGCTATCCTGAGGGTATGATGCTCGCGATCCTACTGATGAACGTCTTCGCACCGCTCATCGACTATGTCGTGGTAAACAATAATATCTCTAAGCGCAAGAAGCGCTGGGAGATGGCTTCTAAACATTGATCATTCTTACGACTATGAATAGAGATAGTAATAGCTACACGATCCTCTACGCAGCCATCATGGTGGTCGTAGTCGCAATAGCTCTAGCGCTCACGGCTGTGGCTCTACGCAAGCCTCAGCAAGAGAATGAGCGCATTGACAAGATGCAGCAGATACTACGAGCTGTACATCTAGAGCCTACCAAAGATCAAGTCATCCCCACCTACACAAAGGTGATCAAGCAGGAGCTCCTGGTCAATGGTCAGGGCGAGGTGATCGCTACTTTTGAGGGTGATCAGATTGCTCAGAATGAAGCTTTCCAGATGAACACGGCCAATCAGTTTAAGCTCCGTCAGCAAGACCACGCTCTCGGACTACCTGTCTACGTGGCTGAGGTGGATGGCCAGCAACTCTACATCTTCCCGATGGATGGCGCTGGTCTATGGGGCGCAATCTGGGGCTTCCTCGCTGTACAGGCTGATGGCTCGACCGTCTATGGCGCTGACTTCTCACACGCTGGTGAGACACCAGGACTAGGTGCTGAGATCGCTACGAAGCACTTCTCACAGGAGTTCGTCGGCAAGCAACTGTACCGTGACGAGCAGTTTAAGTCTATCGCCGTCGTTAAGCACGGTCGCTCGCTTGACGACCAAGACTACGTGGACGGCATCTCAGGCGGTACGCTCACGAGCAATGGTGTCAACAATATGCTCGAGAACTCCATCAAAGAGTACCTCCCCTACATAGAGCAGATACGTGGAGCTCAAGCAGTAGCAGCAGAATAATCAGAAGAGAGAGTAATCTAAGCTATGAGTAAGATAAGTAATAAAGAGGTACTCCTAGGGCCTCTCAATAAGAATAACCCAGTCACCGTACAGGTGCTCGGTATATGCTCTGCGCTGGCGGTCACCGCTCAGCTCAAGCCCGCTCTAGTGATGGCTCTGTCGGTGACGGTGGTCGTCGCCTTTGCCAACGTAATCATATCGCTACTGCGCAACACGATACCTAATCGTATCCGTATCATCGTGCAGCTGGTGGTCGTCGCTGCGCTTGTAACGATCGTCAACGAGATCCTCAAGGCCTATGTCTACGATGTCTCTAAGGAGCTGTCGGTATACATTGGTTTGATCATTACGAACTGTATCTTGATGGGCCGACTAGAGGCTTTTGCCTTGGCGCATGGTCCTAAGGCTTCCTTCCTCGATGGTATCGGCAACGGTCTAGGCTACGGACTCGTCTTGGTGATCATCGGCTTCGTCCGTGAGTTGCTCGGTAGAGGTTCGCTACTGGGCTTCCAGATCATCCCGCAGGCCTGCTACGATATGGGCTACGTCAATCACGGCTTGATGATCATGCCTCCGATGGCGCTCATCGTCCTAGCCTGCATCGTATGGATACAGCGTAGCAAACTCAAGGATCTACAGGAGAAGTAACCCTCCCCAACTCCATATAATCTCACACACTTCATAGATAAAGTCTAAGCAATGGATTATCTAAGTCTGTTTTTCAAGTCGATCTTCGTCGACAATATGATCTTTGCCTACTATCTAGGTATGTGCTCTTACCTAGCTGTATCCAAAGATGTCAAGACCTCACTGGGATTGGGGCTAGCGGTCACCTTCATCCTCACCTGTACGCTACCGATCAACTATCTCCTAGAGACCTACGTCTTTAAGGCAGGTGCGTTGAGCTGGCTCGGGGCGGAGTTTGCTTCGGTCGACCTGAGCTTCCTCTCGCTCATCGTCTTTATCGCCGTCATCGCCTCCTTTACGCAGCTCGTCGAGATGGTCGTCGAGCGGTACAGCCCCTCGCTATACAACTCGCTCGGTATCTTCCTCCCGCTCATCGCTGTGAACTGTGCGATCCTCGGTGGCTCGCTCTTCATGCAGCAGCGTGACTTCATCAATACGGGCATGGCGACCGTTTATGGACTCGGCTCTGGCATCGGCTGGATGCTCGCTATCGTTGGCCTAGCAGCCATCCGTGAGCGACTAGCCTATAGCAATATACCGAAGCCCCTCAGAGGATTTGGCATTACGCTCATCGTCACTGGACTGATGGGCATCGCATTCCTCAGCTTCTCAGGTGTTAAACTCTAATCGCCTACAGATATGGATCAAATGACCTTAATAATAGTATCGAGTGTAGCGGTCTTCCTCCTGGTCGTACTGCTCCTCGTCGTGGTACTGCTGGTGGCTAAGAGCAAGCTCATCCCCTCTGGCAACGTACATATCAATGTCAATGACGTGAAAGACCTAGAGGTACCGATGGGCGGTACGCTACTCAACACGCTTCAGAGCCAAGGCATCTTCCTATCCAGCGCTTGTGGCGGTGGTGGTAGCTGTGGACAGTGTCGCTGTCGCGTCGTCGAGGGCGGTGGCGAGATACTCGCTACGGAGAAAGGCTTCTTCTCTCGCAAAGAGCAGATGGCGCACTGGCGTCTCGGCTGTCAGACGAAAGTCAAGGAAGATCTCAAGGTAATCGTCCCCGAGAGCGTCTTTGGCGTCAAGGAGTGGGAGTGCGAAGTCGTATCCAACAGAAACGTCGCTACCTTCATCAAGGAGTTTGTCGTCAAGCTCCCCGAGGGCGAGCACATGGACTTCAAGAGCGGTAGCTACGCTCAGATCAAGATCCCCAAGTACGAGGTCAAGTACAGCGACTATGTCGTTGAGGAGCAGTTCCGTAGTGACTGGGACAAGTTCAACATGTGGAGCCTTACGGCAAAGAACACCGAGGATACCGTCCGCGCCTACTCTATGGCCAACTATCCTGCCGAGGGTAACATCATCACGCTCAACGTCCGTATCGCCACCCCGCCGATGGATCGCGTGACCCACACCTGGCAGAAGGTACCCGCTGGTATCGCTTCCTCTTACATCTTCAGCCTCAAGCCAGGCGACAAGGTGACCATGAGTGGTCCTTACGGAGACTTCCACATCCACGAGGACTCCGACGCCGAGATGCTCTACATCGGAGGTGGTGCAGGTATGGCCCCGCTACGTGCTCAGCTGTTGCACCTCTTCCTCACCGAGCACACGACCCGCAAGGTATCCTTCTGGTACGGTGCACGCTCGCGCAGTGAGATCTTCTACGAGGAGGACTTCCGCGCCATCGAGCGTGAGTTCCCGAACTTCTCCTTCCACATCGCCCTCTCGGCACCGTTGCCTGAGGACAATTGGACTGGACTCACGGGCTTCATCCACCAGGCCATCTACGACAATTACCTCAAGGATCACGAGGCTCCTGAGGATATCGAGTACTACATGTGCGGACCTGGTCCTATGTCAGCAGCAGCCATCGCGATGCTGGACAACCTAGGCGTGCCACCTGAGCAGATAAACTTCGACAACTTCGGCTAAGGCACCTTAGGATCACTCCGCAATAGAATAAAGATAAGGCGACAGCGCACGATCCCAGTAAACTGGAAGTGCGTTGTCGCCTTAATTATTCCAAATGCTTAGAGACTAAACAATGGCCATCGAGCGAGAAAGATTGAAAAGGTCAAAAGAAATACCGCTTTTGTCAAGTCGGCACCCCTCCCATATGGCACAAATCTCGTAACTTTGCCCTCGTAGAAATAATTGAATTGTAGCTAAACCACTTACTATGATACGAAAGATAGTGATTACAATCGCGCTCGTCCTAACCTTCGGACTTGCAGCAACGGCACAGCGGGTCGCTCTCAAGCACAACTTCGCTTACGATGCTCTCCTCACGCCCAACCTCTCGCTCGAGTTTGCGATGGGCAATAAGTTTACCTTTGATACACAGTTCGGCTGGAACTCCTTCGTTTTCAATCTAGATGCGAGCAAGCCTAACTACAGTACGACCAAGTGGGCTCACTGGATGGCTCAGCCAGAGCTTCGCTACTGGTTCTGCGACGTCTTCAACGGGTGGTTCCTCGGTCTGCATGGACATGTAGGTCAGATGAACGTAGGCGGTGTCAACATCCCCTACCCCCTCATCCTAGAGAACAAAGAGTCCGTCATGAAGGATCACCGCTACCAAGGTTGGTTCTACGGAGGCGGTCTCAGCGTAGGCTACCAGTGGGTACTCTCGACGCGCTCTTCGCTCGAGTTCTCGCTAGGTGCTGGATATGCTCGCATACTATACGACAAGTTCCCCTGCACACGTTGTGGCACGAAAGTCGATGAAGGCAAAGCTAACTACGTCGGACCTACGAAGGCCACTATCTCGTACGTCTTCTTCTTCAAGTAATCGTCAGTAGCACATCTAATAATACAGACACAAAGACTATGAATATCAAGATATCCCGCTTACTCATACTCCTCTCGACGCTACTCCTCGTCGGAGGGACACTATGTGCTCAGCAATTCTCCAAGGCGGAGGAGACTAAGACGATTGCACTATCAGCCGAGCACCACACCGTCACGCGCGACATCGCTCGCAACATCCTACGCATCGACCTAGACGTGGCACCCTATGCCTATGTACGTGCACAGCAACTGCTACGCATTACGCCCGTCTACGTCTCTGCCGATAGGAGCAAGGAGATCCGCTTCAACAAGATCTATGTAGCTGGTAACTCTCGCTACAAGATACTCAAGCGTCAGCACGACCTCTACAACAGTGATGCACTAGGTAAGGAAGTTTACTCACGTCCCGAGGGCTCCGTCTATGCACAGGGCACCAAGGATCTACCACATATGGTCTATGAGCGTCCATTTGAGTTCTGGATGGAGCAGGGTCATGTAGAGCTAGAGATAGAAGTCTTCAGCTGTGGCAACTGTCCTAAAGGCACTCGTCTAGCACAGGGTGGACCACAGTCTATCCCCGTCTTCGGATCCAAAGACTACAAGTACGACTACATCGTCCCCGCTGCTACAGCCTTCAAGGAGTATGCCGAGAGCTTTGATGCCAAGATACAGTTTGTCGTAGACAAGCACGACCTGCTCAGAGACTACAAGGGCAATGCTCAGGAGCTAGCACGCCTAGGTGACTTCGTCCGTAGAGCTACTAAGATAGAAGGCGCAGAGCTTCAGGCGATCAACATCCGTGGATACGCATCTCCCGAAGGTGGCTTCGAGCACAACAAGGCACTCTCCGAGAGACGTACCAAGACACTTGATGACTATGTCAAGCGCACCTATCCTAACCTAGTTAATCGTGTCGAGGTCGTCGCTGAGGGCATGGGCGAGGACTGGGATGGCCTACGCAAGCTCGTAGACGCTAGTGATATGCCCGAGCGCCAGACCATACTGGACATCATTGACAAGTACAATACCGACACAGAGCGTGAGGCTGACATCAAGGCTCTTGATGGAGGCAAGGTATACCGCAATCTCCTAGAGAATGACTATCCTAAGCTTCGTCGCACCACCTTTACGATGAGCTATCGCGTACGTCCCTTTGAGGTCTCAGAGCTAGCACACATCTACTCGACCAATCCTAAGCTACTAAGCCTCAAGGAGCTCTACACCCTAGCTCAGCAGGTTATAGCAAGAGGTGAGAGCCCAGTAGCCATCTACCGCGCAGGTTATGAGCAAAACGCAAGCGACCCTGTCGCCAGACTCAACTACGCCAATGCGCTCCTTGAGTACGACAAGAACGCCAACGAGGCTTACAAGGTCCTCTCTACCATACAGTCAGACTCTCGCGCTAAGCTACCCACAGCTATCGCACTCGATATGATGGGACGCAAGGCTGAGGCTGAGACACTATACTTCAAGAAGTAATAGTTGAAGGAGAGATACGCTCACAGATCTGAGCGTATTACACAGACAAGGCACCACCAGCAGGACGACCACGGTCTTCCTGTCTGAGGGTGCCTTTCTTTTGTTTTTTGAGGGGGGAGAGAACCCCCTTCTTGATGGATACACGATACCACAACCCGACCAACAGGTCCCTCGCCACGTTCAGATGTCACTAAGCCTCTCCGGGTGGCGTTTTTTCGTCGCTTACGCATCCGCTTACGACTAGAGGGGCTTTAGACTTTCACCGAGGAAATCGGAGATCTCCAGGGAGGAAACGAAATTTCCCCACGGAGGGCCGAAATAAAAGTTCGGAAGAATGAAATGAAACTTCGGAAGAAGCAAATCAAAGTTCCGAAGAATTTTTTTATTCCTCCGTGGAGGATCAGAAATCTCTACCGAGAGGTTTTCGATTTCCTCGGGGGTGTGGGCCGAGTAGCGCTGATCGGCTGTCAACTGCTGGCTGTCGGTGAGCGAGAGACATCGGAGCTATCAGAGTGATCTGAGCCATCGGAATCATCGTACTCCTAACTTCTAATATCTAACTTCTAATATCTAACCTCTAATTTTTGACTTATAGGTCAAAACGGTGGGTGATACAGGGGGATAAGCCAGTGTTTATCGTATCTTTGAGCATTTGGAAAGGCGAAAAAATGAACCAAAAAATGTCCGAAGTGTGGGAGCCTCAGTGTGATTAGTCATGGACGCAGGGGTACACACAAGAGATATTTGTGCAAGAACTGTGGCTCATCGTTCACAGGAAAAAGGCACATAAGTAAGGAGCAGATATGGGACTTGTACCAGAGTGGCTTATCGCAGGCTAAAATCGCGGAAGCACTTGGAGTAAGTCCGAGCACGATAAAACGGAGACTTCAGGAGGTCTCAGTTGACTTTAAGACGCCCATATTAAGCGAGGGTGTTATTCACATAGATGCGACGTATTGGGGTAGAAACCAAGGACTAATCGTTGCGTTGGACGATAAAAGTGGTTGCGTACTCTATCGGGAGTGGATCTCTCACGAAAGCAAAGTGGACTACGCAACAGCCCTTAAAAAGATAGAGGAAGGGGGCTATAAGATATT
>NZ_ACLR01000110.1 GCF_000174775.1 Porphyromonas uenonis 60-3
TTAGAGCGCATGTAGTTGCCCCCGGCACGTATGAGTCCATTGGAGACATTGGCGAGGATTTGATCCTTGCCACTCTGCTGTATAGAGATACCTCCTGTGGCTGTCTCTGCCAAGCCCTCTCCAAGGGCTTTGAGTCCCACAGCTTCCGCTGTTACAGGTACGTACAACCCCTCTTGACCATTAAGGTCAAAGGCGGACAAGTCTACTCCTATGATTCTTTCCCGATACTCAATAGAGGTAACTTTCAGCTGTAGACGATTGTTTGTCAGGGTTGACTTAGCCACAATAGTCGTACCCTTAGGTACAACTACAGAGCCTATCTGTATGTCCTCCATAAGACGCATTTTGACCTCATCGCCTAGCTTGATGGTCTTGGTCTCATCGATGATAGCTCGCATCGTGTTCTTGGCAATAGTCTCACTACGCAACGAACCTACAGACGTGGTAAAGCGGTTCTGTAGCAAAGCCTCGTGCGCCTGCTGGCTAGAAGCATCCCTACC
>NZ_ACLR01000109.1 GCF_000174775.1 Porphyromonas uenonis 60-3
CCGAGGCAAGTCAGAAGGAAATCTCCGCTCCGGGAGCGCCCCGCGGCAAGGGGTGGGACGCCCCACCCGACGAGCGGGTTCCCGAAGAGAAGTCGACCGAGCTTGCGAAACGAGAAAAAAAACTTCGCTTTTTACTTGCATTTGAACTTAGAAAGCAGCCGTTACTCGTCCGATCCCTCCGATCACTCTGATCGCTCCGATTGCTCCGATTTCCTCTCCCTTCTAACCCCTAACCTCTAACTTCTAAAGTCTAACCTCTAATCAAAAAAGGGGCGAATCATCGTTCGCCCCTTTTTTGATTCTAGTGCCTTACCACTACGCGGTAAGTCTCGCCCGCTACGCAGACCAGGTAAACCCCGTCCGCATAGGGTGTCAGGTCAATCTGTAGCACGCCACGGCTATCCGCACGACCGGCATAGAGCCGCTCGCCTGTCATGCTGTGGAGCGTCACCTCGCTGGCAGGAGCTACACCCTCCACGAGCAGATAGTCAGTCGCTGGATTCGGGTAGAGCTGCATCCGCTGCGTGACGGTCGTCTCCACGCCCGTGTGATCCACAAACGTTGCCTTGATGGTCACATTGTCCGTGACGACCACTTTCTTCGTAGCGGTGATGTTTACTACACCATCAATCACGAGAGATT
>NZ_ACLR01000108.1 GCF_000174775.1 Porphyromonas uenonis 60-3
TTTGACTTCAATGACTTCCTCGCTCAGATTGCTCAGATCAAGAAGATGGGTAACCTAAAGGACCTCGTCTCCATGATCCCAGGAGTCGGCAAGATGGTCAAGGATCTCGATATCAGCAACGACGCCTTCAAGGGCATCGAAGCAATCATCCACTCTATGACCCCCGAGGAGCGTGCCAAGCCTAGCATCCTCGATGGCTCACGTCGCAAGCGTATCGCCGACGGTAGCGGCACCTCTGTCGCCGAGGTCAACAGGCTCATCCAGCAGTTTGACCAAGTGAGCAAAGTCATGCGCAAGATGCAAGGCGGAGGCTTGGGACGTATGCAAGCCAAGATGCAGAAAAAGAACAAGAAGCGTCGCTAGCCTGCTCAAATTCGCATCGCAAGCGACACGCCTAGAGAGACTTCAGTAGCATAGCTCAGGCCTCTCCCAAGGAGTAGCACGCTCTCCGTCAGCAGACGAGGAGCGTGCTACTCTTTTTTGAGTCTAAGCCACCGGTCCTCATTCGGAGTAGGGCTAACGCATCATGCAGGATGAGTTCATTCACAGCACACTATCAAGGAAATCGAGCAATTCTT
>NZ_ACLR01000107.1 GCF_000174775.1 Porphyromonas uenonis 60-3
TTGCCTAGCTCCTTGAAGTATATATCTGCCTTGTTTGAAGGTAGATTACCTTCACCAGCGTGCAGGAAGTCCACCATCTCTAGCGACAGCTTCTCAGGCTCCTTGGCATACTTCACATTGAAAGCGTAAAAAGAGCCATCGGTGCAGATTACCGACATATTGGTCTCTGTCTCAAAGTCCTTGACGGAGGCTTTAACACGGAGTACGTTCTCTGCGCTTTCCGCCTTAGCAGCGACAATGTTGGCACTCCCTAAGTCCACATAGCGTATCGGTGCGGGAAAGATGAGATGGGTGGTCTTGTCAAAGGTGACCTCTAGTCCATACGGTATAACGGTACGACCATCAGGCATACTTCTCGTCAAGCCTTGATACAGGTCGCCTGACGACTGAGCGTGAGCGGTGGAGAATGCGCCAGCTCCTAGTGTCAGGAGGGCGAAAATAAGAGTGAATAAAGTCTTGTTCATTGTATAGATGATGTTTGAGTGTTAGTTCTTCTGAGATTTGTCATAAAGGTAGAGCTGATAACCAGCCTTAATTTTGATTTTGACCTCGCTAGCCTTAGAGCGCATGTAGTTGCCCCCGGCACGTATGAGTCCATTGGAGACATTGGCGAGGATTTGATCCTTGCCACTCTGCTGTATAGAGATACCTCCTGTGGCTGTCTCTGCCAAGCCCTCTCCAAGGGCTTTGAGTCCCACAGCTTCCGCTGTTACAGGTACGTACAACCCCTCTTGACCATTAAGGTCAAAGGCGGACAAGTCTACTCCTATGATTCTTTCCCGATACTCAATAGAGGTAACTTTCAGCTGTAGACGATTGTTTGTCAGGGTTGACTTAGCCACAATAGTCGTACCCTTAGGTACAACTACAGAGCCTATCTGTATGTCCTCCATAAGACGCATTTTGACCTCATCGCCTAGCTTGATGGTCTTGGTCTCATCGATGATAGCTCGCATCGTGTTCTTGGCAATAGTCTCACTACGCAACGAACCTACAGACGTGGTAAAGCGGTTCTGTAGCAAAGCCTCGTGC
>NZ_ACLR01000106.1 GCF_000174775.1 Porphyromonas uenonis 60-3
CATGTCGTACCTTTACCGCTGGTGAGGGTGGTACTATCGCAGCAACGGTTGGTACCGAGGCTAAGGCTATCCAGAGCAAGGATCAGGTAGAGCAGGGTGCTGTTATTACCTTTACCGCTACGCCTAAGGAGGGCTATGAGCTAGACCACTGGATGGTCAATGGCAAGCCTGCCGTCGCTGGTGCCGATACGAAGATCGAGGGCAATAAGCTCATCGTCACTCTAGGCGACCAGGACCTCAAGGTCGAGGCTACCTTCAAGAAGGTAAATGCTATCTCTCAGATCTCTGAGGCAGAGCTAGCTGTCTATCCTAACCCCTTTGCAGAGCGTATCGTCATCACGGTACCAGCAGAGTGTATCGGTCAGACAGCCTACCTAACCTCTATGCAGGGAGAGGTCGTCTTGCAGATGACTCTAGAGCAGACTGAGACCGTCCTCTACACAGACGCGCTCAGCCAAGGCACCTACCTGCTACGAGTAGGTAGTCACTCACAGCTACTGATTAAAGAG
>NZ_ACLR01000105.1 GCF_000174775.1 Porphyromonas uenonis 60-3
TCGTTGTATTGCAAAGGTACATCATTGAGACGAAACATACAAGTGCTAATTGAACCCGAAAATTGGACTACACATCTCATCAAACGGCATCAATAATCTCCTGAAATGTAGGGACCCTTTTGCGATCCCAAAAGGACTCTTCTTCCGCCGAAATACTTGTATCGGACAGCATACTTCCCGACTACTTGATTGCGACCAATTTACAGTTTCCTCCGTATGAAACTCTGGTTTCCTCCGTATGAAACTCTGGTTTCTTCCGTATGAAACTCTGGTTTCACCCAAGTGGTACTGATAGATAGCTCATTCCTTCAGAACTACCTACTTGATCTTTCTCAAAAGGATGGCTCCTTTGGCTGGATTAAAAGAGCGAGCCAGCTCTCCGACGCGCATGGGTCGAGGAGCTGGCTCTGTGTATGAAAGCCCTCTGTAGTACTAGAACTCTACTGTAGGTGTCTTGGTGTATACACCCATTGCCGTAGGAAATGCTCCACCGACTAGGCTGTACTCAAAGTAGACCTTCAGCTGGTCATTGTAGTACTGATATAAGTCTGCTTCTATATCGTATATACTTACCTTTTCCATTCCTTGGTAGGTGAAGCCATTCTTCGTCATGAAGTCCTTAATGAGGGGATCCGTCCCTGGTATATTGGCTTTCATCCACTCTTGTGTGAAGAGGTAAGAAATCAGCTCGATGGTCGAGCCACTTTTTG
>NZ_ACLR01000104.1 GCF_000174775.1 Porphyromonas uenonis 60-3
TGAAATGAAACTTCGGAAGAAGCGAAAGTAACTTTATAAACATCTCGTTTATAGGGTACTACGAATTTCGTGAAACATCGTGTAGCCAAATTGTAGCCAAACAGGCACTTTCAAAGACCTCGGTGGAAGGAGGTAGGAACTATCTCTTCATCACAGTGGCAAATATACGACTTATTTTCCATATAGACAAGAGAATAGATGGCTAATTTCTCTTTTACGGATAGAAATTAGCTAGAAAAACTTGGTAGTGTCAGAGTTTTTTGTTATCTTTGTAGTAGAGATGAAGCAGACAATCTTAATCGTAAGAGGTTAAGGAACAGCAATCTAGATAACCAACAAACCAAAAATAGAGATATGAATACGACAAAGAAATGGAGCCTAGTAGCAGTGCTATGTGGGCTAATGGTAGCAACTCTTCTAACCGCTTGTGGGGGCGGTATGCGCAATGAGCCCAATCCAAGCAAGGGCTATGAAACAGATATAGAAGGGGAGCCTTCAACCTCTATTGAACAAATACTTACGCTTAAAGCGGATAGACCAGTTCTTCTCAGTTATTTGGGCTTTGGCTTTTTTGATGCGTATATAAATGGGGAAAAGAAAGATTCTAGTTTCAGTGGAAGCTTAGACTTGCAACCAAACTTAGAAACAACAATTCACTTCAAAGCTCTTCCAAACTCATTCAACCCAAAGAATCTAGATGCGCTAAAACTGGAGGTTGAATTCACACTACGTGCTAAGGAACCGTTCGCCATAGACCCAGAATTAGACAATCAGCCCAATCCGCTAAAGCCGACGACAACAGTTGTATCATTTACTTGGCAGGAAAAAATAAACGGAGAAGTCACGAGACAGGAAAGCCAAACAGTCAAGCTATACGATCCTGACAATAACGCAGAGTATAGGAGCAAAGAGTACAAGACAGGAATAAAATAAACTATAAAACCTGCAAGGCAAGCAGAGCTAGCAAGTATAAACCAAACACGGGCAGTAGATTCTACTGCCCGTGTTTGGTGTTTTGTCAAAAAAAGGAGAGGTCTACTCAAAGGGAGTAAAGAAGTCCGAGAAGCTATCCCAAAACGACTTTTCAGCCATACCCAAGAGTTGCAATATATGAATAGGACGATCAGAATAAGGTGAGCGCATCATACCAAGCGTGAGAAAGAGAGGTTTGCGGTCTTTGCGATCATAGTCAGGCAGACTAGGATCAGAGATACTAACATTCGGTAGGATAACAACAATAAAGCCATCGGACGTGCCGTGGGCAATAGAGCGCTTAAGAGCAGCATAATCGGATTTAACACCCATACCCTTAGCCTTGTCTCGTGTAGCCCAAAGAATAAAGTTCTTAGGACTACCATAGACCGTTCCATCTAGCGGAGTTACCAGTGGGACAAAAGTTCCACCGTTTTTTTTCTGAATCCCACTGCGTAAGACGAAAATAAAACGCAGATCCCTTGTGATGGCTGTAAGTCAATTTGACGATCATACGTGAGGGAACGTAAGTGGTCTTGTCGGAAGAATACTGCTTGCCATTTATGATGATAGACTTGGTGACACCAGTCTCAGGGAGTCCCTTGACGGGCAGGTCAGAGGCTGGTACAACAAAGCAACCATTCTTGTCTGTTTGGTATCTCTTGTCAGGTATACGGGGTAAGCCACTAATAGTCGCAAAGGGCACTGGTACAGAATCTGGAGAGAGGCATTGATAGAGACAAGCTCCATCTTCTATACGCACACCATTGGCGACAACTTTTCGTTTCTCATTTGTTGTTGGGTCAGTATAAGTCACCTCGGGAGACTTACTAATGAGTAACACTTCGTACTTACCTTGCTTTTTTAGAGCTGGCACAAGCACCCCGTCAGGATATTGGGGTACCACAGGAGCTTGGGGTGCAGGAACAGGCGTTTTCACCCCATCAATGTAGTAGTAACCATCTACGATAGTTACTACGGGCTTATGATTAGGCTTAATTGCTATACCTGTGTCCGCACCATTGATATAGTAGTTGCCGTTCTCGCCTTGCGCTACATCGCCAATCGGAGGAATCTGACTGTCGTCAGGAGAGGGCGTATTGCCCCCTCTGACTG
>NZ_ACLR01000103.1 GCF_000174775.1 Porphyromonas uenonis 60-3
TGTCTGTTTGGTATCTCTTGTCAGGTATACGGGGTAAGCCACTAATAGTCGCAAAGGGCACTGGTACAGAATCTGGAGAGAGGCATTGATAGAGACAAGCTCCATCTTCTATACGCACACCATTGGCGACAACTTTTCGTTTCTCATTTGTTGTTGGGTCAGTATAAGTCACCTCGGGAGACTTACTAATGAGTAACACTTCGTACTTACCTTGCTTTTTTAGAGCTGGCACAAGCACTCCGTTAGGATATTGAGGCGCAACAGGAGCTGGTGGTGCAGGAACAGGCGTTTTCACCCCATCAATGTAGTAGTAACCATCTACGATAGTTACTACGGGCTTATGATTAGGCTTAATTGCTATACCTGTGTCCGCACCATTGATATAGTAGTTGCCGTTCTCGCCTTGCGCTACATCGCCAATCGGAGGAATTGACTGTGTCAGGAGAGGGCGTATTGCCCCCTCCTGACTGCTCAGACAGCTTAAACTCTAAGAGCAAGCTTTGCTCTTGACCAGCGTCATCAGACACAACCAGTTCAACGGTATGTTGACCGCCAGCTTCAGGAGTGTAGTATAGTCTAAAGTCACCAATAGTAAGGTCGTAGTTATCGTTGTCGGTAAGTTCAACGCCCCTACATTCAGTAGGAGGCTCCCTTACCGCTACGCTGAAACTTACGTATGTAGTACTTGCGAGCGACAAAGAGCTTCTGTGGTGTGAGCTTGCAACGCACTTCCACTGCCTGCCCTTTAGTCGCCTCTTGATGGTATGGCATAGCTCTACCTCAAAGGGGTAGACCTCCTGCACATTGACCTCTCTAGAGCAAGCTCCTAGGAGCATTGCCAGCAGGAGCGGTAGAATAAAGTATCTATTCATAGTCTTGTAGTCTTAGAAATTAAAACGAAAGCCCATCGTAGCTAGCGGACGGAATAGGTTCAGCTGGGAGCCAACCAAAAAGTTTCCATCGCCACGAACCGTCAGGAGCCAGTTGTCTGTGAGAAATATCTCAGCGGATAGATGAGCAGAGCCTCCATAGACGAAGTGTGAGCGAGAGCATATGGTGGCTCCATTGCTTAGGTCGTACTGGCGTCTATTAACGTCCTCGTAGCCACACAGAGCGGACAAGCCTGCATATAGCAAGAAAGTGTGCGTATAGTCTGTGAGGATTGGGTACATATAGCCC
>NZ_ACLR01000102.1 GCF_000174775.1 Porphyromonas uenonis 60-3
TTGAAATCATCAGGGAAGACGAGGAGATGTACCGCCACTACCTGCACCTCATTTCCTGCAAAGGAGTGGGTCTCGTCACCTCGGTCATGCTGATCGTTTTTACCGACAATTTCAAGGGCTGGAGTGCCAAGAAGATGGCTAGCTACTGCGGTATAGCGCCCTTCTACGAGAGCTCTGGGAGCTCAGTCTTTCACAAATCCAACACAGGAGGCTACAGTAACCGACGGCTAAAAGGAATCTTGACCCAAGCAGCCCGAAGTGCCATAACTCATAACCCAACATTTAAACAGTACTACCAACGCATGAAAGCCCAAGGCAAGCCCTACGGGGTCATCCTCAACAATGTCAACAATAAGCTCCTACACATCCTCTTCTCGCTGGTGGCGCACGACTGCGACTTCGAGCTAGACCACGAAGCGAAGAGAGCCCTACGAGCCTAGTCCAAGGAATGAAAATCTCCGCTCCGGGAGCGCCCCGCGGCAAGGGGTGGGAGCCCCCACCCCGACGAGCGGTTACGAAGAGAAGAGAGTCCTCCGAGGCAAGTTCAGAAAGGAAAATCTCCGCTCCGGGAG
>NZ_ACLR01000101.1 GCF_000174775.1 Porphyromonas uenonis 60-3
GTCTGAGCTACTCCGTCGTGACAAGCTCTCGGAGGCGGACGCTCGTGAGAGCTATACACTGGAGAAGCAACTCAACGACCTGCGCACCTTGCTGAAAGCGCAAAACATGGACAACGTCCGTACGCAGAAGTACGACTACCCCGAGTCCGTAAGCTATATGGATCTCGTAGGCTACTACGAGCAGCTGGGTGACTACGTGCTCAACGTCGTCCAGGCCGCTACCAAGGGATAGGAGAGACGTCTATTCGCAGACCCCTCTGCCTAGCTTCTAATACAAATAGCGATACCTACTGACGCAAACCGTCAGGACGCAGCATCCGTGCGTTCTGACGGTTTGTGTATGTGCAAAGGACTACTCGTGAGACTTGCTGTGTGTACATCCCCCTAAAAAACGCCTGAGACATTGGTTCCAACAGGTTGAAACTAAAGTTCCAACCCCCTCTGGAACAAAAGTTTCACCTAGGTGAAACTCCAGTTTCACCCGTATGAAACTCTAGTTTCTTCTGTATGAAACTCTAGTTTCTTCTGTATGAAACTCTAGTTTCTTCTGTATGAAACTCTAGTTTCTTCCGTATGAAA
>NZ_ACLR01000100.1 GCF_000174775.1 Porphyromonas uenonis 60-3
ATGCTACAACATAGCAAATGTCTCAACAGATCGCAAAGAAGAGCGACGCCACAACTGATCCAAACTTGTAGGACACAAGCTCCACACCACCCCTACAGTTGGCATACACCAACTACTACACGATATTCGTTGTGTAGTCTAGGCTAGTGGGAGGAAGAGCCCGTCAGACGTATCCTCCGACCAAGTCCCCCCCCCGCTACCGTTATTATATATAGGAAACGATGAGTAGGCTCTCAAGTCTATTATCTAGTGAAGAAAGTCTCCCAGAGAAACGACGCCCCCCTTCAACTGCCAACAGCCAACAGCCAACAGCTCCCCACACTTATGAAGTTGGTCTTACAGATGTGGTTAAGAGATACTATAAGCTGTCTATGATTTAAACTTGATAGGACGAGCGGGACACCCCACAACAACGCAGTCTGCAGGAATGTCTTTTGTCACTACAGCACCTGCTCCTATCGTTGTGTTTTTTCCTATGGAGATACGATTGATGATCGAAGA
>NZ_ACLR01000099.1 GCF_000174775.1 Porphyromonas uenonis 60-3
CTATCGATGGGACCAGCCTTGAGATCGCCCTCGGGACGATAACGGTAGGCGTAGATCTTACCACGCTCCTTGAGCTCCTTGAGGAACTCGGGTGCGAGCTCAGCGTGGAGTTCTTTAGGTACATAGCGTAGCGCATTCTGTAGTGCCACACGTGTTTGTGCAGGGGTCAAGCTATAGCCCCTATCAGGTGCTCGACGGATGCCCTCCTCAAAGGTGGGGTACTTGGGCAGCGTAGCATCAAGTGTAAACTTACAAGTTCTCTTCATATTTACTGGTTGCGATCTTAATTTCAAGTCCCACAAAGATACTAAAAACTCTCCGATACGTATACATGTCCCTTAGGGTATAATAGAAATTAGAAGATAGAGATTAGAAGATAGAGATTAGAAGTTAGTTCTTGGGAGCACTGCTCTAAGACGCAATAAGAGAAGCGAGCTGTCTAGTCTCTGAGTACTAGACGGCTCGCTTTATGTGTCTCTTGCCTCAAGGAGTATAGCATCTAGCCCGCAGTGGTTGCAGGCTAGAATGCTTAGGNGAGACTTTGTGTAT
>NZ_ACLR01000098.1 GCF_000174775.1 Porphyromonas uenonis 60-3
CCGTAGAGCCAGTCGCAGAGTGCGCGATCGTATCCTCCTGTAGTCTCACAGCAGAAGAGCATGGTGTCGGTCTTGACTCCTCGACCAGCGTTCTTCTTGCTCCAAGAGACGAGGCTCCGGAACCCCTTAGGGTTGTTTTCTACAGTGGTGTAGGCGAGCTGCTGCTCGCTGTCTGATTCTGATTCGTAGCGAATCAGGGTGGCATCCAGTTTTTCTTTGGAAACGTCGATGCCGATAAAGTGATATTCCATAACTTTGTATCTGATTATTGATAAGGACCAGCTAGGCTACATTAGGCTATTACTTTAATTAGGCTATAGGCCTCACTTTCTAATGAGTCTCAAGTAGCTGAACTCCAGAGGGTCTATAACAGACCTTAGGCTCGAAGCCTCGTAGGGACGATAGATTACCCTCTGGTTGCTGTCCTTACCTCACTACAACAAAGGTAAGAACAACCCGTTCAACTGACCTAATCTCGGGTCGATTTCTTTTCACTCTGCAAAGTTAAAGTAGGGACGCACGGTCGAGTGTTTAGCGGGAGGGCGT
>NZ_ACLR01000097.1 GCF_000174775.1 Porphyromonas uenonis 60-3
ACCCCGTCACGAGTCCCCGTTGCTTTAGCAACATACTTTACACATAGGGGCTACTAGCTAGCCCTAACAAACTATAGGACAAGTCCTCGGCAGAGATCACGCTGTCGGGGACTTGTTGTATTTAGACCTGCACGACAAAATAGGGTTCGTCTCCACCTTTCTTTCAGGGCTGACGCATTATATATAGTTATTGCTGTCCAGTGAAAGCTTTTTGAGGGGGCATCGGGTAGATCGTTCTGCAGAAATGAGCTAACTATCAGTACCACTTGGGTGAAACTAAAGTTTCCTAGGCATGAAACTGAAGTTTCCTAGGCATGAAACTAGAGTTTCCTAGGCATGAAACTAGAGTTTCCTAGGTATGAAACTAGAGTTTCCTACGAAGAAAACTGTAGATTGGTCGAAGTCGAGTAGTCGGACAGTAATACTATATAATGAATTCATCCAAGTCTCGCTTGTCGCTAATGTGTAGCTCAGCTCCTAACGGAGCAATTATAATGCGT
>NZ_ACLR01000096.1 GCF_000174775.1 Porphyromonas uenonis 60-3
ACCACTTGGATGAGACTAAAGTTCCTGTCCTCTCCTGAAATAGTACACAGTTGGGGAAGCCAACCCCAACAACAATGAAACAAGAAAAAAGTAACCGAGGACGAAAGGGATATCCCTTAGATTTCAAGTGGAGAGTCATCGATGGCCTCCTAGCCACAGGCGAGAGCATCGCCACCACCAGCCAGCGCTACGGCATCACCGCACGCACCATTCGAAATTGGTTGCGTACCTTTGGTGTAGAGTTACCCAACCAAAGCACTATGAGCAAGACAAACAAGAACAAAGCCGTAGATCCAGATTACGCAGAACTCAAGCGCGAAAACGCTCGCCTCAAAGCAGCCCTCTTCCAAGCTGAGAGCAAGGCCTTGGTCAACAAAACACTACTCGAAGTGGTCTTGAATCGCTACCACATTGATCTAAAAAAAAAGACCGATTTGTAGCCGTGAGACAGCTTGAATCCGCCCAAGTGAGAGATCAAAAGCTCTCCATAACCTACCTTTGTCAGCAGCTAGAAGTCAGCCGCA
>NZ_ACLR01000095.1 GCF_000174775.1 Porphyromonas uenonis 60-3
ACGGTGAGCCGGCAATGGTCGGTGGCGATGTACTTAGGGGTGGTGTTCAGGTGGTCTTGGAAGCCGTGATTGACCACGCCCTTGGTTGTCTGAGGCGGACGCTTGCGTCTGCGACTTCTCAGTAGCATGTCGTTGGCTCCTAACACTTTGTAGAGCCAGTCTCGACCTACTTGGAAGGTTCCTTTGAAGTACTTGTTGGTACACTCCTGGAGGGTGTCTACGCCTGCCCTGGGGAGCCAACTGCGCACATACTGGCAATAGTGTAGGACGGAGGCTACTTTGACATCTTCGTCTTGCTCGGTGAAGGTGTGCTTGTAGTAGCCTTTGCGGCTGACTTCTAGCTGCTGACAAAGGTAGGTTATGGAGAGCTTTTGATCTCTCACTTGGGCGGATTCAAGCTGTTTCACGGCTACAAATCGGTCTTTTTTTTTAGATCAATGTGGTAGCGATTCAAGACCACTTCGAGTAGTGTTTTGTTGACCAAGGCCTTGCTCTCAGCTTGGAAGAGGGCTGCTTTGAGG
>NZ_ACLR01000094.1 GCF_000174775.1 Porphyromonas uenonis 60-3
TGAGTGGATGTGTTACCGGTGACCTTCACTCCGACTACAGCCTGATCAGTGCTGGACCGCTCGTAAGGTGCGACTTTGGCATCCCCTTGAAGTATGGGAATATGCTCTTCTTCGGTGCCGGATACAAGTATGGCTTCCCCATCAAGGATGCAGATGAGATGGCAGCTGACAACTACAAGAATGTGACCCCTTATGGTCAGTCTCATACCGTCTTTCTGTCCATCGGTTATATGTATTGACCCGTAGATCTTCCTTAAATAAGGGAGCGAAAGAGAATCTCTTTCGCTCCCTTATTATTATAGACTTATAGGTCAAAATGGTGGGTGAGTTAAAGGTCTTTTCTAGGTATAGAGAGACATATAAGGGTTTGAAAAGCTTTGAAGTGTTAAAAGTGAGCCAACGCGAATGTATAGGTCAAAACGGTGGGTGATACAGGGGGATAAGCCAGTGTTTATCGTATCTTTGAGCATTTGAAAAGGCGAAAAAATGAACCAAAAAATGTCCGAAGTGTGGGAGCCTCAGTGTGATTAGTCATGGACGCAGGGGTACACACAAGAGATATTTGTGCAAGAACTGTGGCTCATCGTTCACAGGAAAAAGGCACATAAGTAAGGAGCAGATATGGGACTTGTACCAGAGTGGCTTATCGCAGGCTAAAATCGCGGAAGCACTTGGAGTAAGTCCGAGCACGATAAAACGGAGACTTCAGGAGGTCTCAGTTGACTTTAAGACGCCCATATTAAGCGAGGGAGTTATTCACATAGATGCGACGTATTGGGGTAGAAACCAAGGACTAATCGTTGCGTTGGACGATAAAAGTGGTTGCGTACTCTATCGGGAGTGGATCTCTCACGAAAGCAAAGTGGACTACGCAACAGCCCTTAAA
>NZ_ACLR01000093.1 GCF_000174775.1 Porphyromonas uenonis 60-3
GAACCAATGTCCTCTCCTGAAATAGTACACAGTCGGGAAGCCAACCCCAACAACAATGAAACAAGAAAAAAGTAACCGAGGACGAAAGGGATATCCCCTAGATTTCAAGTGGAGAGTCATCGATGACCTCCTAGCCACAGGCGAGAGCATCGCCACCACCAGCCAGCGCTACGGCATCACCACACGCACCATTCGAAATTGGTTGCGTACCTTTGGTGTAGAGTTACCCAACCAAAGCACTATGAGCAAGACAAACAAGAACAAAGACGTAGATCCAGAGTACGCAGAACTCAAGCGTGAAAACGCTCGCCTCAAAGCAGCCCTCTTCCAGGCTGAGAGCAAGGCCTTGGTCAACAAAACACTACTCGAAGTGGTCTTGAATCGCTACCACATTGATCTAAAAAAAAAGACCGATTTGTAGCCGTGAGACAGCTTGAACAGGCCAAAGTGAGAGATCAAAAGCTCTCCATAACCTACCTTTGTCAGCAGCTAGAAGTCAGCCGCAAAGGCTACTACAAGCACACCTTCACCGAGCAAGACGAAGATGTCAAAGTAGCCTCCGTCC
>NZ_ACLR01000092.1 GCF_000174775.1 Porphyromonas uenonis 60-3
CCCCGCGGCAAGGGTGGAGCCCCACCCCGACGAGCGGTTACGAAGAGAAGAGAGTCCTCCGAGGCAAGTTCAGAAAGGAAAATCTCCGCTCCGGGAGCGCCCCCGCGGCAAGGGGTGGGAGCCCCCACCCCGACGAGCGGGTTCCCGAAGAGAAGTCGACCGAGCTTGCGAAACGAGAAAAAAAACTTCGCTTTTTACTTGCATTTGAACTTAGAAAGCAGCCGTTACTCGTCCGATCCCTCCGATCACTCTGATCGCTCCGATTGCTCCGATTTCCTCTCCCTTCTAACCCCTAACCTCTAACTTCTAAAGTCTAACCTCTAATCAAAAAAGGGGCGAATCATCGTTCGCCCCTTTTTTGATTCTAGTGCCTTACCACTACGCGGTAAGTCTCGCCCGCTACGCAGACCAGGTAAACCCCGTCCGCATAGGGTGTCAGGTCAATCTGTAGCACGCCACGGCTATCCGCACGACCGGCATAGAGCCGCTCGCCTGTCATGCTGTGGAGCGTC
>NZ_ACLR01000091.1 GCF_000174775.1 Porphyromonas uenonis 60-3
TACCGAGACATGCGGGAGCATACGGTGGCGAGCATTCAGAACTATAAGAGCGAACTCATCGAGTGGGTTCAGAAGCATCACCTGTCCCACGAGTTTCGTCTTGAAGAGCATCAGACGATGCCTCACGATCACTTCATCTACAGCGTTTGGATCGATGGCAAGCCCGTAGGCCGAGGCGCCGGTAGTAGCAAGAAGCGCGCCCAGCAAGAGGCCGCACGTGACACCCTCGAGCTACTCAAGCAAGCCTACTCAGCCATACAGAGTCGCACTAGCTAGCCCCGCTCCTTACGAGGGTGGGAAAAAAAACAAGCTCCGGCAAATCTTACGAATAGCCCTTTGTAAACGCGCTCAAGACGAGTAACGGTTGTAGGGACGCTCGGTCGAGCGTCCGTCCCCGTTAAAGTGAGACGAGTAACGGTTGTAGGGACGCTCGGTCGAGCGTCCGTTCTCGTTAAAGCGAGACGAGTAACGGTTGTAGGGCCGCTCGGTCGAGCGTCCGTTGTGTCAAGGCGAGACGTATAACCCAGTCATCATACAAACTGGTCATCGTAATCTTTAACGGGTACGGACGCCCTCCCACTAGATACTCACCGAGCGTCCCTACACAGGGCTACTCGTCTCGTCGTTCGACAACGGACGCACGACCGTGCGTCCCTACTTTAACTTTGCAGAGT
>NZ_ACLR01000090.1 GCF_000174775.1 Porphyromonas uenonis 60-3
CGCAAAAGACGAAGCGATTGAGTCCTCTCGCGTTTTCCTCACGAGGAAATCGGGTATCTCCACGGAGAAGCGAACAAATTCTTCCGAACTTTGATTTCGTTCTTCCGAACTTTCATTTCATTCTTCCGAACTTTCATTTCTCGGCTCCGTGGGAAACGTTCGTTTTCTCGCTAGCTATGTGGCAATTTCTCCGTGAAGATCGGTAACTATAGGCTCCGTGACTTGGTTTCATCGGGAGAAACTGGAGTTTCTTACCGAAGAAACTAGTGTTTCATGCCGAAGAAACTAGTGTTTCATGCCGAAGAAACTAGAGTTTCATGCCTAGGAAAACAGAAATCCCTCCCTAGGAACCGAGAAGTTCCTACGTTGGAACTGAAAAGTTCCAAGGGAGGAACCGTTTTGGGCGCTTTTACAAAAGCTTTCGTCTCCACACGGAAGGTGGCCATGCGTACGCACTTGCGGAGCCTTCCTCGAGAGTCACAAATGAAAAGCGCCACCCCTGAGCGAACTCAAGAGTGGCGCATGTGGATGAGACTGTGTCAGTCTCTGGGGATCTGTGCGGATGCTTACTTGCCGTAGCGAGCGCGTAGCACCTGGATCATATCCTGACTCATGGTGTCGAGGTCGTAGTGTGGTTGCCAGTCCCACTCACGACGAGCGCAG
>NZ_ACLR01000089.1 GCF_000174775.1 Porphyromonas uenonis 60-3
CTGTGGTGTGAGCTTGCAACGCACTTCCACTGCCTGCCCTTTAGTCGCCTCTTGATGGTATGGCATCAGCTCTACCTCAAAGGGGTAGACCTCCTGCACATTGACCTCTCTAGAGCAAGCTCCTAGGAGCATTGCCAGCAGGAGCGGTAGAATAAAGTATCTATTCATAGTCTTGTAGTCTTAGAAATTAAAACGAAAGCCCATCGTAGCTAGCGGACGGAATAGGTTCAGCTGGGAGCCAACCAAAAAGTTTCCATCGCCACGAACCGTCAGGAGCCAGTTGTCTGTGAGAAATATCTCAGCGGATAGATGAGCAGAGCCTCCATAGACGAAGTGTGAGCGAGAGCATATGGTGGCTCCATTGCTTAGGTCGTACTGGCGTCTATTAACGTCCTCGTAGCCACACAGAGCGGACAAGCCTGCATATAGCAAGAAAGTGTGCGTATAGTCTGTGAGGATTGGGTACATATAGCCCGCTTTGAAGAGGTAATCCTCTACAGGTATCGAGTAGTTGTTCTTCAAAACATCTGTATAGGATCGCTTATCGTGACTATATTCCACCCCCACTACGAGGTAGTCGGCGTGGAAGAAATAGTGCGTATAGTCCACCCGAGCCGTCCAATTGCCCCACTGGACAAATGGCGTCTCGTTGGTTAGCGGTACCCCACCCGATAGGATTAACCCATCTTGGTGAGGTATGGCACGTTGCGCCTTACTTACACTTGGCAGAGCCAACAGTAACAGGCACAACAAAGCTACGGGAAGGCTAGCCAGCCTCCCATAGCGTATCGGATTATTGATTGTCATAGTCATAAGGCAGGGGACTAAAAGCGTAGTTCGAGGTCATCAATAGCTCTAGCCCTTACGAGGTCTTTGTTGTCCACCGTAAAAGTTAGTGTGCGTCCGCCATTAAGCTCGTGTAGGGATATTTCGAGGATTTTGCCCTCTGGAAGTGAGAACGATTCGAGAGCGTAGATCGTACGCAACTCGCTCTTTGGCGCAACAACAGCAAGGTCGTTGTAAGCTCGCAGTGGCTGGAGTATAGTCTCCTGTATAGCCGTCTGTGTG